>NZ_JAUSQM010000001.1:2536043-2853048 GCF_030811215.1 Nocardioides massiliensis
AGGAGGCGGCGGTCGAGGAGTCGGCGGCGCTCGACGAGGCCCGCGAGTCGGCGCCGGGCGGCTCCCTGCCACCCCGGCGCGAGAGTGACTGAGCCCACGTCGCGAGGGTGACCGGGACCACTACGCTCCGAGCATGGACATCAATGGTGTGAGTGCAATCGTCACCGGCGGCGCCTCCGGCATCGGGGCAGCTGCCTGCCGCCAGCTGGCCGCCCGTGGCGCGAACGTGGTCGTCGCCGACCTGCAGGCCGACAAGGGCCAGGCCCTGGCGGAGGAGATCGGCGGCGCGTTCGTCGAGGTCGACGTCACCAAGACCGACCAGATCATCAACGCCGTCGAGGTGGCCAAGGAGCTGGGCCCGCTGCGAGTCCTGGTCAACTCCGCCGGCATCGGCTGGGCGCAGCGGACCATCGGTCGCGACGGTGCCTACGAGTCGGCCCACGACCTGGCGGCGTTCTCGAAGGTCATTGCGATCAACCTGATCGGCACCTTCGACTGCATCCGCCTCGCCGCGACCGCGATGAGCCAGACCGAGCCGCTGGAGTCCGGCGAGCGCGGCGCGATCGTCAACATGGCCTCGGTCGCCGCCTTCGACGGCCAGATCGGCCAGGCCAGCTACTCCGCCTCCAAGGGCGGCGTGGTCGGCATGACGCTGCCGATCGCGCGCGACCTGTCCGCCGCCGGCATCCGCGTCAACACCATCGCCCCGGGCCTGATCGACACCCCGATCTACGGCGAGGGCGAGGCGGCCGAGCAGTTCAAGGCCAACCTGGGCGCCAACGTGCTGTTCCCCAAGCGCCTCGGCAGCGGCGAGGAGCTCGCCTCGATGGTCGTCGAGGCCGTCACCAACTCCTACCTCAACGCCGAGGTGATCCGGGTCGACGGCGGTATCCGGATGCCTCCCAAGTGACCTGCCGTCACTGACTTCTGCACGAAGCAGCGCGCACCAGGGTGCGGCGCCGGAGCATCGCCTCCGCCGCCGTACCCTGGTGTCGTTATGAGCAGTGTTGACTCCAGTCCGGTCCACGCCGGGCCGCGCACCTACGAGGTCCGCACCCACGGGTGCCAGATGAACGTCCACGACTCCGAGCGCCTGACCGGGCTCCTGGAGGACGCGGGGTACGTCGCCTTCGACCCGACCGCCGCCGAGGCCGATGCTGCCGACGTCGTGGTGTTCAACACGTGCGCGGTGCGGGAGAACGCCGACAACAAGCTCTACGGCAACCTGGGCCAGCTGGCGCCGGCGAAGGCGAAGAACCCCGGCATGCAGATCGCTGTCGGTGGCTGCCTGGCGCAGAAGGACCGCGGCGAGATCACCCGCAAGGCGCCCTGGGTCGACGTCGTCTTCGGCACCCACAACATCGGGTCGCTGCCGGTGCTGCTGGAGCGGGCGCGGGTCGCCGAGGAGGCCCAGGTCGAGATCATCGAGAGCCTGGAGGTCTTCCCGTCCACGCTCCCGACCAAGCGCGAGTCGGCGTACGCCGCGTGGGTGTCGATCTCGGTCGGCTGCAACAACACCTGCACCTTCTGCATCGTGCCGAGCCTGCGCGGCAAGGAGAAGGACCGCCGCCCCGGCGAGATCCTGGCCGAGATCGAGGCGTTGGTCGCCGAGGGCGTCAGCGAGGTGACGCTGCTGGGGCAGAACGTCAACGCCTACGGCGTCGAGTTCGGTGACCGCCAGGCGTTCTCGAAGCTGCTGCGCGCGTGCGGCGAGATCGACGGGCTCGAGCGGGTCCGGTTCACGTCCCCGCACCCGGCGGAGTTCACCGACGACGTGATCGAGGCGATGGCCGAGACCGCCAATGTGATGCCGTCGCTGCACATGCCGCTGCAGTCGGGCTCCGACCAGGTGCTCCGCGCGATGCGCCGCTCCTACCGCCAGTCGAAGTTCCTCGGCATCATCGACCGCGTCCGGGCCGCCATCCCCGACGCCGCGATCACCACCGACATCATCGTGGGCTTCCCCGGCGAGACCGAGGAGGACTTCCTCGCGACGATGGCGGTCGTCGAGAAGGCACGTTTCTCCGGCGCGTTCACGTTCCAGTACTCCAAGCGTCCTGGCACCCCCGCCGCCGTCCTGGAGGAGCAGGTGCCCAAGGCGGTCGTGCAGGAGCGCTACGAGCGCCTCGTCGCACTGGTCAACGACATCGCCTGGGAGGAGAACAAGCGCCTCGTGGGTCGCCGCGTCGACCTGCTGGTCTCCGAGGGGGAGGGGCGCAAGGACACCCAGACCCGCCGCCTGAGCGGCCGCGGTCCCGACAACCGGCTCGTGCACTTCACCCCGACCCGTCCCGACGGCACGGCCGTCGAGGGCATCCGTCCCGGCGACGTCGTCAGCGTCGAGGTCACCTATGCCGCGCCCCACCACCTGGTCGCCGACGGCACCGTCCTCGACGTACGCCGCACGCGTTCCGGTGACGCGTGGGACCTGCGTCAGGGCGCCGCTCCTGCCGCCAAGGGCGTCGGGCTCGGCATGCCGGCCGTCGGCATCCCGGCGCCGCTGCCGCCGGCGCCGGCCTGCGGCTGACAACGGTGGTCGGTCGGCGACCGCGCCCACCTGCCGCGTGATCCCCGTCACTATCAAAGATCCCAGCAGTCTCACAAGACACCTTCGGGCCACAGCAGAACCACCCGCACCTCCGGAACGCCTCGGGGGTTGATGCCGGTGAGGTGTGCCGTCGCCGTGGACGGCACCCCGACCTGTCGAAGGAGACCCATGGGTACCCCTCCTCCCATGGCCCGGCGCATACGTCGCCGCGGCCGTCCTGTCCGACTGTTGGCGGTGACGCTGACCGGTGGCCTCGCGTTGGCGGTGCTGCCGGCACTGCCCGCGCAGGCCGCCTTGACCGCCCCGGGCAACAACGCGACCGTCTCGGGTCGGGTCACGATCACCGAGTCGGGCGCATCCAACAACTGCACCCTCGGCCAGGGCTCGCCGTACTCCCGCGTCGAGGTGCGGCGGGCGAGCGACAACGCCGTGGTGCACACCGCGCGGCGTGACGACACCGGCACGTTGACCACGACGTGGAACGCGATCGGACAGCCGCGCGGGCAGTACGTCATCCGCTCGTGGATCCGCAACTCGGTCCGGTCCGGCTTCTTGAACCTCGGTTGCACCAACCAGTCGGAGTCGGCTCAGCCGGTCCGGACGGTCACGCTGGCCAACGGGTCGGCGGTCGACGTGTCGCTGCCGGCCAGGGTCGTGACCGGTGAGGACCTCACGGTCACGGTGAACACCCGCCACGCCAGCACCGGTGTGAGCTCCGCGCTCGGCGAGCGTCCGGTGACCATCGAGGTGCCCGGCGTCGGCACCGAAGAGGTCACCACCGACGCCGCGGGCGTCGCGTCCGCGACCTTCGACCTCCCTGACCTGCCGGCCGGATCGCTCACGGTCACCGCCGTCGCGGGGGAGGACGACCACTATCTGGGCTCCGCGCCGGGCTCGGCCACGACGAGTCTGGCGAAGCGGGCGACGCGCGTGTTCTATCGCGGCGACACCCGCGTCGACCCGGGCAGGACCGCTCGACTCGAAGCCCAGCTGGTCGATGCGACCCCTGGCAGCGAGCGTCTGGGCGACCCGCTCAGCGACGAGCCCCTCAGCCTGGTCTTCGAGGGCCAGGGCGAGGAGGTCGTCACCACGGCTTCGGGCCGCGCGATCCGCGAGGTCGCGGTCTCCGGTCCCTCGCGCATGACCACGGCCGGTGCGGCATATGCCGGTGACGGGGTCTACGCGGCGAGCGACGACGAGGTCGTCTTCTACGTCGGCGACGACGCCGGCACGCCGGCACCCGTCGTACACGGTCCGATCGGCGGCCTCACGTCGCTGCTCGGCAGCCTCCTCGGTGGGGTCACCGGCATCGTGACCGGGACCGACAAGCCGCTCTCGCTCGGCGAGCTGGTGGGTCTGCTCACCGGTGGGGACACTCCGCTGGACGACCTCGTGTCGATGGTCGACTCGGGCGTCGTGCACCTGCTCGACAGCACGGGGCTCCAGGACCTGCTCACCCAGCTCAACGACGGTCTGGTCACCACGGTGCGCGAGGCCGGCCGACCGGTCGATGCGATCGTCGAGGGCCTGGTGTCGAAGGTTCGCACCGGCACGCCGCTCGACGACCTGCTCGACGTCACCAGCTTCCAGTGGCGCTCGGTGTATGTCGATGGGGACGGCAAGCGTCTGGCTCGGGAGTTCCGCGCCCGGATGGGCGTCCCCGAGCCGATCGACGTGACCGGCGACGGTGCGCCCGACCTGCTGGCCAACGTCAGCCTCGTGACCGGCGCGGTGGCCCTCGGCTACTCGGGCAGCTCCCGCGGCCTCGACCTCGACATCGACCCGCGCGGCAGCCTGACCACGATCGTGCCGCGCCTGGAGATCGCCCGGCTGGGCGACGTCGCCGCGCCGCTTCCCGCGAGCGTGCAGGCCGTCCTCGAGCTGCCGGGCGCGAGCGAGTCCTTCCGCTTCGGGTACGACGCCCGCGAGGGCACTGCACCGCGCGGGTTCCGGGCTGATGTCGTCCTCGACGACGAGGGTGCGGCGTTGCAGGTGGCCAGCACCGCGAGCGGTGCGCTGAAGGTCTCCGGGGCGGTGGACGCCGACGCGTCGGCTGCGGGTGCGGAGCAGCGGTTCGCCGCGGCCTTCAGCGAGGCTCCGCGGTCGGCCACGGTCGCGGTGGAGCTCGGTTCGACCCAGAACCTGGCCGCGAGCCTGACCACCGACAAGCCCACCGACATCGAGGTCAGCTTCGACGACGACTCCGGTGGCGCGAAGGTCTTCCGCGCCGGTGTCGAGCTGGCCCAGGTCGACGGCACCGTGTCCTTCGGTCTCGCCGGCGACACCGCCGACGGTCTCGCCGCGAGTGTGGAGGCCGACCGGCCGCTGCCGTCGCTGCGGGTGGAGGGTCGCGAGGTCGTGGACGGCCGGCCGGTCACTGACCTGCTGCTCGGCCTCACCGACGTGCCTCGGTCGCTGGCGTTCGAGCTGGGCGCCGACGGGCAGGGCTCGCTCACCGCGAGCGCACCGGTGACGGAGTTCGAGGTCGGCTACGGCCAGAACCGGATGATCCAGACGCTCGACGACCCGGCGTACCTCAACCTCGTCAGCGACACCGCGAACGACACCCAGTCGATCGGGCTCAAGCTGCCCGGGTTCGAGGGCATGGACCTCGCGCTCGGGGACGACAGCGGCGAGCTCGGCATCGACCTGCGGCTGGCCCCGACGCCGCTGCACGTGGTCGTGGACCAGGACGGTCTGCAGCTCGACGCCCACGTCCTCGACGCCCCGGGCCGCCTCGCGCTGGCCCTGGGCGAGAGCGGCGCCGTGACCGTGGAGGGCTCGGCTCCGATCGACCTGGTGAGGATCCAGGCCCACGACGCCGACGGCATCTTCGACGGCGCCACGGACCTCGACCTGCGGATCGAGGAGATCCCCGGGCTGCTGCAGGTCCAGATGGAGGGCGAGAAGGTGCGCTTCGGCACCGGCGGACAGCCCATCGGCCTGCTCGAGCTGAACGCTCACGGGGGTACGGCGCTGCCGATGCCGACCGAGGACGGGCTCACGGTCCGCACCGGGCCGACGGGCACGACGCTCGCCGGGCGGATCACCGGCCTGCGCGAGATCGAGGCCGGCCTCGGCGGCATGCCGGAGGTGCTGCTCGACACGGTCGCGGGCAAGGTGTTCACCCTCGGGCTGGAGCAGACCGACGACGGCGGTGCCGTGACCGGCAACGTCAACGCGGTCATCGACCACCTGGTGCCCCACCTGCGCCTGGGCCTGCAGGACGACGGCAGCGGGGCGATGAGCCTGCAGTACAGGGCGTCGGAGCCGACGAACTCGCTGTCGTTCGACTTCGACGGTCTGCAAGGCTCGATCGCCGACCCGCTGCCGGCGTCCCTGGACGTCTGCATGGCCGGTGACGAGGCATGCCTCCCAGGCGCCGGGATCGCCAACCCCGAGCTCGGCACCATCCGGTTCGCCGCCAGCGAGCACACCACGCTCAACCTGGTGGACCCCTCCAGCGGCATGGACGTGCGCAACCTGCGCGTCCGGCTGCTCGAGCTGACCGGGAGCCTCGACATCGACAACGGCGGTGACGTCTACCTCAACACCACCGAGTTCGACGGTGAGTGCGGGTTCGACGGCTGCCGCCACCCGATCCTGGGTGGCAGCGTCCGCGTCGACCTCGGCGGGGCGGGTCTGCGCTTCGACCCGGGCAACGGGTTCTTCGCGGTCGACGCGATCACGAACCTGCGGGTCCGCAAGCTGCTGGGCCAGCCCGTGGGTCTCGACGGCGTCGGTGGCACCGGGATCGTCAACTGTGTCGGCTCGACCGTGCTCGACGTGACGGCCTACGACATCCCGATCATCGGCGACATCACGCTGTCGGTGAAGGACGCGCTGTGCGGGGTCTCCCGCACGCCGCGGACCCCACCGGCCGGCTGACCGACGCGCGCCACGGACCGCGACGTCCCGTCACCTCACGGGGGGTGACGGGCCGTCGTCCGTAGGGGCTCGGTCAGCGCAGGAAGATCGGGTTGGTCATCGCCACCATCGCGAGGCCGAGCACGCCCGCCAGCGGGTTGACCTCCGGGGTGCCGTCGAGGCGGCGTACCTCGGCCCGGACGAACGCAACCAGGGCCGCCGGCACGGTCACCCGCACCTCGGCCCTGCCGGCCGCGCCCGTGAACGCCCCGGCGAGCGGACCCAGCGGTCCGATGACCTGGACGAGGCAGTGGGGTGCGCCGCGGACCACGAGCCGCACCGGCACCCGGGCGCCGGACGTGGCGCGCAGCCGCTGCCCGCACGACACCGTGCGGCCGCCGCTGCGGACCGTGAACGACAGGTCCACCGTGGACGACTCCGCGATCCACGACCGTCCTCGGCGCAGCCCTGCGACGACCGCCGGCACCGACAGCGTCCTGGCGTGCACCACCGTCTGGGGAGTGCCGATCGGCGTGCCGGGGCCGTGCGTGTCGGAGTTGCCCATCACCGGGACGAACCGCCCCGTCACCAGCATGGCGTGCCAGGCCGTGACCGCGACCTCGTCGTCGGCGGTCCACGGACCGTTCCAGATCTCGACCGCGTCCATGTCGGCGTAGTCGTGGCCGAACTCCCAGCCGGTGCCCGGGATGGGGACGAACGGATGGGCAGCCACGGCGATGCCTCCGAGGCCACGCACCCGTTGCGTCGCCGCAGCCAGACCGCGTTGGCCCGGGCGGTGCCGCCAGTCGATCCAGCTGCCCGCGGGCAGACCGAGCGCCAGCCAGTGTCCGGCGCGCGTGGTCACCTCCTCGCCCGGCAGCACCAGGAGCCCCGCCGGCGCGTGGCGTCCCCAGGTCAGGGAGCCTGACGAGGTGTTGTGCTCGGTCGACCCGATGAAGTCCAGTCCGGCGGCGAGCGCGCGCCGAGCCAACGCGGGCTGGGTCTCCTGACCGTCGGAGTGGACCGTGTGGGTGTGGCAGTCGCCGCGGTACCAGCCCGGTCCGGTGCGCGGGACCCGCCGCGGCGGCGGTTGCGGCTGGAAGCGGCGCATCGGTCGACCGAAGTGCAGGGTCACCGTCACCGTCCAGGCAACGCCGGGTGGCACGATCGCCACCGGTCCGAGGACGACGTGCCACACGCCCGGGTCGATGGGGCCCGGGAGGTAGCCGGGCGTGGCGCGCCGACGGCTGATGTGGAAGCCCTTCCGGGCGCCGCCCGACCAGCCCCGGAAACCCGCCGCGGCGGCCGTCCCGGTGTGGCCGTTGGCGTCGAAGACCCCGAGGTCGACGACGTTCAGGCTGAATCCCAGCCCGGTGTCGATCGGCGAGTGGGTGTAGGAGACCTCGATCTCGCGCACCCCGCGGGGCACGCGCACGGGGAGGTAGTGCCAGTCGGGGGTCCCCACCCCGGTGAACCGGCCGGTGAACCGATGCCGGCGCACGCGCGGACCGGCCGCTGCCGGGGTCGCCACCGCGGCAGTGGTGATGACGCCGGCGCCGGCCATCAGCAGCGCACGCCGCCCGATTGCGCTCGCGTGGCTGGGGGAGCCGTCGAGCCCGACGTGTGCGCAGCAGGGGTCGGTCACACCCGGATCATCGATCGAGCCGGGCGGAGGTTACGCGGGGGTCAGGAGCGCTGGTGACCGGGGTTCTTGTTGCCCAGCTCGTGGGAGGGGACGGGGTCGGGGTGGGGCTCGACCCCACCGGCACTCTCCTCGGGCAGATCGGTGGAGACCGCGGCGGTCTCGGCAGCGCTCAGCGTGGTGGTGCCGTCGGTGTGGTCTCGGGCGCTTCCGACCGTCCCGGTGCCCTCGATGTCGCTGCGCGGGCGCTCCCGTCCGTCGTCGGGCACGTCCGGACCCTGGCGCTCCGAGCTGATCCCCATGCCGCCGGCTGCGCCCTGCGGGCCGGTGGACCCGGGGGTGGAGGAACGAGCTGCTTCGTGGTGCGGGTTGGCGTCGTCCATCGCGGACTCCTTCACGTCGAGGGCTGGTCGAGCGACGTCTCGGCGTTCTCCTGCTGCAACGCCTGGGCGCCGGTGTCGGCTCCGCCCGGGTTCTCGTGGGGGTCCGGCTCGGGCACGGCATCGGGCGTGGGCACGGTGCTCGGACCGTCGGGCGTGCTGCTGGGGTGGATCTCCGGCTGCGGGTCGGGCATCGGGTCCTCGACCGGGGGCAGGCTCCCGCCGGGCTGGTCGGCGCGCTGCGGGCCGCCGGGCGGCGTCGGTGCGTCGAGGTCGCCGGGAGCACGCGCCGCACCGTGGTTCGCGGGGCCCTGCTTCGGGTCGTCGGGGTGGGCACTCATGGAGGGAGTCCTACCCGGCGACGGCCCGGCTATGCCGGGACGAGGCGCTCGCACGACAATGTGCGGGCCATGAGCCGCACCTCACCCGCCGCCCCCACGTCGTACGCCGGTCCGCCGGTGGTCGCCGTCGTGGGCCCGACGGCGGCGGGGAAGACGGCACTCTCGTTGGACCTCGCCGAGGCGCTCGACGGCGAGGTCGTCAACACCGACGCCTTCCAGCTCTATCGCGGCATGGACATCGGCACGGCGAAGGTTCCGCTCGCCGAACGCCGCGGGATCGCCCATCATCTGCTCGACGTCCTCGACATCGAGCGGACCGCGACGGTCGCGGAGTTCCAGCAGTGGGCGCGTACGGCGATCGCAGAGATCCGCGCCCGGGGACGCGTGCCCGTCCTGGTCGGCGGGTCGGCGCTCTATACGCGTGCGGTGGTCGACGAGTTCACCTTCCCCGGCACGGACCCGGAGCTGCGGGCACGGCTGACCGCGCAGCTCGAGGCCGAGGGCGTCGCGGCGATGCACGCGCGCCTGGCCGAGGTCGACCCGGCTGCGGCCGCCCACATCGAGCCGGCCAACGGCCGGCGCATCGTGCGTGCGCTGGAGGTCGTCGAGCTCACCGGTGAGCCGTTCCGGGCGACCCTGCCGCCGCCGCGCTACGCGCTGCCGGGCGTGGTGCAGGTCGGCGTACGCATCGACCGGCCGACCCTGGACCAGCGGATCGAGCGGCGGGTGGCGCAGATGTGGGAGGCAGGGTTCGTCGCGGAGGTCGAGACGCTGGCGGCGCACGGGCTGCGCGACGGCCTCACCGCGAGCCGCGCGCTCGGCTACCAGCAGATCTTGGCCCACCTCGACGGACGCTGCAGCGAGGACGAGGCGCGCGAGCAGACCGTGCACGGCACCCGCCGCTTCGCCCGTCGGCAGGAGAGCTGGTTCACCAAGGACGACCGCGTGACCTGGGTCGCCCACGACGACCCCGAGCGCGTACGCACCGCGGTCACGGCCGTGCGCACCGCGGCCGCGCGGGCACACTAGGACGATGAGCAACCGCGAGGTGCCCTTCGTCAAGGGCCACGGCACCGAGAACGACTTCGTGCTGCTGCCCGACCACGACGGCACGGCCCTCGCCGACCTGAGCCCGGCCCAGGTGGCGTGGCTGTGCGACCGCCGCGCGGGCGTCGGCGGCGACGGCGTGATCCGGGTCGTGCGCACCGACGCCACCGACGACCCCGCTGCGGTCGCCGCGCGCGAGCAGGCCGAGTGGTTCATGGACTACCGCAACGCCGACGGCTCGGTGGCGGAGATGTGCGGCAACGGCACGCGGGTCTTCGCGCAGTACCTCGTCACGCACGCCGGCGTCGACCCCACCGGTGGTCTGCCGATCGCGACCCGTGACGGCGTCAAGGTCGCCACCTTCACCGACGACGGGCGCATCGGTGTCGACCTCGGCAGTGCCCGCGTGCTCGCCGACACCGAGGTGTCGGTCGGCGAGCGGAGCTGGCCCGCCACACACGTCGACGTGGGCAACCCGCATGCCGTCGTCTTCGTCGACGACCTCGACGACGCCGGACCGCTGCACGAGTCCCCGGCGTACGACGAGGTGGCCTACCCGGACGGGGTGAACGTCGAGTTCGTCGTACGCCGTGGTCCCGAGCACGTCGCCTTCCGGGTCTTCGAGCGCGGGTCGGGGGAGACCCGCTCGTGCGGCACGGGCGCGTGCGCCGTCATGCTCGCCACCGTGCTGGCCGACGGTCGAGTGGCTCCGGCGCCGGGGGAGGGAGCGGTGACCTATCGCGTCGACGTCCCCGGCGGCGAGCTCGCCGTCGCCTGGACCGACGAGGAGCACCTCGTGCTCATCGGTCCCGCCGTCCTCGTGGCGTCCGGGGTCGCGCACCTGCCGGACGACTGAGGCGACACCCGGTCGCCAGCAGCGGTTCCGCGTGCCACGATCGGGGAAGGTTTCCTCCCACCCCGACGTTGCAGCAGGTGATGACGCACTCCATGACGGCTCATGACAAGAACTCCGACACGACCGGCGCCCAGCCGGTCGACCTCTCCGCCGCTCTCGACGCGACCGAGGGCTGGGAGGACGAGGACTGGGAGTCCGGCTACGCCTTCGTCGACCCCGACGCCGAGCCCGACCCGGAGGTCCTCACCGCCGGTGAGATGGACCTCGCCGAGCGCCACCAGCTGCGCCGTGTGGCGAGCCTGCGCACCGAGCTCGAGGACATCACCGAGGTCGAGTACCGCCAGCTCCGCCTCGAGCGGGTCGTCCTCGTCGGGGTCTGGACCGAGGGCAAGGTCGAGGACGCCGAGAACTCCATGGCCGAGCTCGCGCTGCTCGCCGAGACTGCCGGCTCCGAGGTCCTCGACGCGATCTACCAGCGCCGCTCCTCGCCCGACCCGGCCACCTACATCGGTCGCGGCAAGGTCGAGGGTCTGCGTGAGATCGTCGCCGCGAGCGGCGCCGACACGGTGATCTGCGACGGCGAGCTCGCTCCGAGCCAGCTGCGCAACCTCGAGGACAAGATCGGGGTCAAGGTCGTCGACCGCACGGCGCTGATCCTCGACATCTTCGCCCAGCACGCGAAGTCCAAGGAGGGTCAGGCGCAGGTCGAGCTGGCCCAGCTGTCCTACATGAAGCAGCGACTGCGCGGTTGGGGTGGCAACCTGTCCCGTCAGGCCGGTGGCCGGGTCGCCGGTGGTGAGGGCATCGGTGGTCGTGGTCCCGGTGAGACGAAGATCGAGACCGACCGGCGTCGCATCAACACCAAGATCGCCAAGCTCCGCCGCGAGCTCGCCGCGATGAAGGGCACCCGCGACACCAAGCGGACCGAGCGCCGCCGCAACGCGGTGCCGAGCGTCGCGATCGCCGGCTACACCAACGCCGGCAAGTCCTCGCTGCTCAACCGCCTCACCAACGCCGGCGTGCTCGTCGAGGACGCGCTGTTCGCAACCCTCGACCCGACCACGCGACGGACGACGACCTCCGACGGTCGCGTCTACACGATGTCCGACACTGTCGGGTTCGTCCGCCACCTCCCGCACCAGCTCGTCGAGGCGTTCCGTTCGACGCTGGAGGAGGTCGCCGACGCCGACCTGCTGGTGCACGTGGTCGACGGATCGCACCCCGACCCCGAGGGTCAGCTCAGCGCCGTCCGAGCGGTGCTGGCCGACATCGAGGCGGCATCGGTGCCCGAGCTCGTCGTGATCAACAAGGCCGACGTCGCCGACCCGCTCGTGCTGGCCCGGTTGCGCCAGCGCGAGCCCCACAGCGTCGTCATCTCCGCCCGCACGGGTGAGGGCATCGAGGACGTGCTCGCCGCGATCGAGAAGGAGCTGCCGCGCCCGGAGGTCAGCTTCGACGCGCTCGTGCCCTACGAGCGTGGCGACCTGCTCAACCGCCTCCACGAGCAGGGCGAGATCGAGGAGCTCGAGCACACCGGCGACGGCACCCGCGTCCGCGGACGCGCCCACGACGACCTGGCCGGAGCCCTCGCGCCGTACGCCGTCTGAGGTTGGCGTCTGCGCCGTTCGATCTGCCCTAGGCTGCGGCCATGGGTCGCATCATCGCCACGGTCGTGGTCGCCGTGCTCGGGTTCGTGGCGTTGCTCGTGCCGGTGGTCGTCGAGCAGGCCGCCGGTGGCGACGGCGGGTCCGGCAGCGACCCGTCGGTCATCGACACCTACGACGCCGCCTTCGAGGTCGACGCCGACGGGCGCCTGACCGCCGAGGAGACCCTCGAGGTCGAGATGCCCAGCGGCCGCCGCGGCATCTTCCGCTACTGGGACACCCACGGCCAGGACGGCGGACCAAGGCTGACCCCGCGTGACATCGAGATCACCCAGGACGGCGGGTCCGCCGCGGTCGCCATGAGCTGGGAGAACGGCAGGCGCTTCCGGGTCGCGCGGATCGGCGAGGAGTCGGTCTTCCTCCCGGCCGGCATCCACACCTACGAGATCGACTACGCCGTCGAGGGCGCGCTGCTGCCGTCCGACGACGGGGAGTCCTCGGTGTTCCACTGGGACCTCATCCCGCGTGGGTGGGAGATGGGCATCAACGGCGGCACGATCACGGTCCGGCTGCCCGAGGCTCCCGAGGGCCCGGTGGAGTGCTGGGTCGGCGGTGAGCCCGGCTGCGTCGTCACCGGCACCAGCTCGCGTGACCTCACGATCACCGTCCCGCAGCTGCCGCGGCGCACGGCATTGACGATCCGTGCCGCCGTCCCGGTGTCGCCCCCCGACCTGGGCCTCCCCCCGTGGTCGCGCACGTGGGAGCCGGTGCTCGGCACCAGCATCTGGCCGGTCGGCGTCCTGCTCGTGCTCGGCCTGCTCACGTGCGGCTACGGCTGGCGTCGCGCCAGCGCGGTCGTCGAGCACCCGCCCGGCACCCCGCTGATGTATGCCCCGCCGGAGGGGATCGGTCCGGTGCAGGGCCACTACGTCGTGCACGAGTCCACCGGCGGCCACGCTCTCGTCGCCACCTTGCTGCACCAGGCCGAGCAGGGCCTGATCGAGCTCGAGCAGGTCGACGACGACACCTGGACGGTCACGGGCCTCGCGGACTCCGCGGGTTGGCGCAAAGCCGACCCGGTCAGTCGCCAGCTTGCGCAGGCACTCGGCGTCAGCCACCCCGGCGGGGTCTTCTCCGCCGACGGGTCGGTCGACTCCGGCACCACTTTGAGCACCGCGGTGGCGGGCATCGACTCGGACGCCGCGGCCTGGGCCCGCTCGGACGGCTACATCGAGCGCCGCGGGTCGGAGGCGGCGACCGTCCTGCTCGCCATCGTCGCCGCGATCCTCGGCGGTGTGCTGGCGATCTGGAACCCCTTCCACCTCAGCCTGGTGGCGTTGCCGTTCCTCGCCTTCGCCGCCGGAGCGGTCGGTGCGATCCGCACCGGCACCGGCACCCGACGTACGGACCGCGGGCGCGAGCTGTGGTCGCGCGTGGCCGGCTTCGTGCGCATCCTCTCGACCGACTCGGCCGAGGCGCGCTTCGACTTCAGCGCCCGCAAGGACCTCTACACCGCGTTCATCCCCTGGGCGGTCGCGTTCGACTGCGCCGACGCGTGGCAGCGCAAGTACGAGGTCGAGACGGGGCAGCCTGCCCCCGCCCCGAGCTACGTGCACACCGCCGCGTGGGTCGGGGCCGGCTCCGTCGGCTCGTTCTCCGACTCGCTGGGCAGCTTCGACAGCGCGTTGTCCAGCTCCATCAGCGCCTACCAGGCCACCCAGTCCTCCTCGTCGAGCGGCGGCGGAGGCGGCGGCGGTGGCGGCGGGGGCGGAGGCGGCGGCTCCTGGTGAGTCGCCCGGTTCGTCGCCTGCGTCCCGCAGACCCCCACGTCGTGCACGTCTTTGAGAAGGAGTCCCTTTCGTGATCCCCACCCTGATCGTGATCGCCGTCCTGGTGATCCTCGCCCTGTTCGTGATCACCGGCTTCAACAAGCTGCGCAAGGCCGACATCGCCGCGCAGGAGGCGCTCGGCGGCATCGACATCCAGCTGACCCGCCGCGCCGACCTGATCCCGAACCTGGTCGAGACCGTCAAGGGGTACGCCGCCCACGAGCGCGGGGTCTTCGACGAGGTCACCCAGGCCCGCGCGGCCGCCGCGGGTGCGGCGCGCGGCAACGACGTCGCCGCGAAAGCCGCCGCCGAGCAGCAGCTCGACCAGGCGCTGGTCCGCGTGATGGCCGTGGCCGAGAACTACCCCGAGCTCAAGGCGTCGGCCAACTTCGAGTCGCTGCAGACCCAGCTCGCCGACACCGAGAACCAGCTCTCCTTCGCCCGGCAGTACTACAACGACGCCGTCGCGAAGCTCAACGGCCTGGTGCGCACCATCCCGTGGATGCTGATGACCGGGATGGCCGGGGTGAAGGAGCGGGAGTTCTACGAGGCGCCCGAGGGCAACGTCGCGCCCCCGACCGTCTCGTTCTGACGCAGCCGCCCGGCCCGGTTCCGCGACGTGGTCGCGGAACCTCCGGGCGCGCCCGTCCGTTGCGAGCCTGTGAGGCCCGCGTACAGTTCTGCGGGTTTGGCCCTCCGCCGCGACGCGCTGGGGATGTTCGACGGCTGCGTCCGCGGCCCAAGGGAAGATGAGGATCATGACTCGAGCCATCTGGCTGCGCCTCGTGCTCGTCGTGCTCGTGCTCGGCGGCTCGGTGGCCCTCACGCTGACCCAGGAGCCCCGCCTGGGCCTGGACCTCGAGGGCGGCGTCTCGATCACGCTCGAGACCAAGGACTCCCCGGACGGCACCGTCGCCGACGCCGAGGCGACAGAGCGGACCTTGGCTGTCCTCCGGAACCGCGTTGATGCCCTCGGTGTCGCCGAGCCGACGCTGGCGCGCTCGGGGGAGAACCGGATCATCGTCGAGCTGCCCGGCTACGACGACCCCGAGGAAGCTCGTCAAGTAGTAGGTAAGACGGCCCAGCTGACTATGCACAGGGTTGTCGGGGTGGCGCAGTCGGGAGAAGACGGTGAGCCGCCCGAGTCCAGCGACGAGGCCAACCAGGTGGTCCTCGACGAGGACGGTCTGCCGATCGAGATCGGCCCGACCGTGATCAGCGGCAACGAGGTCTCGGGTGCCAACGAGGCCAACGACCCCTCGCAGGGCACCGGGTGGTTCGTCAACATCGACTTCCAGGGTCAGGGCGGGTCGAAGTGGCGTGACCTGACCGCCGACGCGGCCTGCAACCCGGTCGGCGACCCGCAACGCCGGGTCGCGATCAAGCTCGACGACGAGATCATCTCCTCGCCTCAGGTCGCCGAGTCGGTCAACTGCAACGTCGGCATCCCCGGCGGCAGCACCACCATCACCGGCAACTTCGACCTCGAGTCGGCCAAGAACCTGGCCGTGCTCATCGAGGGCGGCTCGCTGCCCGTGCCGGTCGACGTCATCGACCAGCGCCAGGTCGGCCCGACGCTCGGCGAGGCGGCCATCGACGCCTCGATCGAGGCGGGTGTCATCGGTCTGATCCTCACGGGTCTGTTCATCGCGATCGTCTACCGGCTCTCCGGTCTGCTCGCGACCATCGCGCTCGGGACCTATGCCGTCATCTCCTTCGCCCTGCTGCTGATGCTCGGAGCGACCCTGACCCTGCCGGGTCTGGCCGGCTTCGTGCTGGCGATCGGCATGGCGATCGACGCCAACGTGCTGGTCTTCGAGCGCGCGCGTGAGGAGTACGCCGAGCGGCCCGAGCGCGGGCTCGGACGGTCGATGGCGATCGGCTACAACAAGGCCTGGTCGGCCATCCTCGACTCCAACATCACCACGCTGCTCGCGGCCGCGCTGCTGTTCTTCCTCGCGGCGGGTCCGGTGCGCGGCTTCGGTGTCACGCTGTCGATCGGTGTCATCGCCTCGATGTTCTCCGCGCTGGTCGTGGCCCGGGTGCTCACCGAGATCGTGCTGCGCTCGAAGTGGCTCGAGAAGCGCCCGCAGATCACCGGCATCGGCGACATCAGCCGCTTCCGCAAGTACCTCCGGCGCAGGAACCCCGACCTCATGGGCAAGAGCAAGCTGTGGCTCGGTATCTCCGGCGCGCTCATGGTGTTCTCCCTCGCCGGCATCGCCTTCCAGGGGCTCAACTACGGCATCGAGTTCACCGGCGGTCGCCAGGTGGAGTATTCCACCGCCGAGACCGTCGACGTCGACGAGGCGCGCGAGGCTGTGGCCGAGCTCGGCTACCCCAACGCAGTCGTCCAGTCCGCCGGCGAGGCCGACATCCTCATCCGGACCGAGCGGATCTCCAACGAGGAGGAGAACCGCATCCGTGACGCCATCGCCGACATCGGTGGTGGCGAGGCCGAGATCGTCGACGACCAGTCCATCGGGGCAAGCCTCGGCAACGAGCTGCGCACCAAGGCGCTGATCGCGTTCCTCATCGCGATCGCCGCGCAGATGCTCTATCTCGCGGTCCGGTTCAAGTGGACGTTCGCCACCTCGGCGATGATCGGCATGGTCCACGACGTGATCATCGTGGTCGGCATCTTCGCCTGGCTGGGCAAGCCGATCGACGGCGTCTTCCTGGCAGCGATCCTCAGCGTCATCGGTCTGTCGGTCAACGACACCATCGTCGTCTTCGACCGCATCCGCGAGCAGTGGCGCGCCAGCCACGGCACGAAGTTCGCCGACGTGTGCAACACGGCGTGCCTCGACACCGCGCCGCGCACGATCAACACCGGTCTGGGCGCGATGTTCATCCTGGCGGCGCTCGCCGTACTCGGTGGCGACTCGTTGCAGGACTTCTCCATCGCGCTGCTCATCGGTCTGACGGTGGGTCTGTACTCCTCGATCTTCACGGCCGCCCCGCTGGCGATCCAGTTCAGCAAGAAGTGGCCGATGGCCCGCACCGAGAAGGTCAAGCGCACGGAGCGCGACCCGAGCGACACCGGTGCCGTCGTCTGAGGTCCGCGAGCTCCTGGCCACCGCCGTCGAGGGTCTGGGTGGCCAGGAGCGGGCGGGTCAGGTGGCGATGGCCGAGGCCGTCGCCCACGCGCTCGGCGAGGGTGAGCACCTGCTCGTCCAGGCCGGCACCGGCACGGGCAAGTCGTTGGGTTACCTCGTCCCGTCGCTGCTGCACGGCAAGCGGGTCGTGGTCGCCACCGCGACCCTCGCGCTGCAGCACCAGCTGGTCGAGCGCGACCTCCCGGCGCTGATCGGCGCGCTCGGCGATCGCTTCAGCCCGTCGTCGTACGCCGTGCTCAAGGGCCGCGGCAACTACGCCTGCCTGCACCGCATCCGCGAGGGCGTCCCGAGCGACCAGGGCGCGCTGGTCGACATCGAGGAGGTCAGCAACGCGGGCGCCGAGGTGCTCGAGCTGCGCGAGTGGGTCGAGGAGCAGGCATCCGAGGGCGGCACCGGAGAGCGCGACCACGCCCCGCGGCACACCGAGCGCGCCTGGCGGCAGGTGTCGGTGTCCCATCGGGAGTGCCTCGGCGCCAGCAGGTGCCCCTTCGGCCAGGAGTGCTTCGCCGAGCAGGCCAAGGAGCGTGCGCACCGCGCCCAGCTGGTGATCACCAACCACTCGCTGCTGGCCATCGACGCGATCGAGGGCGTGCCGATGCTGCCCGACTACGACGCGGTCGTCATCGACGAGGCCCACGAGCTGGTCGCGCGGGTGACCCAGGCCGCCACGGACGAGCTATCGGCGCCCGAGGTGGAGCGCGCGTCGCGGCGGGCGGCCCGCCACGTCGGTGACGGTGCGGTGACCAATCCCGCTGACGCCCTGGCCGACGCCGGCGAGGCGCTGCGCGACGTACTCGCCAACCGGCAGCCGGGGCGCATCGACGAGCTCGACGAGGAGCTCAAGGACGTCCTCGCCGAGGTGCGCGACGCCGCGCGCGCGCTGATCTCCGCGCTGGGGGACAGTGCCAAGCAGCGCGGCTCGGACGGCGAGGTCGACGCCGGTCTCACGCAGGCCCGCGGCTGGGCTCAGGAGATCTTCGCCCACGCCGAGCGGATGGTCGCCAACAGCGAGCACGACGTGCTCTGGATCAACGTCCGCGAGCAGGGACGCGGCGGTCCCCAGCTGTGCGTCGCCCCGCTGCAGGTGTGGGGCACGCTGCGCGACCGACTGCTGAGTGAGAAGACGGCCGTGTTCACCTCCGCCACGCTCAAGCTCGGCGGTGACTTCGGCGCTGTCGCGACCTCGCTCGGCCTCAAGCCCGAGGACGACGAGCTGCCGTGGACCGGCCTCGACGTCGGCTCGCCGTTCGACTACGCCAAGCAAGGCATCTTGTATGTCGCCCGCCACCTGCCGGCCCCCGGACGCGACGGTCTCGCAGCCGCCCACCTGGCGGAGATCGTCGACCTGGTCGACGCCGCCGACGGGCGCACCCTCGGATTGTTCTCCTCCCGCCGGGCTGCCGAGGCGGCCGGCGAGGCCGTGCGCGAGCACCTGCCGCACCTCACCACGATGGTCCAGGGGGAGGCGCAGCTGCCGGAGCTCTCCCGGATCTTCGCCGAGGACCCGCACGCCAACCTCTTCGGCACGCTGAGCCTCTGGCAGGGCATCGACGTCCCCGGCGAGACCTGTCAGCTCGTGATCATCGACCGGATCCCGTTCCCGCGCCCCGACGACCCGCTCATGTCGGCCCGCCAGCGCGCCGCCGACAAGGCGGGGCGCAACGGCTTCATGTCCGTCGCCGCGACCCACGCCGCACTCCTGCTCGCCCAGGGAGCCGGCCGGCTGATCCGCAGCATGGACGACCGTGGGGTCGTCGCCGTACTCGACTCCCGGCTCGCCACCGCGCGCTACGGCGGATTCCTGCGCTCCTCGCTGCCCCTGCTGTGGCCCACCTCCGACGCCGCGGTGGTCAAGGCCGCGCTGCGCCGCCTCTCCGGGCAGCCCACGACCCCCGCCTGACGCCCGCCCCTGCAACGTCGTACGTCCGGAGACCTATAGCGCCGCAGACGTATGACGTCGCCCGGCAGCGTCATCCGTCCGACGACCTATTGCTCCGGCGACGTATGACGTCAGCGGGCGCGGACCCGGGCGGTCCAGGGCGTCGCACTGGCCCCCGCCCGGCTGCGCGCGACCACGCGGACGCTCCAGACCCCGGCCCCGACGCGCCACTCGACGCGGCGCTTGCCGGGCTGCACGCGCCCCTGCTTGCGGGCGACGATCCGTCCGCCCTGGTGCTTGCGGGCCCGCAGGACGTACGCCGTGACGTCGCTGCCCCGAGGTCGCGCGGCCGTCCACCGCACGACGATGCTGCGCTTGCCGCCGCGGCGACCGCGCATGACCTTCACGGCGGCGGGAGCGAGTGGTGCCCGAGCGGCCGGCGGGGGCGGGGACTGCGGGTCGAGCTTGGGCGGCGGCCCGGGGTCGGGCTGCGTCACCGGCGGCGGCGGACCGGGGCGGGCCGTCTCGGCGCAGGTCGTGACGGTGAGGGTGTAGGCGCCGAGGCTGCCGTAGCTGCTCCACCCGGTCGCCGGCGAACCCTGGCTGCCGCCGCGGACCTCGACGTACGACGTGCCGCGCACCGACGCCAGCTCGACCGCGGCGTCGAGCCCGTGCACGACCGGGCTCCAGCGCTCGCCCGTAGCGGTGGGGTTCGCGTCGGCCAGCACGCGTCCCCGCGCGTCGCGCACGCGCAGCCAGACGTCGAGGTTCGCCCCGACCGCCGCGGGGGTGGCACGGATCGTCGCCGGCGCGTCGCAGGTGCGGGTGAGCGCGAAGACGTCCACGTCGCCCGTTCGCCCGATCGTCCCGCTCACCGTCTGGGTCGCGCCACCACCCAGGGCGGTCGCGCTTTGCGAGGAGTCGCCGTGGTCGTCGCGGACCCATCCGGTCATCGCGGCGATCACCGCGAGGTCGTCCTGCAGTGGGATCCGGCGGCGCTTGGCGTCCACGTTGCGGGCTCCGGCGTACTCGCCACGGCTCCACTGGCTCAGCCCGGCGGCGCCGGCCCCCATGATGGGGCTCCACGGCGGCGTGCCGAGGTGGTAGGACCCGCGGTGGTCACCGTCGTGGACCAGGCCGAAGGTGTGCCCGACCTCGTGGCTGATGGTCTCGGCGATCTGCCAGGGGTCCTGGCGCAGCTGGTCGGCGAAGATGAGCGCGGGTTGATATCTCGCGTTGTCGGGCTCGTCGAACACGTCCATCCAGGCCAGGCCGGCGCAGCCGCCGCACACCGTGCGCGCCGCCCGCCGTAGCACCGGGCTAGCGGTGGTGTCGGTGACGACGACCCGCATGCCGAAGTGCTGGTCGCGACGGCTGCTGCGCGTCAGGGCGGCTTCTCCGGGGTCCTCGGTGGTGACGTCGACGTCGAAGGGCGCGTAGTCCTCGGCGACCCGCTGCCAGACCTCGCGCACGACCGCCCGCTCCTGGGCGCTGAACTCGTCCCGGTCGCGGTCGAGGGAGAACCCGGGCCAGAACCCGCTCGGCCAGCCCTCGGAGTTCCACGCCGTACGCCGCACGTCGTGGCCGTCGAAGTCGAGGAAGATGACCCGCGCCGCGCCAGGTCGGCTGTGGAGGCGGAACGTGTCGTCGTCGAGCGTGAGCGGAGCTGTCCGCAGCGCCCGTGCTCGCGGTGTCTCGCGGGCGCTCGGAGCGACCGGGCGTGCCGGGTCGGCGTAGTAGAGCCGGCCGCCCTCGCCGACGCGGACCGCGGGGTCGTCGAGGAGCTGCTCGACCTCCGCGGCGGATCGGTCGTGGACCTCGGCGATCTCGGCCACCCGGTCCGAGGCCGCTGCGTCACCGGCCGCGGAGGGCGACGGGCCCAGCACCGTGAGCGCGCCGCAACCCAGCAGGAGGGCGGCGACGGCAGCCGTGCGCGAGCGGACCGCGCGCGGCCGGACAGGGTGACGCATGGGCCACATCATCACCCCTGATGCCGCCGGTTGTCGCCCCCTACGGTCGTACGTCAGCCGAGCCGGCTGGTCCCGTCGTACCCGCCCCGCGGCGGCCGGAGCCCGAAGAACTCCCCGACCGTGGGCGCGACATCGACCGTCTGCGCCCGCGCGGACGAGGTGCGTCGGCGCACCGCCGGGTGTCCGCCGGAGAGGAAGAACGGGATCGGCGCGGTGGCGGGGTGGCCGTGGTTGCCCGGGATCGGGTTCGACAGCGGACCCGGGTCGCTGAACCGCCAGCCGGCGCGGCAGTAGACGACGAGGTCGCCGGCGCGCGGACCGAGCCGCAGCCGCGCCGGGTCGTGTGCCGACAGCACCCCGGGTGTGGCCAGGGCGATGCGGCGCATCCGGCGCACGGCCTCGTCGCGGCGCTTGCGCGGGCCGAGCCAGTAGAGCAGGTCCGCCCCGCCGTTCTGGCTGACCTCGACCCGCCCGGCCAGCAGCGGGTCGCCCGCTAGCCGGGGCGCCAGGGTGATCACCCGGTCGGGTCGCGACCAGTCCATCGAGTGGTCGGCGAGGAAGACCACCAGCGAGTTGCGCCAACGCCCGGTGCGCTTGAGCATCGCGACGAACTGGCCGACCTGGAGGTCGAGCTGGATGAGCGCGGCCGTGCGCAGCGCCCGGAGTGTCGTCCCGGTGATGTCGGTGTGGCCCCACCGGTCGCAGTCGCCGAGGTTGATGAAGACCAGGTTGGGGTCGTGGGCGCGCACCATCGCGTGCAGTGCCTGCATGGTGAACACGTCCGGAGCGTGGCCGCTGATCGGGATGATCGGGAACGGCTCCCAGCGGTGGTTGGCGCGCGCCCCGAAGATCCCGTAGAGGTACTCCTTGCTCAGCACGGTGCCGGTGCTGAACCCCTGCTTGCGCAACCGCTCGATGACGGTGGGGAACCGCAGGTCCTTGGGCCGGTCGAGGTCACGGTGCAGCTTCGCCTTGCGGTCGTAGATCGCGTTGGCGGGTACGCCGTTCCGGTCGGGCCGGACCCCCGTCATCATCATGACGTGGTTGGGGATGGTCTCCATGATCGGCAGCGACCGGGCGTTCGGGAACACCGTGCCGCCGTCGCGCAGCGCCTTGATCTGGGGCAGCAGACCGGAGTCGATCTCCCCGGGGATCATCCCGTCCAGCACGAACACGTAGGCGCGCTTGGGGCCCTCGGCGGCCAGCGCAGGGCTGCCGAGCGCGGACGACAGGACGATGCCGGCACCGCCCGCGGCGCCGAGTCGCAGGACGTGGCGCCGGTCGAGGTCGGGCAGCACGCGCTGCGTGCGCTCGTCGGTCGGCTGGGTGGGCGTGCACATCAGCGGTCCCCCCGTCGGGTCGGCACGGGAGCCGAGGCGGCCCGCACGCGGTGGGTGCCGGCCAGCGTCTGCCAGCTGACGTTCCACCGGCTGCCCGCCTTGCGGTCGTTGCGGGCGCCGGTGACGAAGTAGTCCATCTGCGTCCGCTCTGGCGTGACGTCGAGGACGCCGTACCCGTGGGAGTCGAAGTCGAGGTAGCGCACGTGCCGGTTGAGCGTCTGGATCGCCGCCTCCACGACCAGGCTGGCCGAGCGCGGCGGAGCGCCGATGATGTCCTTGAGGTTGTTGCTGGTGACGCTCGTGCAGACCAGCTCGGTGGCCACGCTGCGGCTGCGCAGCGGGTAGGTGCCGGCGTCGACGGGCAGGTCGCTGACCCAGGCGGAGTGGATGTCGCCGGTGACGAAGACGGTGTCGGTGATCCCGTGGTCGGCCAGGTGCTGCAGCAGCTCCCTGCGGTCCGCGGTGTAGCCGTCCCACTGGTCGGCGTTGTAGGGCAGCCCGTCAGCCGGCAGCAGTCCGATCAGGTCGGTCACCGGCCCGGTGATCTCGTGGGGCAGCGGGGGGAAGAGGATCGGCGCGATCATCACCGGGTTGCCGACGACCTTCCACTGCGCGCGACTGCGGCGCAGGACGCGCTTGAGCCAGCGCATCTGGGCCGCTCCGGTGATCGTGCGGCTCTTGTCGCTGTGGGAGGGATCGGGGTTGGGGATCGGTGTCGGCACCAGCGTCGACTGCTTCGAGCGGTAGGTGCGCAGGTCGAGCATCGCGATGTCGAGGAGGCGGCCGTAGCGCAACCGTCGGTAGAGGCGATACCCGTCGCCGACCTTGGTCTTGGGCCCCATGCGCACCGGCATCCACTCGTCGTAGGCCCGATAGGCCGCGAGCCGGCGCTTCGTGAACCCGCCCTCGCCCGGGTTGTGGTTCTCGGCGCCGTTGGCCCAGGTGTCGTTGGTCACCTCGTGGTCGTCCCAGGTCACGATGAACGGATGCCGGGCGTGCAGCGCCTGCAGGTCGGGGTCCTGCTTGTACTGCGCGTGCCGCTGCCGGTAGTCGCGCAGGCGCACCATCTCGTGGCGCGGGCTGTGGGGCCGGACGACGACGTTGCGCTGGCCCATGGCGTACTCCCCGACGCCGTACTCGTAGAGGTAGTCGCCCAGGTGCAGGATCGCGTCGAGGTCTCCGCGCTTCGCCAGGTGGCGGTAGGCGTGGAAGTAGCCGGCCTCGAGGTTCGCGCACGACACCACCCCGAACCGCACGCGCTTCGGCAGCGCGCCGTGGGCCGGAGCCGTGCGGGTCCGCCCCACCGGGCTGAAGCGTCCGCGGTAGGAGAAGCGGTAGAAGTACGCCGTGTCCGGGCGCAGCCCGCGCGCGTCGAGCTTGACGGTGTGGTCGCGCGCCGGGCCGGTGCGCACGGTGCCTTGGGCCACGACCGTGCGGAACCGGCGGTCGGTGGCGACCTGCCAGCGGACCTCGGCGCGCGGACCCTTGCCCGACCCCGGCGTCGCGGCAGGGGTCGGGGTCACGCGCGTCCAGAGAATCACCCGCCGCGGACGCGGGTCGCCGGAGGCGACGCCGTGACGGAAGTACGCCGACGCGGCCGCGGCGCTGGAGCCCGGTCCGGTCGCGACCGCGACGGTGCCGACCGCCCCCGCCGCGGCCGCGCCGCGCAGCACGGAGCGCCGTGGGAGGCCGGCGTCCGACTCGGGGACGGGAGCGGAGGAGACCGGTGAGGCGGCGCAGACGGGTGGGACGGGGGAGCCGGAGGCGGCACGTGGCAGGGTCACACCCGCCTCAACGACACACCACCGCGGACGTGACGTCCGGCACTCATCTGTCACCTACGGTTCACCCGGGGGACAGATGAGGCGAAAGGGTTGCCCTCGAACATATGTTCGAGTATCGTCGGGTCATGGACCCCTCCTCCATCCCCGACACCGCCGGCGTGGTCGGCCCTGTCGTGGTCGACCGCGCTGTGGTGGATCGTGGGGTCGTGGCGGGGGTGTTGCGGGAGGTCGCTGACCTGCTCGACACGCTAGCCCCGACCACCGACATGTTGCGGGCGGTGCAGACCGGGCGGGACGTGCTCGACGTGCTGCGGGTCGCGGGGATCGCGGAGCTGGTGGAGACCCAGGGCTTCGAGGATGAGGGCGCTTCGACGGTGACGACGTGGGCGCGGCGCGAGCTGCGCCTCGACGCCACTGAGACCGCGCGGTTGCGGCGCACCAGCCGGGTCACCGGGGTCCTCACCAAGGTCGGGGCTGCGGCGGCTGCGGGTCGGTTGCGCAGCGAGCATCTGAACGTGTTCGCGTTCGGCCTCAAGCACATCGGTGTCGAGGAGATGCTCGCTGCTGAGGAGACGCTGGTCGATTACGCGATCACGCACGAGCCGGGTGCGTTGATGAGCGTGGTGCGGGAGATGCGCGCCCGGCTGCATCCCGACGAGCTCGACCAGGCCTGGCTCGAGGGCATGGACAAAGAAGACCTCAAGCTCGTGCGCTGCGGGGAGGGGTTCAACGTCACCGGGTTCCTCGGCGCCACCACCGGCGCCCAGCTCAAAGCCGTCCTCGACTCGCTCGCCACACCCCGCGCTGCCGACGACCAGCGCAGCGCTTCCGAGCGTCGCTGTGCCGGACTGTCGGCGCTGTTGACCGGGATCCTCGACGCCGGTGTCCTGCCCGCCGACAAAGGCGTCCGGCCGCATCTGACGGTCACCGTGCCCGCGGACGTGTTCGGTGCCGCCGCAGCCGCAGCCCAGCACGGGAAGTCGCAGGGCCAGCCCGCACCGAGCCAGCCCGCACCGAGCCAGCCCGCACCGAGCCAGCCCGCACCGAGCCAGCCCGCACCGAGCCAGCCCGCACCGGACGGGGGCCCGGGCGACCTGTTCGCGCCGGTCGCCCGCCTGGAGGGATTCGGTCCGATCGGCCCCGCGCTCGTGGGCTACCTGGCGTGTCTGGGGCAGGTCACGGTCGTGACCACCGCCGGTGTCGCATCCGACTCCGGGGTGCTCAACGTCGGGCGCACCCGGCGGGTCGCGACGTTGCGGCAGCGCACAGCGGTCGAGGCCCATCAGGCCCACCGGTGCGCCACGCCGGCGTGTGCGCTGCCGGTGGAGGAGATCCACCACCTCACCTGGTGGTCGGCCGGCGGGGCGACGGACCTCGACAACCTCATCGGCCTGTGCGGGCCGTGCCACCGGCTGGTCCACGCCGGCACGCTCGTCATCACCGTCCCCACTCCCGAGCCGGCCGCCCCCGAGGCGGCACCGAGCGCAGCGAGCCCGGAGTCCCGCCTCGAGCAGCGCCTGCAGGAGTTCCTGCGCCGCCTGCACCCGCAGCCCGTTCAGCTACCCCGGCCATCGCGCCGCGACCACGACCGCCCCCACGTGACACCCGGGCGCACCTACCGGTTCACCACCCGCCACGGCGAACCCGTCCGCCGCCGCGCCGGATCGGTCCTCCTCACCGACCGCCACCTCGCGACAGGCCGCGGGCAGCGACCACCGCCGTTTCCCGGCTCTTCCCAGATGAGGGTGTAGGCCCAACCCCGACCGTCCGGGAAGCCGGGCACGTCACCTGGCCTGTGCTGCGGGCGTGTCGAGTGGGTCGTCCAGGGGCGTCGACGCGACGTGCTGAGAGGTGGGTTCCAACCGAGCGCTAGGACACCGGCTCCAGGCATGGCGATAGGTCAGGAACGGCGTCGCTCCCTGCGCAGGAGGGAGCGCAGAGTCTCGGCGTTCGCGTAGCCGACCCGTAGCGCGATCTCGGCGGAGGTGAGGTCCGTGGTTGCTGAGAGGTGCCGAGCTCGTTCGATGCGAAGCCGTTGGACGAAGCCGAGCGGAGTGAGGTTGAGCGCCGCACGGACTCGTCGTTCGAGGGTGCGCCGGCTGGTGCCGAGGGACTGCGCGACGAAGGCGACGTTGAACGGTTCGTCCAGGCGGGCGCGCACGAAGCGTTCGAACTCGACGACGATCGGGTCCTCGTGCCGGAGATGTTCGTAGGCGACGAAGGCCGCCTGCGACGGACGCTCGTCGATGATGAGGAGCTTGGCGACATGTTGGGCCAGGTCGGGGCTGATCGATCGCACGAGTGAGAGCGCGAGGTCGATGTGGGCGAACGCGGCGCCAGCGGTGACGAGGTTCCCGTCGACCACGACCATGGTGTCGAGATCGAGGGCGACGGTCGGATAGCGCTTCAGGAACTCCGGCCCCAGGAACCAGCTGGTCGTCGCCCGCCGATGATGCATCCGTCCGGTCTCGGCGACAGCGAACACGCCGGTGCACGCCGCGGCGATCCGGGTGGTCGCCTCGTCGAGGCGCCCGAGCGAGGCGATGACCGAACGAGCATCTCGGCTCTGGAGGGCGTCGTGGGTCGCGACGGCCGTGAGCGTTCCAAGCGCAGGAACGACGACCACGTCGAACTCTCCGGACTCCGACAGCGGGTGGTCCACCGACAGGGTCATCGATGCCGTCGTGGTGACTCGCCGCTTCGGTCCGAGGATGGCGAGTTCGATCGGGTCGAGCCGCGGGTCGACATCGCCGCGGGCTCCGTCGGCCACCCGCACGATGTCGATGACCGACGCGACCGCCGAACCGAAGCAGCCGTCGATCGCGATCAGTCCGATACGCATGGCGCGAACAATAGCAATACTGTCGTATACGCCACTCCCCACCGGCCCTCGCTCGTCATACGCTGAACTCGTCCCACGAAGAACCCCGACTTCAAGGAGAACCCCTCATGCCCACACCCGCATCACTTCCGTATGCCTTCGTCGCCAAGATCGTCGCGGCCGATGGACAGCACGAGGCGCTCGCCGATCTGCTCGCCGGCGCTGTCGCACTCGCCAACGAAGAAGTAGGAACGATTGTCTGGTTCGCGGCGAGGACCGACGCCGACACCTTCTGGATCTTCGATGCATTCCCCGACGAGGCCGCTCGCGACGCCCACGCCAACGGCGCCATCGTCGCAGCCCTGATGGCCAACCAGCACCTCCTCGGCGCAGCACCCGAGATCCTGGCGGCCGACGTGCTCGCGTCCAAGCTCCCGTAGTCCGCCAACGCACGAGACGATCGCGCCCCGCCGTGCCCTCCGTCCCGCGAGGCGCGGTGGGCGGGTCGTGGTTGCGATCCGTTGCCGTGACGGGAGACGCGTTTCGCGTCGCAGCGATGACGGGTCGTTGGCGTTCCGGGGCGTGCGCAAACGCCGAGCGTGGGGGGCGCCGTCATCCGGTGGTGACCGACGACGACCGACCAGTACCGACCGTTTCACCGGCGCTTGCGGCGGCGTCGAAGCCGAGCAAGCTCCATTCTTTTCGCTCACCGCGCCCTCCTCCTCCTCGCCGGTCCCGTTGTCGTCGAAGACGTTTCAGGTCCCCGGCGGGCGTAAGAAGCTCGGTCCTTTCCCGGTGCGGCAGGATGGTGGGGTGCGGGTACGGCGGTTCGTGGTCAGCGACGTACACGGACATCTCGCCGACCTCCGCTCGGCGCTGCGTCGCCGCGGTCTCCTCGACAGCGCGGATCGCTGGTGTGACCCGGACGCCGAGCTGTGGGTGCTCGGTGACCTGCTGGACCGCGGCCCCGACGGCGTCGGCGTGATCGACCTGCTGCGCGGGCTGCAGGAGCAGGCGCCCGACCGGGTCCACGTCCTCCTCGGCAACCACGAGGTGCTGGCCATCGGCGCCGCGCGCTGGCCCACGGGCCGGTTCGGTCGGTCGTGGAGCATCAACGGCGGCCGCGTCGACGACCAGGCAGCCCTCGACGAGGAGCGTCTCGCCTGGCTCGCCGGACTGCCGGCGATGGGGCGCGCCGGCGACTTCCTGCTCGTGCACTCCGACACCACGGCGTACGCCGACTGGGGCGCGAGCGCGCCCGAGGTCAACGCGCGCGTGCGGGCGGAACTGGCGGCGGACGACGAGGAGCGGACCTGGGCGGTGTGGTCGAAGCTGTGCGGCCGGCTGCGGTTCACGCGCGCCGACGGTGCCGCACAGGCCCGGGCGTTCTTGCAGACCTTCGGCGGCCGGTGCCTCGTGCACGGCCACACCATCGTCGGCTCGCTGCTGCACGAGCGCTCGTCGGCGATCTCCGGACCACTGCTCTATGCCGAGGACCAGGTGCTGGCCATCGACGGCGGGCGCTACGACGACGGGCCGCTCCTCGTCGTGCCGCTCGACTGACGCGTCAGAGCTTGAGACCGACGTACTTCGTCTCGAGGTACTCCTCGATGCCCTCCAGGCCGCCCTCGCGCCCCAGCCCCGACTGCTTGACGCCACCGAAGGGCGCGGCGGGGTTGGAGACCACGCCCTGGTTGACGCCGACCATCCCGGCGTCGAGGCGCTCGGCATAGCGGATCGCCCGGGACAGGTTCGTGGTGAAGACGTAGGAGACGAGGCCGTACTCGGTGTCGTTGGCCGCCGCGATCGCTGCGTCGTCGTCGGTGAAGGTGGTGATCGGCGCGACCGGCGCGAAGACCTCCTCCGTCAGGATCCGCGCGGAGGCCGGCACGTCGGTGAGGACGGTGGCGCCGAGGAACGACCCGTCGCCGTCGAGCGCCCTGCCGCCGGCGGCGATCCGGGCGCCGGCACGGGTGGCGTCCTCGATGAGCTCGTGGGCCTTCGCCACCGCGTCGTCGTCGATGAGCGGGCCGAGCGTGGTGTGCTCGTCGAGCCCGTGGCCGGGCACCAGGGCGCTCATGCGCTCCGCGAGGGCGCGGGAGAAGTCCTCGGCGAGGTCGGCATGGACGAGGAAGCGGTTGGCGGCGGTGCAGGCCTCACCGACGTTGCGCATCTTCGCCGTCATGGCGCCGTCGACGGCCGCCTCCAGGTCGGCGTCGGCACACACGACGAACGGCGCGTTGCCGCCGAGCTCCATCGACGTCCGCAGGACCTGCGCTGCCGACTGCTCGAGCAGGGCGCGGCCGACCTCGGTGGAGCCGGTGAAGGTGAGCTTGCGCAGCCGCGGGTCCGCCAGCAGCGGAGCCGTGACCGCCGAGCTGCTCGAGCTGGTGATGATGCCGAGGACACCGGGGGGGAGCCCGGCGTCGAGGAGGATCTGCCCGAGCAGCAGGGACGTCAGCGGCGTCGCCCCGGCGGGCTTGAGCACGATCGTGCAGCCGGCGGCCAGCGCGGGCGCGATCTTGCGGGTACCCATGGCGAGCGGGAAGTTCCACGGCGTGATGGCGTAGGTCGGTCCCACCGGCTGCTTCATCGTCAGCAGTCGGGTGCCACCCGTGGGCGCGGTGGACCAGCGGCCGGCGATACGCACGGCCTCCTCGGAGAACCAGCGCAGGAACTCGCCGCCGTAGCTGACCTCGGCCTGCGCCTCGGCGTACGGCTTGCCCATCTCCGCGGTCATGACCGTGGCGACGCTCTCGCTGCGCTCCTGGAGCAGGTCGAAGGCGCGGCGCAGGATCTCGGCGCGTTCGCGCGGGTCGGTGGCGGCCCAGTCGTCCTGGGCGGCCGCGGCGGCGTCGAGGGCGGCGACGGCGTCGTCGGGAGTGCCGTCGGCGACCTGCGCGAGCGTCTCCCCGGTCGCCGGGTCGCTCACCACGAAGGTCTCGACGGTCTCGCGCCACGCGCCGCCGACGAGCAAACCGTGGGGGACCTGGTCGACCGCGCGGGTACGGCGTTCGGCGGCGGCTGCGGAGAGCGGGTGCGGTCGGACGGCGGGGCCGGAGGCGGGGCCCGTGGGGGTGGAGGTGCTCACGGAGGCGACCGTACCCCGGCCTCGGCCGCGGGACGCGTTATCGCATCGTTACCGTGCCGGTCATTGCGTTTCGGCAACGTAAACGTTTACATCAGAGGGTCATGCGTGTGTGACGGACGTCTCGACCGCTCCTTCGGTGGTCGCCCGTCGACCTCAAGTCAAGGGAGTCAGATACATGCGATCCATCCAGTTCAGGCGGGCGCTCGCGACGGGCGCCGTCCTCGTGCTCGCAGCCGGTCTCGCGGCGTGCGGCGGCGACGACGGCGACGGCGGCGAGACCAACACCGCCGGTGGCACCTCGCCCGGCGAGGGCAAGGCCGAGTGCGAGGCGCTGACCGAGTTCGGCGACCTCTCCGGCAAGACCGTCTCGGTCTACACCTCCATCGTTGCCCCGGAGGACCAGCCCCACATCGACTCCTACAAGCTCTTCGAGGAGTGCACCGGGGCCCAGGTCAACTACGAGGGCTCGAAGGAGTTCGAGGCACAGCTCGTCGTGCGGGCGCGCAGCGGCAACCCGCCGGACATCGCCTACATCCCGCAGCCCGGTCTGCTGACCAGCCTGGTCAACGACACCGGTGCCGTGGTCGAGGCGCCCCAGAGCGTCGCCGACAACGTCGACGAGTTCTTCGGTGAGGACTGGAAGGCCTACGGCAGCGTCGACGGCACCTTCTATGCCGCCCCGCTGGGCGCCAACGTGAAGTCGTTCGTCTGGTACTCCCCGCAGATGTTCAACGAGAACGGCTGGGAGATCCCGGAGACCTGGGACGACATGATGACGCTGTCCGAGGAGATCGCCGGCACCGGCATCAAGCCGTGGTGCGTCGGCATCGGCTCGGGCGAGGCCACCGGCTGGCCGGCCACCGACTGGCTCGAGGACGTGCTGCTGCGCGACGGCGGCGCCGAGGTCTACGACCAGTGGGTCGACCACGAGATCCCGTTCGACGACCCGGCGGTGGTCGAGGCGCTCGACCGTGTCGGCAGCATCCTCAAGAACCCCGACATGGTCAACGGCGGGTACGGCGACGTGCAGTCGATCGTGGAGACCACCTTCCAGGAGGGCGGTCTGCCGATCCTCGAGGGTGAGTGCGCCCTTCACCGCCAGGCCAGCTTCTACGCCGCCAACTGGGGCGAGGCCAAGCCGGACGTGAAGATCGCCGAGGACGGCGACGTGTTCGCGTTCTACCTCCCGCCGACCAACGACGAGAACGGCTCGCCGGTCCTGGGCGGTGGCGAGTTCGCGGCCGCGTTCTCCGACCGTCCTGAGGTCCAGGCCTTCCAGACCTACCTGGCCAGCGACCTGTGGGCCAACGAGAAGGCCAAGGCGACTCCCGACGGCGGCTGGGTGAGCGCCAACACCGGTCTCGACGTGGCCAACCTGGTCAGCCCGGTCGACCAGCTCTCCGCGGAGATCCTGCAGGACCCCGAGGCGGTCTTCCGTTTCGACGGTTCCGACCTGATGCCCGGAGCTGTCGGTGCCGGTTCGTTCTGGCGCGAGATGGTCGCCTGGGTCGGCGGCAAGAGCTCCGAGGACGCCCTCGCGGACGTCGAGTCCTCCTGGCCGTGATGCGTGCGTGGGGTCCGGCACCTGCGGGTGCCGGACCCCACGGCGTACCCCCTGTCCTGTCGCGCTGTCCTGGCGCGCCTCGCATCGAGGAGGAGGACCTGTGTCCACCGGTGAGAAGTTCGTCCAGCTCCTGATCGTCATCGGCCTGTTCGTGGCCGTGATGGCAGTGGTGCTGGTCCTGACCTCTCGGGTCCGCTCGCGGATCGGCGAGGTGCTGCAGACGGCCGCGTTCCTGCTGCCCGCGGTCGCCCTCCTGGCCCTGGGGCTGCTCTACCCCGCCATCCGCACGATCATCGAGTCCTTCCGCGACCGCGCCTCGCGCGAGTGGGTCGGGCTGGAGAACTACCGGACGATCTTCACCGACGACGCGTTGCTGCAGGTCCTGCGCAACACGGCCGTGTGGGTTCTCGTCACCCCGGTGCTCGCCACCGTGATCGGCCTGGTCTACGCCGTGCTGGTCGACCGGGCACGCTTCGAGAGGTTCGCCAAGGCGCTGATGTTCATGCCGATGGCGATCTCGCTGGTGGGTGCCTCGCTGATCTGGAAGTTCGTCTACGCCTACCGCGAGACCGGCGCCGCCCAGATCGGCGTGGGCAACCAGATCCTCAAGGGCCTGGGCTTCGACACCTACCGCTTCATCAGCACCGAGCCGTGGAACACGCTGTTCTTGATCGTGGTGATGATCTGGGTCCAGGCCGGCTTCGCGATGACGATCCTGTCGGCGGCCATCAAGGCCGTGCCGGACGACATCGTCGAGGCCGCGCGCCTCGACGGCGTCAGCGGGTGGCGGATGTTCCGCTACATCACCGTGCCCAGCATCCGCCCGTCGCTGATCGTCGTGCTGACGACGATCACGATCGCCACGCTGAAGGTGTTCGACATCGTCCGCACCATGACCGGCGGCAACTTCGGCACGAGCGTGCTGGCCTATGAGTTCTACTCCCAGGGCTTCCGCGCGTTCAACAACGGACTCGGTGCGGCGCTCGCCGTGCTGCTGTTCGTCCTGGTCATCCCGATCGTCGCGTACAACGTCCGCCAGATGCGGAAGGTGGAGGCCCGATGAGCGCCGCGTCCCCCGTCGTGCCCGCCGACGCCGAAGGGCTGGCGCCGGCGCCCCCGCCGGAGCGGTCCGTCACGGCCGAGGCCAAGCGCCGCCTGACCTCCCCGTGGGCCTCGCTCGCGGCGCTGGTGATCGCGGTCCTGTGGACCGTCCCGACGGCCGGGCTCCTGATCACCTCGTTCCGCCCGGTCGGCGACATCAACTCCAGCGGGTGGTGGAGCTTCTTCACCGACCCCAACGTCACGCTCGACAACTACCGCGCGGTGTTCACCGGCGACGACGTCGGGCTGAGCACCTACCTCGTCAACTCCATCGTCATCACGCTGCCGGCGGTGATCATCCCGATCGCGCTCGCGACCATGGCGGCGTACGCCTTCGCGTGGATGAGGTTCCCGGGTCGCAACGTGCTCTTCGTCGCGGTCTTCGCCCTGCAGATCGTGCCGATCCAGGTCACGATGATCCCGCTGCTGAGCCTCTACGTGAACCCGCCGTTCGGGCTGCCGCAGCTGGCCGGGGCCGACGCTCCCGGCGGCGGCTTCTACACGATCTGGCTCTCGCACGCGATGTTCGCACTGCCGCTGGCGATCTTCCTGCTGCACAACTTCATGCGCGAGATCCCCGGGGAGCTGGTGGAGTCGGCGCGCGTCGACGGCGCCGGCCACGCCCAGATCTTCACGCGCATCATGCTGCCGCTGATGGTCCCCGCGATCGCGGCGTTCGGCATCTTCCAGTTCCTGTGGGTCTGGAACGACCTGCTCGTCGCCCTCGTCTTCGGTGGCGGCAGCCTCAACATCTCGCCGATGACCGTGCGGCTCGCCGAGCTGTCCGGCACCCGCGACCAGGCCTGGCACCTGCTGTCGGCCGGCGCGTTCGTGTCGCTGATCATCCCGCTGATCGTGTTCCTCGCACTCCAGCGCTACTTCGTCCGCGGACTCCTCGCAGGAAGCGTCAAGGGCTGACCCGTGCCGAACTCCCGACCAGCCGGGCTGCCCGCGCCCGGCCACTTCACCTATGGCGTCGCCACGGCGTCCTACCAGGTGGAGGGCGCCATCGGTGCCGACGGCCGCACCCCGTCCATCTGGGACACCTTCACCCAGCGACCCGGGGCGATCCGCGACGGCTCCGACGGCTCGGTCGCCTGCGACTCCTACCACCGCCTCGACGAGGACCTCGCGCTCGTCGCCGACCTCGGTGTCGACCACTACCGGTTCTCGCTGGCCTGGCCCCGGATCCTGCCCGGCGGCACCCGCGCCGCCGGCGTCGAGGAGCGCGGTCTGGACTACTACGACCGCCTGGTCGACGGCCTGCTCGAGCGGGGCGTCGCGCCGATGCCGACGCTCTACCACTGGGACCTGCCGCAGGTCCTCGAGGACGCCGGTGGCTGGCTGGCCCGGGACACAGGTCGCCACCTCGCCGAGCTCGCCGAGGTCGTCCACGCCCGGCTCGGTGACCGGGTCGGCATGTGGGCCACCCTCAACGAGCCCTACTGCTCGGCCTACCTCGGCTACGCCGCTGGGATCCACGCGCCGGGTCGCCGTCTCGGCACCGGCGCGCACGCCGCGGCCCACCACCTGCTGCTCGGGCACGCCTGGGCCGCGCAGGCGCTGCGCGACGCCGGTGCCGACGACGTCGGCATCGTGCTGAACCTCGCCCCCATCTGGTCGGAGCGGCCCGAGGCCGACGCCGTGGCCGACGGGGTCGACGCGATCCGCAACCGGGTGTGGCTGGGCCCGCTCACCGACGGTGCGTACGACGACGGGCTGCTCGCGATCGCTCCCGAGCTCACCGACCCCGCACTCGTGCAGGACGGGGACCTGGCCGCGATCGCCGGCAGCGCGGAGTGGATCGGCATCAACTACTACAACCCCGAGCGTCCCGACCTCGCTCGCGAAGGCGACCCGACCGACGGCGTACCCGTCTATCCCGGCGTCGAGCGGCTCGTCCTGCGTCCGCGGGGGCCGCTGACCGACATCGGCTGGGAGGTCGACGCCCAGGGCATGACCCAGGTGCTCGTCGACACCCACGAGCGCACGGGCCTGCCGGTGCTGGTGTGCGAGAACGGCGCTGCCTACCACGACACGCTCGCCGAGGGTCGCGTCGACGACGCCGCTCGGGTCGACTACCTGCGTGACCACGTGGCCGCGGTGGAGAAAGCGCGCGCTGCCGGTGCCGACGTCCGTGGCTATGTCGCCTGGACCCTGCTCGACAACTTCGAGTGGGCCGAGGGCTACACCCAGACCTTCGGCATCGTGCACGTCGACCGGTCCACGCGTGCCCGCACCCGCAAGGCCTCCTTCCACTGGTACGCCGAGTACCTGCGCCAGCGGCGTGACGCGAGGAGCTCCGAGGAGTCGTGACCGGGATCCGCGACGTCGCGCGCGAGGTCGGCATGTCCACCGCGAGCGTCTCGCGTGCCCTGCGTGGCCTGCCGGGGGTGTCGCCGGCGACCCGGCACCGGGTCCTCGAGGCCGCGCGTCGGCTGGGCTACGTCGCCTCCCCTCAGGCGGCCGGGCTCGCCAGCGGCACGACCCGCACGATCGGCGTCGTGGTGCCGTTCGTGACGCGGTGGTACTTCTCCTGGATCGTCCAGGGCGCCCAGGACCGCCTGCGCGGCGAGGGCTACGACCTGCTGCTCTACAACCTCGGCGGCAAGGAGAGCGCGCGCGAGCGGCTGCTCGCCACGCGCTACCTCGCCAAGCGGGTGGACGCCCTGCTCGTCCTGGCGCTCACCCCGACGCCGGAGGAGCAGGAGAACCTCCGCTCCTGGGACCTGCCCGTCGGACTGGTGGGGGCGGAGGCCCCCGGCTTCTGCTGCGTCGACATCGACGACGTCGGGGTCTCGGCCCAGGCGGTCGACCACCTCGTCGAGCTGGGGCATGAACGCATCGCCTACGTCGGCGGCGGCCTCGAGGACACCCTCGACCACCGCGCTCCGCGGCTGCGGGCCGAGGGCTGGCGAGCAGCGATGGCTCGCCACGGACTGCCGCTGGTGCCGGGCTACGACGAGGTCGGCGACTTCACGATGGCGGGCGGCGAGCGGGCGGGGGAGCGGCTGATGGAGCTCGCCGACCCACCGACGGCGATCTATGCAGCCTCCGACGAGATGGCGATCGGTGTCCTGCGGGCGCTGCGGCGCGCGGGGCGGCGTACGCCCCAGGACGTGTCGGTGATGGGCGTCGACGACCACGAGATGGCGTCGTTCCTCGACCTCACCACGGTCGCGCAACCGGTCTACGAGCAGGGCGAGGCGATCACCGCGATGCTGCTGGCCGCGCTGCGGGGCGAGCTCGCAGCAGAGAGCCCGGCGGGCAGCCCGGCGGGGAGTCCGACGAACCAGGGCAGCGCGACCCGTCGGACGTTCCCCACGACCCTGGTGGTGCGCAGCAGCACCGCACCACCGGGCGGGACCGGCTAGACCCGGCGCAGGACCGCGGTGACCTTGCCGAGGATCGTGGCGTGGGTGCCGTCGATCGGCTCGAAGGCGTCGTTGTGGGGCAGCAACCAGACCTGACCGTCGACGCGGCGGAAGGTCTTCACCGTCGCCTCGCCGTCGATCATCGCCGCCACGATCTCGCCGTTCTCGGCGGTCGGCTGCTGGCGGATGACGACGTAGTCACCGCTGCAGATCGCGGCGTCGATCATCGAGTCGCCGCTGACCTCGAGCAGGAACAGCGTGCCGTCACCGACGAGCGTCTTGGGCAGCGGGAAGACGTCTTCGACGCGCTCCTCGGCGAGGATCGGCCCGCCGGCGGCGATACGTCCCACCACGGGGACGTAGGCGGCGCTGGGGCGGTGGTCCCCGATGCCGGTCTCGTCGACCGATGCCTCGCTCGCCGGCCCGACCGAGCGGCGCCCGGCCATGGCATCGGGTAGCAGCACCTCGAGGGCGCGCGGACGGTTGGGGTCGCGCTTGATGAAGCCCTTCTCCTCCAGCGTGCGCAGCTGGTGGGCCACGGAGGACGAGCTCGCCAGCCCGACGGCCTCGCCGATCTCGCGCATGCTCGGCGGGTAGCCGCGCTGCTCGACCGACTCCACGATGACCGTCAGCACGCGCTGCTGGCGCGGCGTCAGGCCCGTGGCGTCGGGGGGTCCGTCGGGGAGCTCGCTGACGCTGGCGCGGGGACGCTTCGGGGCTGCCATGAGGCGAACCTAGACCTCCGGGCTGGTGCAGATCAAACATCTGTTCGAACGGCGTGTCGTCCCGGTGGCCGCCGAGGCGTTCGAACATTTCTTCGGTTCGGTCCTTGCGTTGTTCGAACAGGTGCTCTAGCGTCGTACGTGTGTTCGAACGAACAGGCTCTCGAATGCAGGCCCACGCCGTCGGTCCGGCTTCTCGCCGGCTCATGACTGTCGGTGCCGACCACTAGACCTCGTTCCGACCGATCCACCACCCGCTCTCTTCCCCGGAGGCATCCATGAGCACCTTGACCCTCAGCCCCAGCTTCACCCCCGTCCGCCGTCCGGCGCCGATCCGCCTGACCCGCCGCGGTCGGCTCGTCGTCCTGGCGGTCTGCCTGTTGGCGGCGCTGACGGTCTCGATCGTGGTCGGGGGCCAGTCGGTCGCCACCCGCGACGCAGGCACCCCGGTGCCCACCCGCACCGTGGTCGTCGGCGCCGGCGACACGCTGTGGGAGATCGCCTCCGACGTCGCCGCCCCCGGCGAGGTCCGCGCGATGGTCCACCGCATCGAGAAGCTCAACGCGCTCGAGGGTGCCGGCCTGCAGGTCGGCCAGGAGCTGGCCATCCCGCTCGGCTGATCGAGCCGCATTGGCGTCCCTCGCGACCACGCGGGGCGCGCACCTGATTTCTCGTCGGGCCTCCCTCGACCCGGGGTCCGACGAGAGGGGAAGACGAGGGGCGGGCCCGGGGTGGGCCCGCCCCTCGTTGCATGTCCTCCCTCTGTGCGACGAGCGTCACCGGGGCAGCGCGCTGATCCCCTCGGCCAGGAGCAGCTGCGCGCTGGTGTAGCTGGCCATGACCGCGCCCTCGAGCACGGCCGGCGCCTCGGGCCAGACGTGCTCGCGCACGGCGAGCACGCTGTCGGAGAACACGAACGACGCAGCCCCCGCCGACACCAGGATCCGCGCCGCGCGCGTGCCGCGGGCGCTGAACGCGCCGAGTGCCATCGCGCTGAGCAGCAGGCCGTACGCCGTCGTGGGCGCCTGTAGCGCCGGGTCGCGGCGGCGTGCGGCGACGCCGGCGACGACGGCGTTGGTGCCGGCCAGGACCCCGAATGCCGCCCGCAGCCGGGGGAGGCCGGGCGTAGCTACGGTGCGGGTGGCGGTGGCCGCGGGTGCCGTGCGCGTCCGTCGGGTCAGCACGAACCGCGTGAGGTAGGACCCCTGCGCGACGGCGAAGGCCGTCATGCCGGCGCGCAGGGCCCCGTCGCCGGAGCGCAGCAGCGCGACGTCGCCGGCGGTCGAGGCGAGCTGGGCGGTCACCAACAGCCGCTGGTCGCCGGCCGGGTTGCCGGCCACCAGCAGCGGCAGGAGCGCCGGCTTGGTGTAGCGGCGCAGCCGGTGGGCGCGGGGGTCCGTCGAGGCGGCCAACGCGGTGTCGGTCGCGGCGAGGGCGACGTACGCCGCCCGCAGGGCGGGTCGGCGCCAGCGGGTGCGTGCAGGGACGGGTGCGGGCGGGACGGCGGGCTCGGGCATGGCGGAAGGCTAGTGTCAGCGCGCCGCGCGCCGACCACCGCGGGCACCGGGCGCGGGGGACAGCACGCCGAGCTCGCGGAGCACCCGGGTCAGCAGGATGAGCGCGATGAGCAGGCACGCGGTGGCGCCGAGGCCCGCCAGCGTGGTGAACAGCCAGGCGATCGAGGTGCCGCTGCGGGCGAGCACGCCGAAGGTGATCGCGGCGCTGATGAGGTAGAGCCAGGCACCGATGGTGGCGACGGTGCCGAGCAGGTAGCCGAGGACGCGTCGCGGTGAGGTGCGCCGGGCGCGCCGTCCGGAGTGTCTGGCCACGGGAGGCATCCTCTCCGACCCGGGCTCCGGTTGGGGGGAGGCTCGGCGCACTACGGTGACCAGGTGCTGCTCATCACGCTGGATCTCCTGGGGATCTTCGCCTTCGCGCTCACCGGCGCGCTGGTGGCGTTGCGCAAGGACCTCGACGTCTTCGGCCTGCTGGTGCTCGCTGGGGCGACCGGACTCGGCGGTGGTTTCGTGCGCGACGTCCTGATCGGGGCGACCCCGCCGGCCGCGCTGGCCGACTGGCGCTACCTGCTGGTGCCGGTCGTGACCGGGCTCGCCGTCGCGCTGTGGCACCCGGTCTTCACCCGCATGGAGCGGGTGATCGGGGTGCTCGACGCCTTCGGGTTGGCGTTGTTCTGCGTGACCGGCACCGTGAAGGCGCTCGCCTATGGGCTGGGTCCCCTGCCGGCCGCGATGCTCGGCATGGTGACCGCGGTCGGTGGCGGCATCGTGCGCGACCTGCTCGCCGGGCGCGTGCCGGTCGTGCTGCAGAAGGACCTGTACGCCATCCCCGCCTTCGTCGGCGCGATGATCGTCGTGGGGGCCTATGAGCTGCGCGACCTGGGCTGGGACCTGCCCAACCCCGCCGTCGCGGGGGTGGCGATGACCGTCTGCCTGGGCTGGCGCCTGCTGGCGATGCGGCGCGGCTGGTCGGCCCCGCGTCCCGGAGGCAGCAGCTCCAGCGTGTGAGGCTTTACACCCGCCGCCCGGACCGCGAGGATCGCGCCCGGGGAGCACGACACGAGGAGTGGTGCATGAGCCAGGACATCGCGCAGCTGAAGGCAGTCTCGATCTTCGAAGGCCTCAGCGACGCCGACGTCAAGAGGATCGCCGCCGGCGGCACGCAGACGACCGTCCCGGCCAACTGGTCGCTGATGTCGGAGAAGACCCCTGCCGACAAGGCCTACATCGTCCTCGAGGGAGAGCTGTCGGTGCGGCGCAACGGCACCGAGATCGCCCGGCTGGGCGCCGGCGACGTGATCGGTGAGATGGGCATCGTCGAGCAGAAGCTGCGCACCGCCTCGGTCGTGTCGACCACGCCGCTGACCGTCATCCACTTCACCCGCGACAACATCGACCGGCTGTGCACCGAGGTGCCGGCGTTCGCCGCTGCCCTCAAGGTCGCCGCCGACGCGCGGCGCGACAGCACCGACTGACTCGGCCGAGCCGGCCGGGTCGACTGGGCGACCTCAGGAGCCCAGCACGCGCCGCAGGTAGGCGTTGGTGAAGACCCGCTGCGGGTCGACCCGGTCGCGCACGGCGGCGAAGTCGTCCCAGCGCGGGTACGCCGGTGCCAGGTCGGCGGCGGTGCGCGCGTGCAGCTTGCCCCAGTGGGGACGACCGTCGTGCGCGCGCAGGACCTCTTCGACGCCGGCGAAGTACGACGTGTGGTCCGCCGCGCGGGGGGTGTGGAAGGCCAGATAGGTGGAGTCGCGTCCGTACGACGCGGACAGCGGCACGTCGTCCGCCGGCGTCATCCGGATCTCGACGGGGAAGCCGATGCGCCAGCCGCGCCGCTCGATCAGCGAGCGCACCTCGCGCAGCACCGTCGTGCCGGCCTCGCGCGGGACGGCGTACTCCATCTCCCGGAACACGACGCGGCGCGGGGCGGTGAAGACGCGGTGCGGGATGTCGGAGTAGGTGCGCGCCGACAGCTGCGAGGCGGCGAACCGGTTCAGCCCCGGCACCAGCGCCGGCACCCGCGCACCGAGGCGGGTGAGCACGCCGAACGCGCCGTTGGCCATCACCTCGTCCTCGACGACGGCGCGCCAGCGGGGGAGCGGCTCGCGCTCCTCGACACCGACCGCGAGCCGGTTGTTGCGCTTGACCTGCACCCGGTCGGTGCCGGGGAACCAGTAGCCGTCGACGTGGTGGTTGTCGTGGGCCAGTGACTCGAGGGACTCGAGCGCGGCGTCCCACCCGATGACCTCCTCGTGCGCCTCGAGCACGAACAGCGGCTCGACGCGAAGGGTGACGGTCGTGAGGATCCCGAGGGCGCCGAGTCCCAGGCGCGCGCAGGCGAGCACGTCGGCGTGCTCCTGGTCGGTGCACCGCCAGACCTCGCCGGTCCCGGTGACGAGCTCGAGGCCGACCACCTGCGCGGACAGCGACGACCACACGCCGCCCGTGCCATGGGTGCCGGTCGAGATCGCACCGGCGATGGTCTGGGCGTCGATGTCGCCCATGTTGTGCAGCGAGAGGCCACGGGCGGCGAGGCCTGCGTTGAGGTCCCGCAGCCGGGTGCCGGCCAGCGCGGTGACTGTCATCGCCTCTCGGTCGACACCCACGATCCCGCTCAACCGTGCGGGGTCCAGCATCACGTCGTCGGCGACGGCGATGTCGGTGAAGCTGTGGCCGGTGCCGACCATCTTGACCCGACGGCCGCTCGCTGCGGCGTCGGCGACGATCTGGGCGACCTCGGTGGCGCTCGTCGGTGAGTGGACCGTGGTGGGGACGACATCGACCAGTCCCGACCAGCTGCGCCAGCGGCGCACGGTGCCGAGCTTCACGCGGAGACCTCCGGTTCACGGACGGGGGCGGGTGAGGGCGGCGGCGCGGCCGGGCCTGCCGGCACCACCCAGGTGAGCAAGGCTCCCACGACGCCGGCGGCGCAGACCACGAGATAGCTTGTTGACGCGCCGTGGTTGTCGATGACCGTGCCGACGAGGGCGGCACCGGGCGCGATCCCGGCCGCCATCCCGGCGTGCACGACGGCCAGGCCTTCGGTCAGGCGCGAGGCGGGCACCTGCTCGGCCACCAGTGCCGTCAGGCTGATCAGCGTCGGCGAGATCGCGAAGCCGGCCAGCAGCAGCACCGGGGCGAGGACGGCCAACGAGCCGATGAACGGGAGCACGAGCAGCGAGAGGGCGAGGGCGGCGGCAGCGACCCGGAAGCGGGTGAGGCTCCCGGAGCGCCAGGTGATCGCGCCGTACGCGATCCCGGCGAGCAAGGAGCCCGCGGCCCACAGGCCCAGGAGGGGGCCAGCCCAGACGGCACGGCCCTGCTCGTCGGCGAAGGCGACGGTGGCGACCTCGGCGCCGCCGAAGACCCCGCCGAGCATGGCCGAGCACCCGACCAGCACCGCGAGCAGCCGCCAGGGCATGGGGGTGCGCGGTCCGCCGGTGCGGTGCGACGCCCGGGTCGGGGGCTCGGTGCGGCGCTGTGCCGCGAGCGCCCAACCGCCGAGCAGGCCGCACGCCGCGGCGGTCGCGATGCCGGCGACCGGGTGCACGCTGGTCGCCAGCACCGTGACGAGGATGGGGCCGGTGATGAAGACGGTCTCGTCCATGACCGCCTCGTAGGAGAAGGCCGTGTGCAGCTTGGGGTCGGAGCCGAGCAGGTGCACCCATCGCGCGCGCACGCACGATCCGATCTGCGGCATCGTCGCGCCCGACAGCGCTGCCAGCAGGTGGGGCACGGGTGCGCCGAGGCCGTCCTGCACGGCCCAGACCGTGCCGCCGAGGCTGAGCGCGGAGATCGTGATCATCACCGGCAGGACCCGACCCTGACCGAAGCGGTCGATGAGGCGCCCGCTGAGGATCGCCAGCGCCGCGTTGCCGAGGACGTACGCCGCCGACACGACACCCGCCGAGCCATAGGAGCCCGTCGCGTCCTCGACGAGGAGCACCAGGCCGAGGCCGATCATCGAGATCGGGAGTCGACCGATCAGACCTGCGAGGGAGAACGGGAGTGCGCCCGGGCGACTCAGCACGGCGCGGTAGGAGGCGAGCATCGCCGCACATCGTACGGCGCGACGGCGCCACCCAGCGCCCTAAGAGCGCCGTCTGAGCGCTGGTCCGGGCTCCCTACGATGGCGCCATGACTGCCACTCCCTGGGCGCCGTACGACGCGCTGCTGCTGGTGTCCTTCGGCGGCCCCGAGAAGCCGGAGGACGTGGTGCCGTTCCTGCAGAACGTCACCGCCGGCAAGAACATCCCGGTGGAGCGCCTCGAGGAGGTCGGCGAGCACTACTACGGCTTCGGTGGCAAGAGCCCCATCAACGACCAGAACCGCGCGCTCATCGCCGCGCTCGAGCAGGACCTCGCCGCCAACGGGGTCGACCTGCCCGTCTACTGGGGCAACCGCAACTGGGACCCCTACCTGACCGACACCCTGCGGCAGATGGCCGCCGACGGCGTCACGCGCGTCGCGTGCTGGGTGACGAGCGCCTACTCGTCGTACTCCGGCTGCCGGCAGTACCGCGAGAACTTCGCCGACGCGGTCGCCGAGCTCGCCGCGGAGGGTGTCCAGGCGCCGCAGCTGGACCGGCTGCGCCACTACTTCAACCATCCCGGCTTCGTCGCCGCCAACCTCGACGCGACCGCCGACGCGCTGCGCACGCTGGAGGACGAGGTCGGAGCCGAGAAGGCATCCGCGGCACGCCTGGTCTTCGTCACCCACTCCATCCCCGACGCCATGGAGGACGCGAGCGGTGCGTCGGCGGCCGAGGGCCTCCCCGGCGGCGCCTACACGCGCCAGCACCGCGACCTGGCCGCGACGATCGTGGCCGGCATCGCCGAGCGCACCGGCACGACCCACGACCACGACCTCGTCTTCTGCTCGCGGTCCGGCCCGCCGCAGGTGCCGTGGCTCGAGCCCGACGTCAACGACCACCTGACCGCGCTGGCCGGTGAGGGCGTGCCCGCGGTCGTGCTGATCCCGATCGGGTTCGTCTCCGACCACATGGAGGTCATCTACGACCTCGACACCGAGGCGGCCGCGACCGCGGAGGGTCTCGGCCTGCCGTTCGTCCGCGCTGCCACCGCCGGCACGCACCCGGCGTTCGTCCAGGTCGCGCGCGAACTGCTGCTGGAGCGGGCCGCGGCCGAGCGCGGGGAGTCGCCGGTCCGGCCCGCGGTCGGCGACCTGCCGCCGTCGTGGGACGTCTGCCCGCCCGGCTGCTGCGCCAACCTGCGCGGTCCACGACCGGCGTTGTGCGGGCGTGACTGAGTCCGGCGCGCCGGACCCCGGCGCGCTGAACGCGGGTGCGCTGAACGCGGGTGCGCTGCGGGACCTCGCGCGCGAGATCGGCCTCGAGGCGGCTGCGCTGGCGGCGCGCATGCGGCGCGACGGCATCGAGGTGGCCGCGACGAAGAGCTCGGCCACCGACGTCGTGACCGAGGCCGACCGGGCCGTCGAGGACCTGATCCGCGAGCGGCTGCGCGCGGCCCGTCCCGACGACGGGTTCCTCGGAGAGGAGAGCGGCGGCCCGGGGGAGCGCGGCTCCGGCGTCACCTGGATCGTCGATCCGATCGACGGCACGGTGAACTTCCTCTACGGCATCCCGGCGTACGCCGTCAGCATCGCCGCCGAGGTCGACGGCCGCGTGCAGGCCGGGGTGGTCGTCGACATCGCCACCGGTGAGGTCTGGTCGGCCGTGCGCGGTCAGGGGTCCTTCCGCGGTGAGCGTCCGTTGCGGATCCGCGACAGCGGTCCGCTCGGCCACTGGCTGGTACGCACCGGGTTCGGGTACGCCGCCGACCTCCGCGCGGTCCAGGCCGTCGCCGTCACCCGGATGCTCCCGCAGGTGCGCGACATCCGGCGCATCGGCTCCTGCGCGCTCGACCTGTGTGCGATCGCCGCGGGCGAGTCCGACGCCTACGTCGAGGAGGGCGTCCACGACTGGGACCACGCCGCGGCCGGGCTCATCGCCGAGGAGGCGGGCGCGGCCTGGGAGGTGCTGCGCGGCGCCTCCGGAGCAGACCTGCTGCTCGTCGCACCCGCCGACCGGTTCGCGGAGTTCCGTGCGCTGGTCCTCGACTGTGGGTTCGCTGCAGCTGGTTAGTCCTGGTCCCTGTGCTCGAGCAGGTGGAGCAGCGGGACGCCGATCTTGCGCTTGGCGCGTGAGGTCCAGTCGAGGTGGAAGAACTCCGCGACCAGGTGCGGGCGCGTGAGCACGATCGCCTCGCGGGCGTCGAGGCGCTGCACGGTCGTGGCCAGCGCGTCGACCGGGTCGACGCTCACCAGCTCACCGTCGACCTCGAAGCTGCCGGTGTGGTCGTCGCCCGCGGTGCGCAGGCGGTCGAGGGTGGTTGCGAGCGAGGCGCGACTCTCGGCGAGCAGCTCGGCCTGCAGGCGCTCGAGGTCGTCGTCGGGCAGCACCAGCCCGGGTACGGTGACGACCTCACCGGCGGCCAGCGAGCCCAGCGACGCCTCGATCCGGGTCGCGGCGTCCTCGACCGGCATGAGCACGTGATAGCGCAACGGCTCGTCGAGCTCGGCGTGCAACGCCCGGACCTGGGCCGCGTCGACGGGGGCCAGCGGCTTCTCGACGAGTAGGACGACGGTGTGGGTCATGGGACACCTCCGAGCCGGGACCCCCGAGGCTACCGCTGAGCGGGGGCGGCGCCCAGCACCTCGGCCAGGTCGTAGTTCACCGGCTCCTCGAGCTGGTCGTAGCCGCAGGACTCGGGGTCGCGGTCGGGGCGCCACCGCTTGAACTGCGCGGTGTGGCGGAAGCGCGTGCCCTCCATGTGGTCGTAGCCCACCTCGAGCACCCGCTCGGGACGCAGCGGCACGAACGACAGGTCCTTGCCGGCGCTCCAGCGCGACTGCGTGCCCGGGATGCGCGAGGGGTTGGCGATCATCTGCCCGGCCCACTCCGCCCACGGGTGGTCGTCCACGTCGGTCTCCAGCTCGCGCAGCTCCTCGAGCAGCTCCTCGCGACGCTTGGCGGTGAACGACGCGGCGACACCGACGTGGTGTAGCCGATCGCCGTCGTACAACCCCAGCAGCAGCGAGCCGAGCAGGGGTTTCTCGGGGGTCGAGGTCTTGTGCAGGCGATAGCCGGCGACGACCACGTCGGCGGTGCGCTCGTGCTTGATCTTCAGCATGGCGCGGGCGTTCGGCTGGTACGCCGCGCTCATCGGCTTGGCGATCACGCCGTCGAGCCCCGCGCCCTCGAACTGGTCGAGCCACTCCTGCGCGAGCGCGGCATCGGTCGTGGTCCGCGTGAGGTACGTCGGTCCGCTGCCGCCGACGAGGTGGCCGAGCGCCGCCTCGAGGCGGGCGCGGCGCTCGGCGAACGGCAAGCGGGTCAGGTCCTCATCACCCAGGGCAAGCAGGTCGAAGGCGACGAAGCCGGCCGGGGTCTCCTCGGCCAGCTTGGTGATCCGGGACGCCGCCGGGTGGATGCGCTCCTGGAGCACCTCGAACTGCAACCGCTCGCCGATCGCCACGAACAGCTCACCGTCGAGCACGCACCGCTCGGGCAGCTGCTCCTTGAAGGCGGCGACCATCTCCGGGAAGTAGCGCGTCAACGGCTTGGTGTTGCGGCTGGCCAGCTCCACCTCGTCACCGTCGCGGAAGACCAAGCAGCGGAAGCCGTCCCACTTCGGCTCGAAGCTCAGCCCGCCGTCGAACTTCGCCGGGTCCGGGATCGACTTCGTCGACTTGGCGAGCATCGGCTGGACCGGGGGCATGACGGGCAGCTGCATGGACCCACTATGACGCGCCCGGCCCGACCGGGTGGGGGAGCACGCCGACTACATTGGCGCCATGCCAGCCCTGCGCGAGGTGGTCGCCACCCGCTACGTCACCCCGTTGCGCGAGGGGGGATCGCTGCCCGGCATCGTCGAGGGCGACGACCTCGGCACCTACGTGTGCAAGTTCCGCGGCGCCGGTCAGGGGCCGCGGGTGCTGGTCGCGGAGATCATCGTCTCCGAGCTCGCCCGCCACCTCGGCATCCCGACGCCGGAGCTGGTGCAGGTCCGCCTCGAGGAGGCGATCGCGCGCTACGAGGCCGACGAGGAGGTCCAGGACCTGCTGCGGGCCAGTGTCGGGATGAACCTCGGCGTCGACTTCCTGCCCGGGTCGTTCGGCTACGACGCGTCGTGCACGCCGGATCCCGAGGTCGCCGCGCGGGTCCTGTGGCTCGACGGGCTGGTCGCCAACGTCGACCGGTCGTGGCGCAACCCCAACCTGCTCGTCTGGCACGGCGACCTGTGGGCGATCGACCACGGAGCGTGCCTCTACTTCCACCACGGCTGGTCCGGTGGTCCGCCGGCCACCGGTGGTGCCGATCGGTTCGCCGCCCAGCCCTACGACGCGAGCGACCACGTCCTGGAGGCGTACGCCGATCGGGTCGCGGGCGTCGACGCCGCGTGCCGCGAGGTGCTGAGCGCCGACGTGCTCGACGAGGTGGTCGCGCACGTGCCCGACGTCTGGTTGGGCGCCGACCCGGAGGCCGAGCGGGCGGCGTACTCCGCCTTCCTGCAGGCCCGCCTCACCACCCACCAGTGGGTGCCGGGGGGTGCCTCGTGACCGGGCTGAGCCGTGACGTCGCGGACGCCCTGCCCTACCAGTACGTCGTCCTGCGCTGCGTGCCGCGCGTCGACCGCGAGGAGTTCCTCAACGTCGGGGTCGCGCTCTACTGCCAGTCCGCCGACTTCCTCGATGCCGCCGCCCATGTGGACCGTGCCCGGCTCGCGGCGTTCGGTCCGGGGATCGACGCCGACCGGCTCGAGCGGTCGCTGGCCGCGGTGCGCGACGTGTGCCGTGGGGTCGCGAGTGCCGGTGACGCGGCTCGCGCGGACCTCGGCACGCGGTTCGGGTTCGTCAAGGCGCCGCGCAGCACCATCGTCCAGCCCGGGCCGGTGCACGGGGGGTTGACCACCGACCCCGGCCGCGAGCTGGAGCACCTGCTCGACCGGCTGGTCAGGTGAGCACGCTCGACGTGATCGCGGACGCGGGCTGAGGTTTCGCAGCGCGGCGTGCTCGACGTGATCGCGGACGCGGCCTGAGGTTTCGAGACGAGTTGCTCAGCTCCTCGCGAAGCTCGGATCTGAGCAACTCTCCTCAACCTGATCGTCGCTTCGCGACCTCGCGAGCTCGGTCGCGGACGATCAAAGGTTGATCATGTGGCCGGCGATGCCCTCGACGGCCTCCTTCACCGACTCCGACAGCGTCGGGTGGGCGAAGATGTTGCGCGCGACCTCGTCGGCGGTGAGGTCCCAGCGCTGGGCGAGGGTGAGCACCGGCAGCAGCTCGGTGACGTCGGGGCCGATCATGTGGGCGCCGATGATCTCGTTGTATTTCGCGTCGGCGACGACCTTGACGAAGCCGGTCTCGTCGCCGAGGCCCTTGGCCTTCCCGTTGGCCATGAAGGGGAACTTCGCGACCTTGACGTCGTACCCCTTTTCCTTCGCCTGCTCCTCGGAGTAGCCGAAGGACGCGATCTGCGGCTGGCAGTACGTCGCCCGCGGGATCATGTCGAAGTCGATCTCCATCGTCTCCGCGCCGGCGATGGTCTCGGCCGCGACGACCGCCATGGCCTCGGCGGTGTGGGCGAGCATCAGCTTGCCGGTGCAGTCGCCGATCGCGTAGACGCCGTCGACGCTGGTGCGGCCGCGCTCGTCGACGGCGATGGCGCCGCGGTCGGTCATCTCGACGCCGAGGTTCTCCAGACCGTAGCCCTCGACGCGCGGGGCGAAGCCGATGGCCTGCAGGACCTTGTCGGTCTCGATGACCTCGGAGTTGCCGTCCTTGGAGACGGTCACCTTGACCTTGTCGCCGGAGTCGTCGATCGACTCGACCTTCGTGGAGAGCCGGACGTCGATGCCGAGCTTCTTGTAGTGCTTGAGCAGCTCCTTGGAGACCTCGGCGTCCTCGGTCGGGACCATCCGGTCGAGGAACTCCACGATCGTCACGTCGACGCCGAAGTTCTTCATGACGTAGGCGAACTCGACGCCGATCGCACCGGAGCCGGCGATCACGATGGAGCCGGGCAGCTCGTCGGTGAGGATTTGCTCCTCGTAGGTCACGACCCGCTCGGAGAGCTCGGTGCCGGGGATCAGCCGGGTGGTGGCGCCGGCGGCGATGATCATCGTGTCGCAGGTGACCGTCGAGGTGCCGCCGTCGGAGTCCTTGACCTCGATCGAGGTGGGGCTGGTGATGGTGCCCCAGCCGTGGACCTCGGTGATCTTGTTCTTCTTCATGAGGAAGTGGACGCCCTTGACGATGGAGTCCGAGACCGTGCGGCTGCGCGCGTGGGTCGGGCCGAACTCCATGGTGGCGTCACCGGTGATGCCGAACTTGTCCTTCTCGTGCTGCAGCACGTGCGCGAGCTCGGCGTTGCGCAGCAGGGCCTTGGAGGGGATGCAGCCGACGTTGAGGCAGACACCGCCCCAGTACTTCTCCTCCACGACCGCGACCTTCTTCCCCAGCTGGGAGGCGCGGATGGCGGCGACGTACCCACCGGGGCCGGCACCGAGGACAACGACGTCGAAGTGGTTGCTCTGCTCGCTCACAAGGACCAACCTACCCACTCGCCCGACAGCAGAGTCGTGTGCCCCACGACGCGCTCAGGCGCTTCGTGGGGCACACGACTCGGAGGCTGGGACCCGGGTGCCGGCTCAGACCGGGACGAGCTCGACGGCACCCACGGCGTAGCGCGCCAAGATGGTGCGCGCGACCTCGGGGTGGGCGCCCAGCGGGGCCGAGACGGCGACCGCGCCGGCCTCCAGTGCGAGCTCGGCGGCCCGGTCGGGGAGGAAGCCCGGGGCGAGGAAGAGCGAGCCGACCGCGATGTGGCGACGACCCTCGGTGCGGAACTGCCGCACGGCCTCGCCGGCCGCCGGGGGAGCGCTCGAGGCGAACGCCGCGACGACGGGCAGCTTGTGGTGGGCACCCCAGACCCGGGCAAGCCGCGCGACTGCCTGGTTGGCGACCGAGTCCGAGGACCCGGCCGCGGCGAGCACGAGCGCGTCGAGCTCGCGCACGCGCTGCTCCTTCAGCGCCGCCCGCAGGCGCTCGTCGAGCACCTCGAGGAAGACGTTCTCCAGGCCGAGGATCTTGGTGGCGCGCACCTGCAGACCCGGGTGGCGCGCACCGGCGGCCTCGACGGCGGCCGGGACGTCGACCTGGGCGTGGTAGGCGTTGTTGAGCAGCAGGGGTACGACGACGATCTCGTCGTACCCGGCCTTGACCAGCTTGTCGACGACCTTGTCGAAGGACGGCTTGGAGAGCTCCAGGAACGCCGGCTCGATGCGGAGGTCGGGGCGCATCGCCCGGACCTCGTCGACCAGGGCCGTGATCGTCGCGGCGGAGCGGGGATCACGGCTGCCGTGGGCGAGGGCGATGAGTGCGGGGGCGGTCATCGGCGGAGCCTCCCTTCGAGGCGGTGAGTGGTGGTGCGGAGGGTGGGGCGGATCTGGTGGTGGGAGAGGTGCGCGGTCACTGGTGGATCCCGCACTCGGTCTTGTTCTGACCCGCCCAGCGGCCGCTGCGCGGGTCCTCGCCCGGGGCGACCCGGGCGGTGCACGGCCAGCACCCGATGGAGGGGTAGCCGTCGTACACGAGCGGGTTGACCAGGACGCCGTTGTCGGCGATGTAGCGCTCGACCTGCTCGTCGTTCCAGCGGGCCAACGGCGAGACCTTGACCTTGCGCTTCTTCTCGTCCCAGCCGATCACCGGGGCGATGACGCGGTTGCGGGTCTCCGAACGACGCAGGCCGGTGGCCCAGGCGTCGTACCCCTTGAGCGCGTCGTTGAGGGGTGCGACCTTGCGCAGCGCGCAGCACAGGTCGGGGTCGCGGGCGAAGAGGTCCTTGCCGTACGTCGCGTCCTGCTCGGCGACGCTCTGTTGCGCGCCGATGGTGATCAGGTTGACGTCGAGCGTCGCCTCGACCGCGTCGCGCGTGCCGATGGTCTCGACGAAGTGATAGCCGGTGTCGAGGAAGACGACGTCGATGCCGGGGGCGACGGTGGAGGCGAGGTGTGCGAGCACCGCGTCGCCCATCGAGGAGGTGATGCAGAACCGCTCACCGAACGTCGCGACGGCCCACTCGATGATCACCTCGGCCGGGGCGAGCTCGAGCTCGGCGCCGGCGTGGGAGACCAGGTCGCGCAGCTCCTCCTCGGTGCGGCCGGTGGTCTCGGTGCCGCGGCGACCGTGCGCGTTCTGGGTGCTGAGCGCCGTCACGCGTCCTCACCGCCCGCCGGGGTCGTTGCGTCATCGGAGCGGCGCAGCTGGCCGAGGAAGGTCACGGCGAAGGCGCGCATGCACGAGCGGCACTCCCACGCGGCCCCGACTCCTGGGGTCTTGGCCCCGGGGGTCTCGGTCTCGTGCGGGAAGAGGTTGTCGTCGCTGCAGTAGGGGCAGGCGAAGACCGCCGCGGCGCGGCTCACGCGGGTGCCCCCGCGGGGACGCGTTCGCCGCGCAGCAGCTCCTCGTCGGCGCGCGCGGCCCAGGACGCGAAGTTCTCGCCCTCGGTGCGGTCCTCCAGGTAGGCCGTGACGACGTTGGTGACGTAGTCGTCGAGGTCGGCGCTGGTCACCTTGTGGGCGCGCAGCTTGCGACCGAAGTTGGCCTGCAGACCGGTGGCACCACCGAGGTGGACCTGGAAGCCCTCGACCTGCTTGCCGTCGACGGTCACCAGCTGGCCCTTGAGGCCGATGTCGGCGACCTGGGTGCGGGCGCAGGCGTTGGGGCAGCCGTTGACGTTGACGGTGATCGGGGTGTCGAGGCCGGGGAAGCGGCGCTCGAGCTCGGCGACGAGAGAGCGGGCGCGCTCCTTGGTGTCGACGATCGCGAGCTTGCAGAACTCGATGCCGGTGCAGGCCATCGTGTGCCGGCGCCAGTTCGACGGCCGCGCCTCGAGCCCGATCAGGTCGAGCTCGTCGATCAGCTGCTCGACAACCGTCGGCTCGACGCCGATCAGCACGATCTTCTGGTACGGCGTGAGGCGGGCGCCGGCGACGCCGTAGGTGTCCATGAGGTCGGCGAGCTGGACGAGCATGGTGCCCGAGACCCGGCCGGCGACCGGGGCGAGGCCGACGTACTTCTTGCCGTCCTTCTGGTCGTGGACGCCGATGTGGTCGCGGTGCCCGACCGGCGAGGCGGGGGAGGGGCAGTCGACGAGCTTCTTGTGGAGGTACTCGTCCTCGAGCACCTGGCGGAACTTCTCCACGCCCCAGTCGGCGACCAGGAACTTCAGCCGGGCGCGCGAGCGCAGCCGGCGGTAGCCGTAGTCGCGGAAGACCGAGGCGACGCCGGCCCAGGCGTCGGCGACCTCGTCGAGCGGGATCCACACGCCGAGCTTCTGGGCGAGCATCGGGTTGGTGGACAGTCCGCCACCGACCCACAGGTCGAAGCCGGGGCCGTGCTCGGGGTGGACGGTGCCCACGAAGGACACGTCGTTGGTCTCGGGGGAGACGTCGTGGCTCGGGTGTCCGGTCAACGCCGTCTTGAACTTGCGCGGAAGGTTCGAGAAGGCCGGGTCGCCGATGTAGCGCCGGGCGATCTCCTCCAGCGCGCTGGAGCCGTCGATGATCTCGTCGGTGGCGACGCCCGCGACGGGCGATCCCAGGAACGGGCGGGGGGAGTCGCCGCAGGCCTCGATCGTCGACAGGCCGCCGGCCTCGAGCCGGTCCCAGATGGCGGGGACGTCCTCGACGCGGATCCAGTGGTACTGGATGTTGGCCCGGTCGGTGACGTCGGCGGTGTCGCGGGCGTAGTCACGCCCGACCTCGCCGAGCGCGCGGACGGTCGCCGACGGCAGCAGCTTGCCGTCGGAGCGGACCCGCATCATGAAGTAGCGGTCGTCGAGCTCCTCCTCCTCGAGCAGCGCGGTCTTGCCGCCGTCGAAGCCGGGCGCGCGCTGGGTGTAGAGGCCCATCCAGCGGAAGCGGCCGCGCAGGTCGGAGGGGTCGATCGAGTCGAACCCGCGCTTGGAGTAGATGTTGAGGATGCGGTCCCGCACGTTGAGCGGGTTGTCGTCCTTCTTGGCCTGCTCGTTCTTGTTCAGCGGCTCGCGGTAGCCCAGCGCCCACTGGCCCTCACCGCGCTTGGGGCGGGGGCGGGCGGGGCGGGGGCTCTGAGGCTGCACCGGGGTGCTCATCGAATGCGTTCCTTCGCGGGAGAAGACGCACGAGTCGCGGCTGAACGGGGCCCGACGACGTTGTCGGAGGCGGCTGCCGTGTTGCCGGCGACCACGCGCGCCCAGGCTGCTGGGACTAGGGGCGGGGTCAGGCCGGCGGACACATCATGCTGCGGGTACGACCGAGGTCCACGTGGCGGCGAGCCACGAGCCAGGTCGTCGTTGCAGCGGTCATGGCGAGGAGTCTCGACGTGTGGACAGGGGTTCCACAAACCGGAATCTCATGATGTGGACAGTGTGTCCGAAATATGGACACGGTGGTTCCGCTGCCGGGCACGGAAGTCGGGGTCACTACGCTGGCCCCATGACCTCCGCCGACGTGCCGTCCACCTCCGCCTCCCCGCGTGAGACCGGGGATTCCGGTGCTGCCGCCGCCCTCGCGGCGCGCGCCAGTACGGCGTACCGGGAGGCGCTCGCGGTGATCGAGGCGGTCGAGCCGCGTGTGGCCGACGCCACACGCGCGGAGCTCGCCGACCAGCGCGCATCGCTGAAGCTGATCGCCTCGGAGAACTACGCCTCGCCGGCCGTGCTGCTCACCATGGGCAGCTGGTTCAGCGACAAGTACGCCGAGGGCACGGTCGGGCACCGCTTCTATGCCGGCTGCCAGAACGTCGACACCGTCGAGTCGCTCGCGGCCGAGCACGCGCGTGAGCTGTTCGGCGCGGAGTACGCCTACGCCCAGCCGCACTCGGGCATCGACGCCAACCTCGTCGCGTTCTGGTCGATCCTCGCCCACCGGGTGGAGGGCCCGTGGCTGGAGAAGGCCGGGTCGAAGAACGTCGCCGAGCTCACCGACGCCGACTGGGAGGAGCTGCGCCGCGAGCTGGGCAACCAGCGCCTGCTCGGCATGAGCCTCGACGCCGGGGGCCACCTCACCCACGGCTTCCGTCCCAACATCAGCGGCAAGATGTTCCACCAGCAGCAGTACGGCACCGACCCCGAGACCGGGCTGCTCGACTACGACGCGGTGCGGGCGAAGGCCAAGGAGTTCAAGCCGCTCATCCTGGTGGCGGGCTACTCGGCGTACCCCCGGCGGGTGAACTTCGCGAAGATGCGCGAGATCGCCGACGAGGTCGGCGCCACCTTGATGGTCGACATGGCGCACTTCGCCGGTCTGGTCGCGGGCAAGGTCTTCACCGGGGAGGAGGACCCCGTCCCCTACGCCCACGTCGTCACCACCACCACCCACAAGTCGCTGCGCGGCCCGCGTGGTGGTCTGGTGCTCGCCACGGAGGAGTACGCCCCCTCGGTCGACCGTGGCTGCCCGATGGTGCTCGGCGGCCCGCTCTCCCACGTGATGGCGGCCAAGGCCGTCGCGCTCGCCGAGGCTCGCCAGCCGGCCTTCGCGACGTACGCCCAGCAGGTGGCCGACAACGCCCAGGCCCTGGCCGAGGGCTTCAACTCCCGCGGCGCGCGCCTGGTCACCGGCGGCACCGACAACCACATCGTGCTGCTCGACGTCTCCGGCTTCGGCCTCACCGGCCGCCAGGCCGAGTCGGCGCTGCTCGACGCCGGGGTCGTCACCAACCGCAACTCGATCCCCGCCGACCCGAACGGCGCGTGGTACACCTCCGGCATCCGCTTCGGCACCCCCGCCCTCACCAGCCGCGGTTTCGGGCGCGACGAGTTCGACAAGGTCGCCGAGCTGGTCGTCGACGTGCTGCGCAACACCCAGCCCGGCACCACCAAGGCCGGCGGCCCCTCCAAGGCGTCGTACACCCTCGCCGACGGCATCGCCGACCGCACCAAGGCCGCCTCCGCCGAGATGCTCGACAAGCACCCGCTGTACCCCGGCCTGGTGCTCTGAGGGGCGCAAATTCGCTACACGTGTAGCGAACTCACCACCGTGTAGACGTTCCAGTCGGCGTGTCGCGCAAGAACGTGTACGAGGTGCGACTCCTGGGACCTCGTACAGCCGCCGCACGCGCGGCAGAGCTCAGCCGACCTGGGGCGTGGCGCCGGCGGCGATGAGGGCGACCGCACCGCTGGGCGGCAGCGTCCCCAGCGTCCCGCCGTACGCCGGACCCAGCCGGGTGGCACAGAAGGCGTCGGCGATGTCGGGGTCCCCGTACCTCACCAACAGCGATCCCTGCAGGCAGGCGGCCATCCGCCCGGCCAAGCGGCGCGCGTTCATCTCGGCGGCGCTGGTGTCGGCCAGGAGCTCGAGGACGCCCTCGATGGCGCGGTCGAGGTGCGGGTCCTCGCCGCGGGCGTGGCCGACCTCGGTGATCCAGGCCTCGAGCACCTCGGGCTCGCGGCCGAGGGCACGCAGGACGTCGAGGGCGTTGACGTTGCCCGAGCCCTCCCAGATGGAGTTCAGCGGCGACTCGCGGAACAGCAGCGGCATGCCGGACTCCTCGACGTAGCCGTTGCCGCCGAGGCACTCCAGCGCCTCGGCCACCATCATCGGGGTGCGCTTGCAGATCCAGAACTTCGCCAGCGGCAGGCCGATGCGCCGCAGCGCGGCCTCGTGCGGGTCGTCGGCGCGGTCGACGGCCGCGGCCAGCCGCATCGCCAGCGTCGTGGCGGCGGCGGACTCGACGGCGAGGTCGGCCACGACGTTCTGCATGAGCGGCTTGTCGGCCAGCCGGCTGCCGAACGCCGAGCGGTGCTCGACGTGCCAGGCGGCCTCGGCCAGCGAGCGGCGCATCAGCGCCGACGACCCGAGCACGCAGTCCAGGCGGGTGGCGGCGACCATCTCGATGATGGTGCGCACTCCGCGCCCCTCGTCGCCGAGCCGCTGGGCCCACGTGCCGCGGAACTCCAGCTCCGAGGAGGCGTTCGAGCGGTTGCCCAGCTTGTCCTTGAGGCGTACGACGTCGAGGTCGTTGCGGCGCCCGTCAGGCAGCACGCGCGGCACGAGGAAGCAGCCCACGCCGGCATCGGTCTGGGCCAGGACGAGGAAGACGTCGTTGGTCGGCGCGGAGGTGAACCACTTGTGCCCGTGCAGGACGTACTCGCCGTCCACCGACGTCGGTGTGGCCGTGGTGACGTTGGCGCGCACGTCCGAGCCGCCCTGCTTCTCCGTCATCCCCATGCCGGCGAGCGCCCCGAGCTTCTCGCCGGCGGGCAGGGTGCGGGGGTCGTACGTCGTCGAGGCCAGCCGCGGCGTCCATTCCTTCGCGACCGCGTCGTCCACCCGCAGCGCGGGGATGGCGGCGTACGTCATGGAGATCGGGCACATGTGGCCCGGCTCGGCCTGTGACCAGGCATAGAACCCGGCCGCGCGCCGCAGGTGGGCATCGGGGGCATCGGAGGTCCAGGGCGAGGCCTGCAGGCCGTAGCCGACGGCGCGCTCGAGCAGCCAGTGCCACGAGGGGTGGAACCGCACGTCGTCCACGCGGTTGCCGTAGCGGTCGTAGTTGACCAGCGCGGGGTGGAACTCGTTGGCCAGCATCCCGTGCTCGCGCGCCTCGGCCGACCCGGCCTCGGCGCCGAGCGCCGCAAGGTCGTCGGCCAGCCCGGCGGAGCCGTGGGTCTCCAGCGCCGCCATGAGTACGGCGTCGCCGGTCACCACGTTGTGGCCCACCAGCGGCGGCGCCTGGTTCGTGGACTCCCGCAGGGCGGTCAGGTCCAGCGCAGGAGTCTCGTGCTCGGTCTCCGGAGTCAGCGATGCCATGGCTCTACGGTAGGCGTCCCGCCGGAACGCTGCCCCGTCCGCGCGGAAACTCCCGTGCGACGAGCAGACCGGCCTGCCTACAGTGCTCGGATGACGCCCCGGATCAGTCCGCTGCCGCCCGACGGTGAGCTGCCGCGCGACTGCGCGGTCGGACGCGTCGTCCGGATCAGCGAGGGCGTCGCCGAGGTGCGGACGCGAGACGGTCTCGTGCGGGCGACGTACGGCGCCGCGTACCTCGCCCGGATCGCGCGCGACCCCGCTGCGCGCGTGCGTCCCGGTCAGCTCGTGCTGCTGCGGACCTGGCCGGGCGGCCTCCTGACCATGGAGCCGGTCGAGCGCCGCGGCGGTGGTGGCGGTCCCCGCCAGGCCGTGCGCGCCTGCTGAGGAGCCAGCAGGGGCGAAGGACGTCCTCTCGGCGGACGCCGGGGAGTCGCCCGTCGCCGTGGAAGTCCGCGTGTCATCCTGTGCGGCGTGGGCAACGTCAATCTCCCTACTCCGGTCTTCGTCGCCAGCGGCGCGCTGTGCCTGCTCGGCGGCTACCTGATCGGCGTCGTCGCCGGACCCGACACCCCGGCGCGCACGACCGCAGAGGTCGAGAGCTTCTCCGCCAGCACCTCGGAGCTGTGCCTGCGCGGGGAGAGCGTCAATGACGCCGAGGGTGCCCAGGACGACCTGCTGTGCGGCACCTGGCGGCGTACGGCGGGGTCGCGCGCGCCCAGCGAGGGCGACGCGTTCCGGTTCGTCTCGATCGAGGTCGACAACGCTGGCGGGGGCGGTGAACCCGTCGGACCCGGTGTGGTGATCTACGGCTCCGTCGTGGACTGACGAGCGACACCCGGTCATGAGTCCCGAGAGCGGCGAGTCCGCCAGCGCGAAGGTCCGCCTCCCCGAGCACCAGCGCTCCCCATGGTGGGCGCTGGGTCGCCGGCTGGTCGCAGCGCTCGTGATCCTCGTCGGCACCGTGCTGCTGGTCTATGTCGACCGGCGTGGCTACACCGACAACCATGACGGCGTCATCTCGCTGCTCGACGCGATCTACTACACGACCGTCACCCTGAGCACGACCGGGTACGGCGACATCACGCCGGTCAGCGACACGGCGCGGATGGTGAACGCGTTCGTCATCACGCCCGCCCGGATCGCGTTCCTGGTCCTGCTGATCGGCACCACCCTGGAGGTCCTCGCCACGCAGGGGCGGGAGATGTTCCGAGTCGCACGATGGAGGAAGCGCGTGGACAACCATGTCGTGGTGATCGGGTACGGCACCAAGGGCCGCAGCGCCGTCGACACCCTGCTGAGCAACGGGATCGCCAAGGAGTCGATCGTCATCGTCGACCCGAAGTCGGCCGCGGTCAGCGACGCCCACGAGGACGGGCTCGCGATCGTCACCGGCGACGCGACCCGGCGCGAGGTCCTGCGCCGAGCCGGGGTGGAGCGCGCCGATCAGGTGGTGATCACCGCCGATCGCGACGACTCCACGGTGCTCGCCACGCTCACGGTGCGCCAGCTCAACCCGACTGCGCACGTCGTCGCCTCGGTGCGTGAGCAGAGCAACGTGCCGCTGGTCCGCCAGAGCGGCGCGGACTCGGTCGTGACGTCGTCCGACGCGGTCGGTCGGTTGCTGGGGCTGTCGTCACTCAGCCCGACGCTCGGGTCGGTGATGCAGGACCTCCTGACCTACGGCGAGGGGCTCGAGGTCGCCGAGCGCGACCTGCTCGTCTCCGAGGTCGGCAAGCAGCCACAGACCCTGCCCGACCAGGTGATCGCCGTGGTCCGCGACGAGACCGTGCACCGCTACTTCGACCCGGTCGTGACGCAGCTGGCCCGCGGGGACCGGCTCATCGTCGTACGCCCCTCCAAGGAGCTGCCCTGGGCGCCGCGCCCCGGCACCCACCACGAGGCGTCCGCCGACGACGAGGACTGACAGCAGGCGTTCTCGCCCTCGCCACGCCGCGTTCTCCCTCAAGTAGTTGATCGTTGGACCGATGAGGGAGAATGTGGACGTGGTCGTGGAGGGTGAACGGATGCACGAGGAGCGGGTCGAGGTCAAGGCCTGTGCGAGCGCGGGAGTCGACTCCCGCACCTACGCTGCGGCTGTCCGCGCGTGGCTGCACGGTCGGGTCTTCCGCACCGACACCGCGTTGCTGGTCCCCGGCGACGCCACCCCGTCGATGATCGCCGAGGCGCGCCGTCGTGAGCAGTACGGCGCGGTCGTGAGCGCTGCCTGAGGCTCCCGCTCGGGACAGACGGCGACACGTCGGCGTTCGAACACATGTTCTATCCTGCCGGTCATGGGCAGGCAGCCTCCGTACGGCGGGCACACCAATCCGGCCACGCCCGACGACGGGCGCAGGGCCCTGCACGTCTGGGTGCGCCGTCCCGGCTACAACGGTGAGGAGCAGCTGCCCGGGCTGCTGCTGATGTGGCGTCCCGGCCGCACCCGCTCCGGTGCCTCGCGCTGGGAGGGCTGGGTGGTCTTCGCCGCGACCGGCCACCCCGAGGGCGGCGGACCGGTGCTGCGCCAGGAGTGGATCGAGGCGGCCGCGATCTCGCTGCGCCAGTAGGGATGGGTCGGTGTCGGTGAGGACGTCCGGACAAGCCGCCGGGCGCGCCGTCCCGGCGTAAGTGACGTGCGCGCCCGGTTGTTGACGGGGTGGTTCCCGATGTGCGCCGGATTACACCTGCGAGCGCGAAACTTCTTCGCCGCGCAGTTCGTCGGTCTCGTCCGTGCGGTTCCCGCTTGGGCGGCCGGTGCGCGGGTACGTCGCTTGCGACCCTCCTCCCACCTCTGAAGGAGTTAGACGTGGCTACTTCCTCGATGACCGCCACCAAGATGCAGACCACCGCGACCGTCGTCGGCGCGATGTTCCTGCTCGTCGGGATCGCCGGCTTCATCCCCGGGATCACCACCGACTTCGACACCATCCAGTTCGCCGGGCACGAGTCGGAAGCGATGCTGCTCGGCATCTTCCAGGTCTCGATCCTCCACAACATCGTCCACCTGCTCTTCGGCGTCGCCGGACTGGCGCTGGCCGGCCGGTGGGACTCGGCGCGCATCTACCTCCTCGGCGGTGGTGCGATCTACTTCGTCCTGTGGATCTACGGCATGGCCGTCGGCCACGACCACGACGCGAACTTCGTGCCGCTCAACGACGCCGACAACTGGCTCCACCTCGGCCTGTCCGTCGCGATGATCGGCCTCGGCCTGGCACTCAGCCGCGAGCGCAAGAGCATCGGCGCCGACGGTCCCGGCTGAGCGGGGCGGGCGGGGCGAGGCTCCGCCACGCACCTCGTGAAGCAGGAGAGACAGTGAAGCGGCCGGTCCGGGAGTTCCCGGACCGGCCGCTTCGCGTCGTGTCGCGTCGTGTCAGCTGGTGTCGTGTCAGCCCAGTGCCGCGCGTACGGCGTCGCGGGTCCGGTCGAGCACGCTGGCCAGCGGACCGGCCATGAGGTTCGTGGTCGCCGAGCTGCCGACGCTGGGGTGCGGGTGCGTCGGAGCGATCTTCTCCACCGCCAGGACGGCCGCGGCCATGCGCTCGAGCATCTTCGCGTCGTTGTCGGCGCGCAGCAGCGGGAACTCCTCGCGCTCCTCGGCCTCCGCGTGGGCGACGACGGCGTCGCGCAGCGCTTCGAACTTCACCGGGAAGTCCGGGTCGTCGACCTTCATCCCGTCGAGGTCGGCGAGCATCTTCTTCGCCTCGGTCTCCTCGTGGAGCCGGGCGTCGACGACGGGGTTGCCGCCGTCGGCCATCCGGGCGCGGGGGTGGGTGATCAGTTCCTCGGCGGTCTCGTGCACCGCGAGGTAGCGCCGCAGCTGTTCGAACGCCTGCTGGCGCGCGACGACATCGTCGGCGCTGTCGACGGCGTTGAAGAGTCCACGGATGTGGCCGTGCTGCTGCACGAGGAGGTCGACGACGTCGGCCTGGGAGCTCGTCATGGGGGATCCTTCCGGGCAGGGGCGGTCGGGTTCAACCCGTGAGGGTGCCCAGGCCCGCCCCGGCCATGCGTGCCGGCGATTCCGTACTGTGCCGAGACGCAGAACCGCCCCCGGCGATCGACGCTTGGTGATCGGCGGGGGCGGCGTGCAAGAGTGCGTCAGATGGCGCGAACGTTCTCCGCCTGCGGGCCCTTGGGGCCCTGCGTGACGTCGAACTCGACCTTCTGGTTCTCATCGAGGCTCTTGTAGCCCTGAGTCTGGATCGCGGAGTAGTGGACGAAGACGTCCTCACCCTCCGCGCGCTCGATGAAGCCGAAGCCCTTCTCGGCGTTGAACCACTTCACGGTACCTTCAGTCATGCTGATTCCTTGCTGGTGATGATGCGACGACACTGTGCCGATCGCGAGGTGCTGAAGACATCTGCACTGCGCCTGATGTCCAGCAGAACCGAAGACCAAGAATCAACAAGATGTGCCGGTCCCGATGGAACCGGAGGTGGCCTCACCCTGGGGGCGAGAACCCTTCAACACTCTTGACGCTAGCACAGTGGCGGTGATTGACCACCTTTTCGCGGCTACTGGGCGCGGAGGCGGTAGACCTGCAGCTCGCGGTCGTCGATGACCTCGAACTCGACCGAGCGGACGTACTCCTCGGCGATGCTGCTGCCCTCGCGGTCGAGGCTGATCGTCTCCGGGGCCGCCTCGAGCGTCATCGTCTCGCCGTCGTGCGTGCCGTCGCGGAGCACGACTGTCTCGGATGCTGTGGTGTCCATGCGCCGCTCGTACCCAGGCAGCCCCGGGTCCAGACGCAACCGGGCCGAGCGTTGCGTCGGGTCACGTGCCGACGGGCAGGATCAGGACGTGCGTGCCGTCATCACGCCGAAGCCGGCGATGTATTCACGGATGGGCCGGTAGCACGACGACAGGACGTCGTAGGGACCCGCCTGTCCGAGCGCGGCGAACGCGGCGACCCACGTGCGGACCTCGTGCGCGGAGTTGCCCGCGTCGAGAGCCATCTGCTCCGGGGTCATCGCATCGATGGGCGAGAGGTCGCCGGTGGCGAGGGTGCGCATGAGGGCGCGGTCCCAGACGGGGTTGAGGTCCTGGATCGTCGCGGTGCCTGCGGCGAAGGCCTTGCCGGTGTCGATGACCCGCTGCTGGCGGGCGTCGCGAGCGGCCGCGGTGGGGTGCCGGCCGTCGAGCAGCAGCGCGCGCTGCGCGTCGTCGGCCGTGGCCCACTGGGGGACCGGCGGGTCGTGGGAGAGCCCACCGGACCCGACCACCAGCACCCGCTCGCCGTGCAGTGTGGCCAGGAACGAACCGATCGCCTCGCCCAGGCGGCGTACGCGAGACATCTTGACGAACGGCTTGGCGACGCCGTTGACGAAGACCGGGATCGTCGGGACCTCGTCGATGCCGCCGAACAGGATCTCCAGCGGCTGGATCGCTCCGTGGTCGATCTCCATCTTGCGTGAGATCGCGACGTCGAGGTCGTGGTCGGCGACCCACGCGGCGAGCTGCTCGGCGATCGGGGTGGGTACGTCGAGGGGACCCGCGGTGGTGCCGTAGTCACCGACCCCGAGGGCCTCATAGCCGATGCAGAACGGCGGCATCAGGTCGTAGAAGAAGCCGTTGTAATGGTCGGGCGCGAAGGACACCACCAGCGTGGGGTCGTAGTCGTGGACGAACGACCGCGCGGTCGCGAAGGCGTCCTCGACCTCGGCCTTGACGTCGGCGGGCGGGTCGTTGAACTCCAGCAGCGGGCTGTGGGACATGCAGACCAGGGCGAGGCTCATGCCGGGACCTCCAGCGTTGCGGTGGTGGGCTGGGAGAGCTGCGCGACATCGGCTCCACGATGGCGCCCGTCGGGGGCCGTGTGGAGCGACGCGGCGCGGGCGATGGCCGCCAGCACCTGCGATGCCTGCTGGTTGAAGCCGGCGGCGGCGACGAAGCGGTCGGGGCGCAGCACGACCAGGCCGCAGGCCCGGACGTCGAACCAGCGCTTCAACGCACCTGAGGTGTCGCCCACGACGGTGACCGGGGCGGGGGAGTCGGCGTACCGCTCCTGCGCCCACACGCGCTGGGTCTCGGGCATGAACGACAGCAGCCGGATGCCGTGGCGCTGCACGAGTGCGAGATCCTCGGCGGAGAGGAAGGTCGTCGGGTCGGTGCCCCAGGTGGCCAGCGACCACCAGTCGCCGGTCACGTCGTCGAGCAGCACCCCGGTGGCCTCGGCGGTGTTGACCCGCGGCTGGATGAACTGCAGGCCGACGGGGGAGCCGTCACCGGCGGAGTCGACGAACGGCACGAGCCGGCCGTCCTTGAAGCTGGCGCGGGCGGAGCCGGGGGTGAGGCTCACCTGGTCGACGACGACGCCCTCGGCGTACCGCGGCATCGGCTTGAAGCGCAGCTCCGTGAAGTACGACTTCCACTTCGGGACGAGGTTGAGCGCGGAGGCGGCGCGGTCACGCACCCAGCCGCCGAACGGCTTCATCTTCATGATCGAGCCAGCCGCCATGTTGACCTCGATCATGTCCGCGACGTGCTTGTGGCGCTCGGTGGTGTAGGTGTCCAGCAGCGTGGCGTCGGCGTCCCCGCGCAGGACCGCGGTCAGCTTCCAGGCGAGGTTGGTGGCGTCGCGTACGCCGGAGTTCCAGCCCTGGCCCAGCCAGACCGGCATGAGGTGCGCGGCGTCGCCGGCGAGGAAGACGTTGCCCTGGCGGAACGACGAGGCGATCCGGCCGTGGTGGGTGAACGTGCGCTGGTTGATGATCGTCAGGCTGGCCGGGTCGGGCACGAAGCGGCTCAGCAGGCCGTTGAGGAAGTCGCGGTTCTCGGCGAGCTCGGTCGGCTCGTGGTCGTGGAGCATGAACTCCCAGCGCCGGATCCCCTGGGGCAGGCCGATGGAGACGTACGGGCGCTGCGGGTCGGCGCCGAGGTAGACGTTGGGCGCGCCGATCGGGTCGTTCTCGATGTCGACGACCATCCAGCGCGTCGAGGGCGACTTGCCCTCGAAGGCGACACCCATCCACTCGCGGGTGAACGATCGGCCGCCCTCACAACCGACCGCGAACCGGCCGGTGACCTCGACGATGTCGACGACCTGGCCGGCCTCGTCGAGCTGCTCGGCCGTGACGACGACGTGGTCGCCGTGGTCCTGCAGGCCGACGACCCGGTGGCCGAAGCGCAGCTCGGTGCCGGCGAAGCGACCGAGCCCGGCGGCCAGCTCACGGTCGACGACCGGCTGGTTGAAGCCGTGCTTGCGGGCGAACCCGAACTCCTCGGTGTGGGGGTCGTTGGTCGCCAGCACCTGGCCCTTGCCGTTCACCAGCCGGGCGACGTGGTGGGGGACCGTGAACTGCTCGATCTGGTCCCACAGCCCGGCGGTGCGCAGCGTGCGGATCGCCTCGTCGTCGAGGCCGACGCCACGCGGGTAGTCGATGAGCTCGTGGCGGGCCTCCAGCACGATCGCGCGCTGCCCGCGGACGCCGAGCAGGTTGGCCAGGGTGAGTCCGACCGGGCCGGCGCCGATGATCACGACGTCGGTGTCGAGCTCGGTGGGACGCTGGCGGGACTGGGTGGGCTGGGAGCTGAGGTGCGGGGTCGTCATCGTGGCCTCCTCAGGCGTGGGCGAGGAAGTCGACGACGAGGCGGTTGAACTCCTCGGCGTGCTCGATCATCGCCCAGTGACCGCAGCGGTTGAGCAGGACGGCACGCGAGTTCGGGATATTGGCCAGCAGCCACAGTGTGACCTCGAAGTGCAGGACCCGGTCGTCCTTGCCGTGGATCAACAGGGTGGGGACCTGGATGCCCGGGATCTTCTCGCGGTCGACCTTGACGGGGATGGGAGCGCCGTGGGCGAGGCCCTCGACGTAGTTGCGCAGATGGTCGGGACGCGCCGAGGCCGCTTCGGAGCGCGCCTGCACGAGCTCGGGGGTGGCGAACCGCTCCTTGTCGAAGGTCATGATCTCGACGAGCGCTTTCATGTTCTCCGGGCTCGGGTCGCGGTAGGCCTTGACGAGCACCTTGAGGCCCTCGCTCGGGCCGTCGCCGGGGCCGAACAGGCTGGCGGTGCCGCGGCCCAGCGAAGCGCCCATCGTGACGAGGTGGGTGACCCGCTCAGGGTGCAGCGTGGCGAACCGGATCGCGGTGTGGGCGCCCATCGAGTTGCCCACCAATGCGGCACGCTCGATGCCGAGAGCGTCCAGGAGCGCGACGAGGTCGATGTCGGGGTCGGTGTCGGCGAAGGAGATCGGGTCGGAGTCGCCCCAGCCCGGCATGTCGGGCGCGATCACGCGGAAGCCGGCGTCGGCGATCGGGCCGATGTTGCCGGAGAAGTTCGACCACCCGGTCGCACCGGGGCCGGAGCCGTGCAGCAGGACGACCGGCGTCGCGCCGGGATCGCCCGCTTCGTAGTAGCGGATGTGCGTCCCGGAGGGGAGGGTGACGTCCCGTGCGGTCGATTTCCGAGTGAGGCTCATGTGCGCGGCTCCTATGTGCGATAGATACACGGAGACAGGCGATAGTTACACCTGTGAGGGCAGTTATGGAAACACCCGGCGCGACCGGGTGTCAAGGGTTGCCGCGTGAGATGGCGCCCCACCGGGGCCGGATGAAGCGGGGGGACAGGCGCTCAGGCCAGAGCGGCGGCGACGCGTTTGGCGGCGTCCACCAGCAGCGGCGGCGCCGACTCGGCGATCTCGGGCCGGTAGGTGATCAGGTTCAGGCAGGCGGTCGGGATCCCGTCGCTCGGCTCGAGGGGGACCGCGACGCCGTACGCCCCGGGCTCGACCTCGCCGAACGTGGAGGCGTAGCCCTGCTCGCGTACGGCGGTCACGGCCTCGGGCTCACCGGCACGGGCGGGTCCGGCCGCCAGGAGGGCGAGTCCGGCCGAGCCGCGCTCGAGGGGGTGCCGGCTGCCGGTGCGGAAGGACAAGACGTAGCCCGACGAGGGCGGCTCGATGACGGCGAGGGCCACGGCCTCGGGTCCCTCGGTCACGAGGAGCGAGACGGTCGCGTTGAGCTCAACGGCGAGGTCGCGCATCGCGGGCTCGGCGGCGGCGCGCAGGGTGGAGTGGATGCCCGCGCCGAGAGCCGCCAGCCCGGCGCCCGTCCGGTAGCGCCCGTCGCCGCCGCGGACGACCAGGCGGGCCTCGGCGAGGGTCGAGAGGATCCGCGAGGCGATGGAGCGGTGGACGTCGAGCTCTGCGGCGATCTCCTGGATCGCGGCGCCGTCCGGCGCGTGCGCGACCAGCTCGAGCGCACGCAGTCCCCGCGCCAGGGTCTGGGCGCCGGGGGCGGGACGTGACTCGCTCATCGCGCAGAGACTAGACCACGCAAAGTTTTTTGCGCGGAAGGCTTGACACGGGTCTGTGGGCGCGGTCACTCTCGTCGGTATCTACACATAGCCGTGCGGTAATTACACACACAGACAGGAAGAGCCTGTGGAACTCACCGACGCCATCCGGCGCAACCCGATGACCCGCTTCCAGTGGGTCATCGTCGCGATCTGCATCCTGCTGACGATGGTCGACGGCTACGAGATCCTCGTGACCGCCTTCACCCTCCCGGCGATGACGGAGTACTTCGGGCTCAGCACGGGTCAGCAGGGACTCGTCGCCTCGCTCGGCACGCTGGGCATGGGCGTCGGTGCGGTCTTCTTGAGCCCCTTCGCCGACCGGATCGGGCGCCGCAAGCACATCCTGATCTCGCTGGTGCTGATCGTGGTCGGCATGACGCTGGCCGGGCTCGCGAACTCGTTCGAGACCTTCCTCGCGGCGCGGTTCTTCGGCGGACTGTTCCTCGGCTCGATCCTGCCGAGCATCAACGTGCTCGTCGCGGAGTACGCCAACCAGAAGCGGCGCGGCGCGGTCATGGGCATCTACGGCATCGGCCTCCCGCTCGGCGCGGCGCTCGGTGGCTTCCTGTCGGTCAGCCTGATCGAGGCGTTCACTTGGCGCGGCCCGTACTTCTTCTCCGCCATCATCACCACGGTGCTGCTCGTGGTCGCGTACGTCGCCCTGCCCGAGTCGGTCGACTACCTCGTGCAGAAGCGTCCCGCGGGGGCGCTCGAGGCCTACAACAAGATCGCGGCCAAGATCGGCGCCGCCCGTGCCGACGTCCTGCCCGTGCCGGTCCGGCCCGCGGCCACGAAGGGTTCGCTGCGCGCGGGCGCGCTGCGCGGGATCATGCTGCGCCGCACGATCCTGCTGTGGGTCTCCTACGGCCTGGTCATCGGCGCGTTCTACTTTGCCAACGGCCTGACCGCCAAGCTGGTCACCGAGACCACCGGGCGCGCCGACTTCGGCATCAAGGCCCAGGCGCTCGTCGCCGCCGGCGGCGTGATCGGTGCGCTGCTGTTCTCGATCGCCGCCCGGCGGTTCCACCCGCGCGTGGTCACGGCGTGGATCGGCTTCGTCGGCTTTGGCGTCTTCGCGGCCTTCGCGGCGTTCTTCAACCACGAGACGATGGTGCTGGTCCTCGCCGTCCTCATCGGATTGGCTGTCAACGGCGGGGTTGCGGCCTACTACGCCATCAGCCCATCCATCTACCCGCTGGCGATCCGAGCCGCCGCCGTTGGCTTGATGATGGGCCTCGGTCGCGCTGTGGCGTTCTTCGCGCCCAACGTCGCCACCTTCTTGCAGGGACAGGGCTTCACGCCCGGTGAGCTCTACCAGCTGTATGGCGTGGTCCTCGCCCTGTCGGGCGTCACGATCCTGATGCTGCACGCCACCTACCGCGGCGCCAACAAGCGCGACGCGATGGACGAGGAGGACGCCGTCGCCAACGCGGCGTACGACGACCGCGCGGAGGCACTCGCCCGCTGACCCCGACCAGACGGCACCGTCTGTAGCAGGGCCGACCTCGCGTCAGCTCTGCTCGCAGGCGGTGCCGTCCTTGTCGCGGTCGAGACGCGAGGCGTTGATGCTGTAGGCCTTGCGCGCCTTCTTGCCGTACGCCGGGCGCCGGTTGCCCTGCGCCACCTGGTAGTTCGCCGCCTTCTTGTTCTTGGCGACGCCGTGGCGGAAGTCCTTGGTGAGGTTCGCGCAGCTCGAGTAGTACTGGTTGGCCGCGGCGGGGGAGGCGAGCGTCAGGCTGGACACCACCAGGCCGATGCCGGCGAGCGCTGTCGCCATACGGGGTGCGCGGGTGCGGAGAGTCATGACTTGATCGTCAACCACGCCCGGCGACCCGTCCGTGACTTGCGCAGATCTTGCGCCAAGCACAAAGCCGGCTCCCAGGACGGGAACCGGCTCGTGGTCCGCAGTGCTACTGGTGGGCGATACTGGGTTTGAACCAGTACTCCAGTCGCTGGCGGATACTGGGATCTACCTGCGGTTTGTGCCTCTGGCCTGCGCTGTTGAGCGACATTAGCGTGTCTCGGTGGTGGACACAAGAGGACACGGCTAGACTCTGAACCGATGCAAATCCGATGCATCGGAGAGGCGGCAGGCGTGGCGCAGGCCAAGAATCGACGTGCGTTCGGTCAGATCACCAAGATGCGGAGCGGCCGCTACCAGGCCCGATACACGGGGCCGGACGGAGCTCTGCACACCGCGCCCTCGACCTTTGAGGACAAGGACGCCGCCGTCGTGTGGCTGCGCAACGAGCGGATCCTGGCCGAGTCGCCTGAGACCTGGGAGCCACCCAAGGCGCGTCTGGCGAAGGCCCAGAACCGCGCCACCTTCGGCAAGTACTCGAAGGCCTGGCTCGAGGGGAGGAAGGTGAAGGGTCGGCCTCTGGCTGCGCGCACGCGTGACCACTACGAAGCGCTGCTCGACGATCACATTCTGCCGACCTTCGAGGACGTCCCGCTCGCCTCGATCACGCCGGAGATGGTGGACCACTGGTACGAGCTGTGTGCCGTGGGGCGCCCGACGACGCAGGCGCACGCGTACTCGCTGCTGCGCACCATCCTGGGGACCGCAGTCGACCGCGGTGTCATCAAGACGGCGAACCCGGCCAAGGTCCGCGGTGGCGGGTCGGCCGAGCGGGTCAAGAAGGTGAAGCCCGCCAGCCTCGAGGAGCTCGAGACGATCGTGCTGGCGATGCCCGAGCGCTACAGGTTGATGCCGCTGCTAGCCGCATGGTGCGCCCTGCGATTCGGGGAACTGGCCGAGCTGCGCCGCAACGACGTCGACACGAAGAACGGGATCCTGCACGTGCGCAGGGGAGTGGTGCGGTCCAAGTCCGCCGGCGTCATCACGAAGAAGCCGAAGAGCGACGCGGGCATCCGTGACGTGTATGTCCCGCCGCACGTGATGCCGATGCTCCGTGCCCATCTGCTCGAGCACGCACAAGCGGGGCGCGACGGCCTTCTGTTCCCGAGTGCAACCGGCGGGCACCTGGCGCCCAGCACCTTCTACGGCCGACCAGCCAAGGTGGCGAAGGACGGGTCGGTCAAGGTTTCCGGTCGCGGCTGGTACGAGGCTCGCCGGGTCGCTGGGCGCGATGACCTCCGATTCCACGACCTCCGCCACACCGGGGCCGTCCTCGCCGCTCAGACCGGCGCCACCTTGGCCGAACTCATGGGCCGGCTCGGACATTCGACGCCGGCCGCGGCGTTGCGATACCAGCACGCAGCCGCCGAGCGCGACAAAGAGATCGCGCGCCGGCTGTCGGAGATGGCGGGGTCAGGCGAATGACCTTCATAGTCATGCGATCTGGTGTCGACCCCGACGAACCGGCCACCCCTGGCCAGGAGGTGACGACCTACGAGCTAGCCGATCCGTGGCCATATGCGCATTTGTCTGCCCACAGCGGTCGACATGAGAGCGTCGACGTGTACGCCAGGGCAGTCATCGAGTACGCCAATGATGACGAGCACTGGCGAGTGCAGCAGGCGCTGACCTGCACATGCAGGTCTCGTCGGACCATCGCCGAGATGGTCGTACACGTGCCGAGCGCACGCCTCTGGGTATCGATGAAGCCGGAGCGCATCCCGTCCGCCTTTCGCAAAGCTCCATCGATCGCGGAGGCCGCGTACCCCCTGCACGGTGTCGCGGGGGAGGCTCCACACGTGCATGGCATCGCGTCCTGCAAGGCGTCGGGCTGCGGCAAGCGGTGGCTGGTGGTCTCGTTCACTGACCGTGCCGAGCTCTTGCGAATTGCCGACGCGACACACGGAGCGAAGATCGTCGACTAAGTCCACACCTGGGCTATCCTGACCGCATCGCCTAGCCGGATCGGCTGCATACCCCGCGAGCAATGGGCCGCCGCGGGAACACCTCATCTGAGGAGTTCCTGCTGTGTCCAGATCCGCAACGACCACGCGCAAGCGACTGGTATCCATCACCCAGGCGGCTGATTACGCCGCCTGCTCCCCGAAAACGATTCGGCGCTACATCTCGGCTGGCCGCCTCGCTGGCTATCGCATGGGATCCCGCCTGATCCGCGTCGACCTGAACGAGCTCGAGGCCATCCTCCGCCCCATCCCGGCGGGCGGTGACGCGGATGCCTGAGAACCGAAACGGCCGCCCCACCCCGGCAAAGGTGAAGCGGCGCAATGTCTCGGATGGCGACCTCGACTTCTCCAGTCTAGGTGAAGCACTGCGCCGAACCGAGCAGATTCGCCGCGCGCGGCTGGTCCGCGACCTCCACCGTGTCGCCGATCGCCTCGCACGCCACGACGCCGGTGCATCCGCCCTCGCCCGCGCCTGGGCCGAGGAGGTGGCGGCATGAAGCACGACTGGAATGCCATCTTGGACAGGTCCGCGTCGATCGTGCGGTCGTACTCGACCGGGGTCACGCTGCGGCAGTTGTTCTACCGGCTCGTGGCAGCCGAGGTGCTGCCGAACACGGTGCAGGCCTACAAGTCCCTGTCGCATCACACTGCGCGTGCACGGCGGGCCGGGACCTTCCCGGACCTGCTGGACCGCAAGCGGGAGTTCCACGTTCCGGGCGGCTATGAGTCGGTGGCCGAGGCGGTCGAGGAGACCGTGAGGATCTACCGGCGTGATCGGACCGAGGGTCAGCCGTACTCGTTGTTCTTGGCCTCGGAGAAGGACGGCCAGGTCGAACAGATCAAGTCGTGGTTCGGGCACTTGGGCCTACCCATCATTGCGCTGGGCGGTTACTGCTCACAGGGTCACGTCGATCGGATCGCCGGACACGTCCGGGCGCTGGGTCGTCCTGCGATCTTGATCTACGCCGGTGACCACGATCCCAGCGGTGAGGATATCGACCGGGACTTCGTCGAGCGGACCAACTGCTGGGCGAAGGTCGAGCGGGTCGCACTGACCTCCGCCCAGGTCGAGGAGTACAACCTCCCGCCACAGCCAGGAAAGACGACCGACTCGCGTGCGGCGAAGTTCGTCGAGCGTCACGGCCGCCTGGTGCAGGTCGAGCTCGATGCGCTCCCGCCAGACACTCTGCGCGGCCTGTACGCCGAGGCGGTCGAGCAGTACTTGGACAGGTCCGCGCTTGAGGCTGTCTTGGCTCAGGAGCGGACTGAGGTCGAGCAGCTGCGCGAGTGGGCTGCGTCGGGTGGTGGCCGCTGATGAGCGACGACTACTTCGACCAGATGGCCGCACGGTTCGTCCAAGACGCTCTGTCGCAGGGGATCGCTGCAACATGGGAGCGCCGCGCTCGGATGATCGAGTGGGCACGTCCGACGCCGCAGGACTTCCCCGGTCAGTCGACCGAGCTCGAGCTGCGCAGGAAGTGGCACGAGCTGACCCTCATCGCGAGGAACTGCCGGCACCGCGCCACCTTGGCGCTGGAGGACCAGACGATCGCTGAGGACGTCATGGCCGCCGTCCGAGGGGAGGTGGCCTGATGCTGAGCACCTCTGTGATCTTGGATCTCGCTGCCGCGGTCTACCCGGATCGGATGCGGCGCGCGATTGGCGAGCTCGACCAAGTCCCTGACGGAACGCGCGTGATCGTCCGCATCGGGACCACCGTCCCCGAGCCGTCGGTCAGCTGGCTGCTGGCCCGTCACGAACCGCGCCTATGCCTTGACCTGCAGGGCGCGCCGCGTGCCGTGGGCGCCTGGTACGGCGCGCTGGTCGCTGACGCCGGGGAGGTGGGCCGATGAGTCGCCGTCGCATCACCATCGAGCTCGACCGGCCCCTGATGATCGTGCGTGGCTGGCGGGCGGGAGACCTGGCCCGGGAGGCCGGGTTGCGGCCGATCTGGTCCGGGGTGTCGTCGGGGTGGATGCTCGACGCGTCCCGGCTTCCGGACCTGTCCGCGTACCTCGAATCGCGCAACATCCCGGTCGTGATCGACGACCCGGCGCAGGGCGATCTGTTCGGGGGTGAGGGCGGATGATCGGTCACGACTACCCCGACGTTGACCCGCTGCCGCCCGAGGACCAGCTGGACTACGACACGGCCTTCGCGATGGACGTCGCGAAGGAGAAGCGCCGGATCCAGGTGCGCGACGCAGCGCATGCCGCTGTGCTGGCCGAGCGCGGAGCCAACGCGCCCGGGTTCGATCTTGGACTGCTCAGTGAGGTGCTGGCGCGTCCGCAGGAGCCACCACAGCGCGTCGAGGGACTGATCCCGTCGGATGCGTCCACGTTGATCGTGGCGCAGCGCAAGACCGGCAAGACGACGCTGATGCTGAACCTGGCGCGGACGCTGACCAAGGGTGAGCACTTCCTTGGTCAGTTCGCCACGAGGCCGACGACGGGACGGGTGGCGATCCTCAACTACGAGGTGTCCGGCCACCAGCTCGCTCGCTGGGCTGATGAGGTCAACGTGCCGCAGGATCGGCTACTCCTGGTCAACCTCCGTGGGCGACGCAACCCCCTGCCACACGTCGAGGACCGCGCACGGCTGGCCGCGGTGCTGCGCGAGCACGAGGTCGAGTCGTTGATCGTGGACCCGTTCGGTCGTGCGTACACCGGCAAGTCGCAGAACGACCCGGGCGAGGTCGGCGGATGGCTGACCGATCTGGATGCGTTTGCGCGTGCCGAGGCCGGCGTCAGTGACCTGGTGCTGGCCGCGCACGCCGGCTGGGAGGGTGAACGCACCCGTGGATCCTCAGCGCTCGAGGACTGGGCCGACGTCATCATCACGATGGTCCGGGACAAGGACGACCAGTCAGCTCGGTTCCTGCGGGCCGAGGGTCGTGACGTGCTGCTCGATGAGGACCGGCTGGAGTTCGAGCCGACCACGCGCCTGCTGTCTCTGTCGGGTGCTGGATCCCGGCGCACCGCTACCAAGATGCGGCGGGTTGATGCGCTGGTCGGATTCGTGGTTGACGAGCTGCAGATCGAGAACGGTCTCAGTGGCTACGAAATCGAGAAGCGGTGGAAGGCGAAGGGTCTGTCGTGCCAGAAGGGTGATGGATCTGCAGCTGCGAAGCGCGCCGTTGAGCTCGGTCAGGTGACGGATGGTCCGGGGGATCGAGGGGGTCGGAAGTACTACCTGAGTGCCGACAACCCCAACGACCCCACGACGTCCCCGGTGGGGCCGTCGGACGACCACCCCAACCACCCCTTAAGGGGGGTGGTCCGTGGGGCGGTGGACCAGGTCACCACCCCGCACCTCGGGGAGGTGACGAGATGAGCATGCGGATGCGGACTGAGGCATCGCTCGCATGGGTGTCTCTGGTTGCTGCTCTTGAAGCCCAGGTAGGGGTCGGCCGTCCGACGCCGTGCCAGGTCGACCCGGAGCCATTCACCAGCGATGAACTGCGCGAGCGTCGGGACGCTGCTCGAGCCTGTGCTGGCTGTCCGCTGATCGAAGCGTGCGAGGCGTTCGCTGTGGCCAACGGAGAGGTCTGGCACGTGTGGGGTGGACGTGATCGTGCGTCGCGGGCAGGGCGCCGAGCGGAGGTGGACCGATGAGGGTCTGCAGCGTGCCGGGGTGCCCGACGTTGGTGCCCGCCGGAACTCGTGGTGGTCGATGCCGTCAGCACGAGCGTGAGACTGATCGGTTGCGCGGCACGACAGCGGAGCGTGGCTACGGACGTGACCACGTGCAGCTGCGTCGCAGGTGGCGTTCACGCATCGATGCGGGCGGTGTGCCCTGCGCGCGATGCGGTGTCGTGATCGAGCCTGGTGCTGCGTTCGACCTGGACCACGACGACCGAGACCGTTTGCGCTACCTCGGTCCGAGCCATCCTGCGTGCAACCGTGCGACCGCGGGACGCCGACCAGCGGGTGGTGTGCGATGACGCGGTACCTCGTTGGCGTCGATGGACCTGCGGTTCTCGTTCCGGCACGCGTCGCCGCGATCCTCGAGCGCCATGGCAACCTCACCGAGCTGCGGGTTCGTACACGTGGCATCGACCCGGTGGCGGCCGAGGTGCTGGAGGACCTGCGGTCTGCGGCGATGTCATGGCGCGGTTCCGCTGCCGGAACCGAGAGCGACACCAGCCCGGAACCTGGCACAGGGTGTGAGTGGTTGTCCGCCGGGGAGGCCGCCGGCCTGGCAGGGATCTCAGACTCCGCGATTCGCAAGGCGATTCGTGAAGGCCGACTCCCAGCAGTCCAGGTCGGCGGCCGGCACCGGATCAACCGAGAAGACCTAGCGCACTTCAAAGCCGCACGAGCAGCCTGAAGGAGGGACCGTGTACGCGAAGCCAAGGAGCACAGACTCAGGTCGGAGAGCGGCCGACAGGTGCGGACGACGCGACGAGCTGCACCGCCGCCTGTTCGGCACCTTCGCAACCGCCAACGGGGCAGACATCATCAGCCAGCGCGACGCCGCCGATCGAGCCTCGCGACTGGCGACCCAAGCCGAGGCCGCTCGGCTGCTTGCCCAGGCGCAGAGCACCGACGACCTCGTGTTGGCCAAGGCGGTCGCCCGGCACTGTTTCGAGCAGCAGTGGGCCTCGGTCCTGGATGAGTGGGTTGGCGGCGATGCCGCAGTTCAAGCCGACCTCATCGAGCTGTACGAGCTCAGTCTCGCGGCCGGCAGGCTGAACAGCGAGCTCGCTCTACTTGTGAACCATTCGATGCGTGGAGGTGCGGCATGAAGCCGATCAGAGAGCTGCTGAGTCAGGTCGAGGTGGCTACCGAGCTGCTGAGTCAGGCTGCCGATGAGTACCGACAGGGTGTGTCGAAGCTGCGGCGCGACCCGCACGTGTCCGCGCAAGGACGTACAGCTCATCGCCAGGAACTCCGGCAGACCATCAGGGGCAAGGTGGAGGAGCTCGCCCCCACTGCATCGCAGGCACTGGTCGATGCAGCCACAGCGGTCGAGGAGGAGATGCGCAGACTGAGCCGCGCGCGGGAGGTCAGCGACGCGGTACTCAGGGTGAGCCTGGCCCTGGAAGCGTCGCATCCCGGTGACATCATCGGCGCCCTTGCCGAGGACCGTGACATCGACGGGCTCCTCGCGGTCCGCCAGGTGCTCCCGTCTGTCGCCGATCGCTTCGCCTCGCGGCCCGGCGACAGGCTGCCGTTCATCGAGCAGCACCGCGAAGCCGTCGACCATGCTCTCGCCGGGGTCGCACGGGAGGGAAGCCCCGCGGCAACCGCCCTCGGCTTGAAGGCCGCGGTTCGCGACGCGAGTGAGCGCTACGTCTCGGCCGTCCGATACGCCACCCAGCCCGACGAGAGTGGCGCGCTCAGCGTGGCGCTCTCCGACGCGATGGTGGCCGGCTGATGCCCGCCGCGTACCCCCCAGGGGGATGGGGCAGGCCGACCGTGCCCATGACCGCCGGTGAGAGCTGCCCTACCTGCGAGGGGTTCAACATTCCGGCCCCAGGAGGCGCGCGATGACCCACGGAGGAGCCCGTTTGCGCTCTGGCCCGGCCCCCAACCCGCTTTCTGGCCGCTCTGATCGGTTTGGGCTGAACTTCCGCGAGCTGCCCACCGAGGGGTACTCGGGCAAGCCGCCCAGCTTCCCCCTCGAGAAGCCCACGAAGCGGGAGCTGACCCTCTGGCGCGACGTGTGGAAGCTGCCGCAGGGCCACATCTGGTCCCAGCCAGGTCACGAGTGGCGCCACGGCATCGTGGCGATGTACGTCCGACAGTTCGTCCGCTGCGAGTCCGAGGATGTCGGCGCCGCGCACGTTGCGCAGCTCCACCGTTTCGCCGACCAGATCGGGCTGACGGACGCGGGGTTGGCAGGGATGGGCTGGACGGCTGCCCGCTCGGCTCCTCGTTCCGTCGACCCACCTGCGCAGACGGGTCAACGCTCCTCGCGGGACCGGATCACGGTCGTAGCGCCTGTCGATGACCAGCCCAAGGCTGGTGACGTCGGATGAGCACCGAAACGGGTAGTCGCTTCCAGACCACGCTGACGCGATCCTGCGTGCCGAGGACATGATCCGCGCCTTCCGCGAGGCCGACGATGCCGCGCTGACGGACCTGTTGCTCGACGCGCAGGCCGACATCAACGCCTCGCTGATGGGACTTGTCCTGCTCGGTCAGGTCGGCATCAAGTACGCCGCTGAGCAGCACGGCGACGACGAGGAATTCATGTTGCGCGCGGTCGCCTCTTGGGTGCTCCACGTGCTGGCGAGCAAGGAGGACCGTCATGACTAGTCGCCGCACCGTCCAGATTTTCTTGAGGGCCGAGATCGGCCAGTACCGGCAGGCAATGGCTGACGCTGCGAAGGCAGCCGAGGACGTCGCCAAGGCCGGTGTGGGCACCGAGCAGCAACATCGCAGGATCCAGCAGACCGCTGCCGCGTCTGCCGCGAAGCAGAGGCAAGCGTGGACGACCGTCGGCACCTCGCTGGCCGCCTACGGCGTCGGTGTCACGGCGCTCGCCGGATCCATTCTCAAGACCGGTATCGCCTACAACCAGCTTCGCCAGCAGTCCACGGCGGCATTGACCACCATCCTGGGAAGCGCCTCGGCTGCCGCGGATCAGATGGATCGGCTCGACGACTTCGCCCGCAACTCGCCGTTCGCTCGCCAGACCTTCATCGCTGCGCAGCAACAGATGCTGGCGTTCGGGATCGAGGCGTCGAAGGTGGTGCCGTACCTCGACGCGATTCAGAACGCAGTCGCAGCCGCTGGTGGCAGCAACGCTGAGATCGAGGGCATCGTCGCCACGATGAGCAAGATCCAGTCCTCGGCGAAGATCACCGCGCAGGACTTGAACGAGTTCGGCAACCGGGGCGTCAACGCTGCGGACCTCATCGGTTCGCAGATGGATATGACCGGTGCTCAGATTCGTGAGGCGATCACTGACGGATCTCTGGATGCGCAGATGGCTCTCGACGCTCTGGCTGCCGGCATGTCGGAGCGGTTCGACGGCGCGGCCGACAACGTCAAGACGACCTTCGCCGGAGCGATCGACCGGGTCAAGGCCGCCTGGCGCGACTTCGCCTCCGAGCTCGCCACGCCACTGGTCGACCCGACCGGAGGCGGCTACCTCGTCGACCTCGCCAACCATGCCGCGGACGCGATGCGGGCCTATCAGGGACTCTCGCCCGAGACGAAGAACCTCGCCGCCGCGACCGTCGGACTCAGTGGCGCGGCTGCGCTTGCCGGCGGTGCGTTCCTACTGGTGTTCCCGCGCGTGATGTCCACCTACGCGGCGATGCAGTCGCTGCGCGAGAGCATGCCCCGTCTGGGCGGTGCCATCGACGGGGTCACCCGCTCCGTGGTCGGCCTGTCGACGGCATTTCTCGCTGCGAAGGCCGCAGGCACCTTCCTCGACCGACACCAAATCGCCTCGGTCACGCAGTTCGGTGCAGCACTCGCCAGCCTCGAGGTCGACGCGGACGGTGCACGCAAGAAGCTCGACGAGCTTGCCACCGCCCCGGTCATGGACTCCTGGCTGGATCAGATCAACAGCCTCGGCGGACTGCTCGACACCGGCTCCACAGCGATCACCGACAACATCAACGGCGTGGCCGATGCGATCAGCGCCCTCGACCTGGGACCGCTCGACAAGGTCGGGAACTGGTTCGCCGGCCTGACCCGCGAGACCCGCGCCGACGTCGGTGCCGATGTCATCAAGAACATCGACGCAGCCCTCGCCGACCTGGTCAACCGCGGCAACCTCGACGCTGCAGCAGCCGGCGCGGAGTACTTCGCCGACGAGGCCGCCAAGGCAGGCAAGTCGACCAAGGAAGCCGCCGACATGCTCCCGGCATACGGTGACGCGCTCGCCGCCCTCGAGCTGTCCGGCGAAGGCGCAGCGGATGCGGTTAGCGGCTACACCAAGGAGGCCGCAGCGGCGGCCGCTGCAAGCGAGAAGCAGGCTGAGGCGATCAACGAAGCCGTGGAGGCGATGCGCAACAAGCGCACCGCAGCACTCGCGGCCATCGACGCCGAGATCGGCTACCACGCGGCCATTGACGACGCGCGCAAGTCGCTCAAGGAGAACGGGCGCACCCTCGACCTGACCACGGAGAAGGGGCGCGCCAACATGTCGGCGCTAACCAGTCTCGCGTCTTCGTGGAACAACCTCTCGGACCGTCAGAAGAACGCCAGTGGAGCGGCCCGCGAAGCTCGTCGGCAGTTCGTCGAGATGGCCACCGAGATGGGCATGGGCGAGGAGAAGGCCAAGCGGCTGGCCAACCGGCTCCTCGAGATCAAGCCGCGACGTGTCCGCGTCGACGTCGAGACCGCAGCCGCAGAGGCGGGCATCGAGCGTGTCCGGAACGCCCTCAGCGCGTTGCGCAGTGACCTGAGCGGTCTCGGGTCTCTCAACCCGCTTCGTGGCGTGCAGGTCCCTCGCATGAACCCTGTCCGCGACCAGGCTCGCGGCTCCGTCCTCGACTTCTACGCCAACGGCGGCATGCGCGAGAGCCACGTCGCGCAGATCGCCCCGGCTGGTGCCTACCGCGTCTGGGCCGAGGAGGAGACCGGCGGCGAGGCGTACATCCCGTTGGCAGCCGCGAAGCGCGACCGCTCCCTGGACATCTGGGCCGAGACGGGACGCCGGCTGGGCGTCGAGGGCTTCGCTGCCGGCGGCATCCGCGGCGCTCGCCCCACCCTCGACCAGCGCCGCGAGATCCTGCGCTTGCAGCAGTCGATCAACGAGCTGACCAAGAGCATCAACGCGACCGGCAAGGACGCCTTGAAGCCGGGCGACCTCGCAGCGGCAACCCTGGACCGCCTGATCGCCCGCCGTGACCTGCGTCAGGCGCGCCGTGCCCCGTTGCTGGAGCCGCTGATCGAGCGCCGTGACGCGCTGCGCGACCGGCGCGCGGACCTCCGTGGCGGCATCGGCGACCTGCGCTCCCTGCGGGCGGACATGCTGCGCCCGGACGGCATCGTCGGCGACACGCAGAAGGCCCTGCAGGACTTCCGCCGCTCCATCGTGGACGCGGGCGGCACGTGGACGAAGCGTGCGCAGAAGATGGCGTCGGACATGATGGCGAACGCTCGCGCGATCGAGGCGAACGAGAAGGCCATCGACGCGGAGACGCAGCGCCGGGACGCGCTCGCCGACTCTCTCGCCGAGCACCAGCAGTCGCTCGACGCGGTGCGGCAGGCGATGGATCAGTTGTCGTCGCAGGTCGCCAGCAACTTCCTGTCGAACCCGTTCAACGCCTCGATCTCCCCGGTCGTCGCGGGCGGCGGTGCAGCGGGTCCGTCGGCTGAGCTGCTGGCCGCCCAGGACGCGTTGTCGTCGGCGAAGGGCCGCTACCACTTCGCGCTGGGTGACTCCTCGCTCGGCGAGATCGCTCGTGCTCGCGCGGCGTCGTCGGCGCTGGCGGAGATGGACCAGTACCAGTCGCAGGTCGACTCCCTGTCGCGCGACCTCGGCGGCGTCGGGTCGGCTGCGGACCAGGCGATCACTGGCCTTGCGGCGTTCGACCAGATCCTTGCTGAGAACACGGCGGCGGCTCGGCAGTTCTCGGAGACATTGACGGCGCTCGCTGCGGCGGGGCTTGACGGGCCGCTGTACGAGATGTTGGCGCGGGAGGGCGACCTGGGTCTCGCGCTCGAACTGCTCGCCACGGGTCCGGCCGGCATCGACGCCCGAGAGCGTGCCTGGGCTGAGCGCGAGCAGATGGTCGCCGGCCTGGGAGCGCAGGTCGCCAACGAGGTCCACGGCGCCCACTTCGCTGAGCAGTTGGCGGCCTACGAGCGTGAGGCGGCGCTGCTGACGGCACAGGACGCGAAGCTCGCGACGTTGGTGTCACAGGGTGCCGCGAACGATGCCCGGCGGGACGCGCTGATCCAGACGCAGACCGACATCCTCGCCAACCAGATGCAGGGCATCCAGGACCAGATCGCCTTCCTTGGTCGCCAGCAGCAGCAGACGAACCAGAAGATCGCGGCCACCAAGAGGGGGCGTGCAGGATGATGGCCGCGTACCGTCCGTCCATGTCACGCCAGCGGCGCTCCACCACGCGAGGTCCCAGATGAGCGAGATCCACGAGTCCCTCTACGGATACCTCCACGCGTTCGAGGAGGGCCGCGGGGAAGACGTCGCGATGCTTGGTCAGCAAATGATCGACGATCTTGGCTCGGTCGGCGCCCTGATACAGGTCGCGTCGGCGGTGGTCTCGCTACGCCACCACCCCGGCACGTCGTTCCCCGTGCTCGCCCAGGTCGTGGCCGCTCAGCGTGGTGGCTACGAGCTTGACGCGAGCTCGATCACCGGGGGAACAATCGCAAACGAGGTCCTCGATGTACTGGAAGACCTCCGTGGCGGCGGTGGGCTCTCGGATGAGTCGCGGCGGGTCCTGGCGCAGTACGACAACCGCCCCGGCTCCAGCGCCGTCATCGGCATGTTGTGCAACATGATCTACCTGTTGCTGGCCGACCTGGAACTCCAGGACATGCACGTCGAAGGCGGTCGGCGGAGTATGCGCAGCGCTGTCGGATACGCGCTGGAAGCTGCCCGCGTGCGAGCCAACGGCGAGGCAGCGCCCAACCCGTTCGACATGAAGTACAACGACCGCGACGCGTAGGCGGTCGCCGGATGTGGTTCCGTGCTGCTTTCAGTTCTTTCAGGTGCGCTCAGTTGCTCTCGTGGCGTACCGTGGAGACAAGTGGACACCGCTGGACCGCCCATGCACCCGGCTTCCCCAGGGCGCTCAGTGGACCACGTTCTCTTGGAGGAGACATGAGCATCACGGGTATCACCGCGCGCGCCAAGCGCAGCCTACGGAAGGCGCCGTTGCGCACGCCCAGGGGTTCTGCCGTCGCCGAGATCGAAGCCGCTCAGCGCTACCGCACGATGATCGGTGCCGAGCAGCCCCTTGAGGAGCGAACCGCGCGGGCTCGCAAAAACGCCGCACGCGTCGCGCCCCTCACCACCAAGACCTGGTGACTGAAGGCCCGGCAGAGTGGCGCCGCGCCCAGCGCGCCGATCAGGCCGAGATCGACCACTTCGTATGCACAGAGCCTGAGAAGCCTCGCCGGAGTCGCGCGACCAACTGGCAGGCCGAGCACCCCCGATTGTGGGAGTACAACGCTCAGCAGATGGTTCGCTCGCTTCGCGTCCCTGCGCGCGGGCATATGGAGACCTGGGTCATGGTCGACGCTGACGGCGTGGCAGGAGTCTGTAGCTGGGCCAAGCTGAACGAGCCCGGACTGGTCCACCTCGACGTGGCTGCAGTCGCGATGCGGCACCGTGAAGCACGCAGTGGCCTCGGCTACGACATGATCCGGCACGCTCTCGGCGAGATCGAGGCATGGTGCATCGAGTCTGGCGCTCTGCAGATGTACGTGGAGTGCGAGATCTTCAAGCACAACGGTTGCAGTCTTCGTCTGATGCGTCGCTTCGGGATGCAGTTCGTCGAGGAGGCGCCGACTGGTGCTCAAACCTGGGCGCTGCGCTTTCCTCTGGCCAGCCCTGACGATTAGCCAACGTCTACCTCGGCTCCGGGAAGTTCTCGTTCGTTAGCCCGCCCGCTGGCATCTGGATGCGTTTTCTGCCAGGGGTACGCGCTCAGCGCGTACCCTCGTCACGCGCTCAGCCTCCTGATCGCCTCGGTGCGCTCGACCTCATCCACGCCGAGGTAGTGCTCAGTGGTCGCGAGCGACGAGTGCCGCATGAGCGTCTGCACCACGCGCAGGTTCGCCCCGTTGCGCAGGAGGTTGGTGCCGTAGGTGGCGCGCAGTCGGTGGATCGAGCCGCGCGCGATGCCGACCGACCGGAAGCGGTCGGCGACCTGGCCAGAGATGTGGTCGGCCGTGTAGGGCTCGCCGCGCCGCACCGGCGAGGGGAACCAGAGGCCGTGCCGCGGGTAGGTCTGCGCGAGCTCCCACAGGTCGGGGTGCGTGGGCAGCACCTCGGGCTTGCCGCCCTTGCCGATCACGTAGATCTCGGTCTCGTCGATGTCCTGGCCGCGCAGCTTGGCGATCTCATGCACGCGCAGGCCCGCGAGGAGCGCTAGCAGCATCCATGAGCGCAGGTGTCCGGACGCACCGTCGAGCACCGCGACGACCTCACTCGGCGTGAGCGGCTTCGGGCGAGGTGGTGGCGGCTTCGGTCGCCGGATCGGATCCATCGGGGACTTGGTGATGTGGCCGGCCTCGAGAAGCCAGGCATATACCGACCTCAGGTGCCCGTAGTAGGTGACGGCCGTCCAGCCGTCGTGCTGGCTCAGCCAGCCGGCGATCACATGCCCAGGCAGATCCCAGGTTCGCCACTCCCGCAGTCGCCAATCGGCGAACTCGACCCGCTGCTCGATCGTGCGCGGGGCCAGACGTTGGCCAAGCATCCAGTTGGCGTAGTCATGGAGCTCGTCCATGTCGCCCCGCTACTCCGCGCCAATCGGCGCAGCGAGACTCTGCTCAATGGCTTCTGCGCCACGGATCAACGCGGCTGCTAGCTCGCGTGCCTGCGCCGGGGTGATGTCTTGGCCGTCAAGGAAGACCGTCGGAGCCTCGCTGGGCCGGCCGTCCGGCCTCGTCACCGTCGTCCAGGACACGTCGAACGCGCCCACGGGCTGGTCGGCGCTGTGGTGGATGAGGTTGGCCTCGGTGTCCCACAGCGCGCTGACGTGGTCTTCGGCGGAGATGGTGCACCAGTCAGGGCAGGTCAGATCCAGAGAGACGGTCGTGGTCGTCATCGGTTCGCCTCCAGCCACTCCGCGGCGTCCAGCGCCTCCGCCGCGAGCTGACGAAGCGACTCGGGGGTCATGGCGACGTCGTCTAGATCGAAGGCTCGCACCTCTGCGTTCACGGCCTGCAGGTCCGGCAGAGTGTCTACATGAGTGTTGGCACTCGTGAAGAACGGGCCGAACATCGGGCCGGTGTGGCTCATCACAGGGCGCCCAGTCTCGGATTCGATGGCGAAGTCATGCTCGTGCGGCTCTGCGCTGCACCAGGTCGGGCAGAAGATCATGCGGTGCTTCTCGTCGATCGCGCTGGTCATCTCGGTTCCTTCCGTCGCGGTGATGGGGTGTCGTTTGAGGGTGGTGGATGGCACCGACAGTGCCGTTCAGGTGGGCTGAGAGGCGCAGTCGGCCGCCCCGCCAGCGCGGACCTTGCGCAGCACGTTGATGAGCCGGTCAACCGTCGAGTCGTCCCAGCCGGCCATCCAGGCGACGAATCGTTCCTCGTCCTCGGTCAGGTCGACGCCGGTGAGCGCATCGAGGATGCGGGCGTGACGCTCTTCGAGGGTGGCAATCGGGGTGCTCATCGGCCCGTTCCTTCCTTCGAGCGTGCGTACTGGCGGCCGAAGGCGTCGAATCCGCCGCGGCCGTAGTCGAGGGTGGCCTCGTTGATCGCAGCCTCTGCGTTCTCCTCGGGCGTCTGGCAGGCCGGGCAGAGGAGACCGATGCAGATGCCCTGCTTGTACGTGCTGTTCCAGTCACCGCGACCGCGGTACTTCTTCGAGCACCGGGAGCAGCGCGTCGGGTCCTTGGGTCGCGTGCTCATCGGGTCGCCTCCGTGGCCTGGAGCCGTGCGCCGGCGATCGCCCCACGGTCACGCAGCCAGTTGCTGGTCAGGAGGTAGCGGGCGCGCTGGTCGTTGTCGGAGAAGGTCTCCATCAGGTCGAGGAGCTCGCGCACGGCGTCGACGTCCGACTGTTCAGGTGCGGACGTGTCCTGGCCGTCGAGTACCTGAGCGGTGAGCAGCAGGGACAGCGCGGTCGTGCGTGCCTCGGCGGCTGTCATCCGGATCGGCTTGTCGGTGCTGTCCTCGCGCAGCTGAACGGCAGCGATGCCGTGGAAGGTCTCCAGGTAGACCTCGAGGTAGTTCTGGAAGAAGCCCTCGGGTCCGTACCGCTCCATCTGGTAGCGCGAGAGCGGGGTGACCATGCCGTTGGAGAAGCAGTACTGGTCCTCGGGTGCCCAGTTCTCGGGGTGGCCGTCGCGGGCGTGGCACCACGGCTCGCACTCGATCGGCGGGAGGGTGCGGGCAAGTTCGGTGCGGGTGATTGGTGGGGCGATGGTGGTGGTCATCTGCGCGGTTCCTCTCGGGAGAGAGGTGGTTCCGCATCCGATGCGTGGACGATGCACCGGGAAAACGAGAACCGCCTCTGATCTGCTGTTCTCGCAGGTCAGAGGCGGTTTTGCTGCTGGTGGGCGATACTGGGTTTGAACCAGTGACCTCTTCCGTGTCAAGGAAGCGCGCTACCACTGCGCCAATCGCCCTAGATCTTGAGTTGTCGTGCGGTGGAGGTGGGTACGGGATTTGAACCCGTGTACACGGATTTGCAGTCCGTTGCCTCGCCTCTCGGCCAACCCACCAGGAAGGCCTGGCCGTGACACACTGACCTCTCCGAGCGGACGACGAGGCTCGAACTCGCGACCTCAACCTTGGCAAGGTTGCGCTCTACCAACTGAGCTACGTCCGCTTGTCACATCGCGATGCACCCGGCGAGCCGGGCACCCCGTGAGGTGCGAGCAGAACTGTAGCCGAAGCGAGTCGAATGACAAATTTGGGGTCGCGCATGGCGTGGCGACGGCGTACGGCGGCTCCGGAGCGGCGCCGGCGACGATTGCGCGGCCTACGCTGCGGGGCATGCGGGCATGGGTGAACGGACAGCTCCTGGTCGATGCGCGTGAGCCGGCGGTGGCGATCACCGACCACGGGTTCACCGTGGGCGACGGAGTGTTCGAGGCGGTGAAGGTCGTCGAGGGCCGGCCGTTCGCGCTCACGCGACACCTCGACCGTCTCGCGTACTCCGCGCAGGGGATGGGTCTGCCGCCCGTCGACCTGGACGCCGTACGCGGCGGGGTGGACGCCGTGCTCGCGACGGACGCGCCGGCGCTCGGCCGGCTGCGCATCACCTACACCGGAGGACCGGCGCCGATGGGGTCTGGGCGCGGGGACGAGCCGCCCACCCTCGTCGTGGCCGTCTCCGAGATGCCCGGGCCGGCGCCGAGCGTCGCGGTCGTCACCGTGCCCTGGCCACGCAACGAGCGGGGACCGTTGGCGGGGCTGAAGACCACGTCGTACGGCGAGAACGTCGTCGCGCTGGCCTACGCCGCCGAACGCGACGCGAGCGAGGCGCTGTTCGGCAACCTCGCCGGCAACATCTGCGAGGGCACGGGCACCAACGTGTTCTATGCCATCGACGGGGAGCTGCGTACGCCGACGCTGGAGTCCGGCTGTCTTGCCGGCGTCACGCGGGCCCTGCTGCTCGAGTGGTTGCAGGACGCGGGCACCGCGGTGCGCGTCGAAGACGCGCCGCTCGCGGTCCTTGCGGACGCGGAGGAGGTGTTCGTCGTCTCGACCACGCGTGACGTGCAGCCGGTGCACCGCCTGGACGATCGGACCTGGGACGTGCCGGGGCCGCTGACTCGTCGGGCTCAGCAGGTGTGGCGCGAGCGGGAGACCGTGCAGATCGACCCGTGAGCCTCAGTCGGTCTCGAGCAGGCGTCCGACGAGCGCGTCGAGGTCGAGGTGATCGCTCTCGCGGCCCTGGGGGACCGAACGCAGGCTGCGGCTCAGGAATCGCTTGACCTCCGAGGTGCGCACCTGCAGCAGTGCGGAGCCGTCGGGGGAGTTGAGCTCGAGCGCGACGACGGGGACGCCGGCGTCGTCGACCGCCGGCCACACGTGCACGTCGCCGTCACCGGTCGGTTCCGCGAGCCCGTTGACGAGGAGGTCGCGGGCGAACGTCCAGACGACGGGGGAGTCGCCCACGGCGAAGCCGGCCGTGACGGCGTAGGGGTCGCGCTGCGGGTCGTACCCGAGGGCGGCCGCGATGGGCGCGAAGCCACCCGAAGGGTCGATCAGTTCCAACGAGGTCTGCTGGCGAACGGCTGGGGCCTTGAGTGGCATGAGTCCTCCTCCCGAGATAGGTGTCGGGTACCCGCGCCCGGCGATTCCTACGCCAATGCCCCGAATCGGAGCATCGACCGGTCGTCGTGGGGGTGACCCGGCTTTCGATCGGCCGATATCGTGAGCACCTGAGCGCAAGCGCCGTATGACGGTGTTGTGCACGACACGCGGACAGACAAGGCGGGCATGAGCAGCGAGGACTCGACGAGCGACGCAGCCGTGGTCGCGCGGCCGGGCGACCTGTCACCGGCTCAGCACAGCGAGCGGGCCGAGACGGTGGAGCCGGTCGAGGCCGTCGAGCGACTGAGTCGCCGCGGCCGCCTCCACGCCCGGATGCACGCCAACCCGGCGCTCGCGCTGGCCACCAAGATCGGCGTGACCATCGTCGGGACCGTGGTCGTCCTCGCCGGCGTCGTGATGATGGTGACGCCGGGGCCGGGAATGGTCGGCATCGCCGTGGGGCTGGCGATCCTGTCGACCGAGTACCACTGGGCGGAGCGCTGGCTGCGCGCGGCTCGCCGCAAGCTGGTCGAGGCAAAGGAGCAGGCCGAGCAGATGGACCCCGTCGTACGCCGGCGGCGGATCATGCTGGTCGGCCTCGTCCTGGTCGCCGTCGCGGCGGCCGGCGCCTGGTACGTCTGGACCTACGACTGGCCGCGGCTCGCGGTCGACAGCTGGGCCTGGTTGCAGGGCATCGCCGGGTGGATCCCGGACCTTCCGGGCATGTGAGCCGGGCCGGGTTGGGAGGCACGTCCGATCGTGCGCTACTCTCGTCCCCGCACTCGGGCGATTGGCGCAGTGGTAGCGCGCTTCGTTCACACCGAAGAGGTCACTGGTTCGAACCCAGTATCGCCCACCGAGTACAGGACCCCCTCTGATCTGCAAATGCGCAGGTCAGAGGGGGTTTCTTTGTAGCGATGCGCTTCAGGGGGAGGGTGGACCTGATCGCGCTGCGCGGATGCGGAGGAACTGCGCGAGCACGGCGTCGGTGGGTATGGCGGAGCCCCGACGTGGGGGAGCAGATTCCCCGTCCCCATGCACCTGTTGATGCAGGTGCTCCATGATCGTGTCGAGCTCGGCCGCCGTTCGTGCCGATGCCTCCAGGTCCTTGCGCACTTCCGTTGGCAGGTGATGGTCGTACTTGTAGTGGATCTTGTGTTCGAGACTCGCCCAGAAGTCCATCGCGACGGTTCGAAGCTGTAGCTCGACGGTCACGGCGAGGGTCTCGTCCGAGAGGAACACCGGGACCTGCACCAGGAGGTGCAGGCTTCGATATCCGTTCGGCTTCGGCGCGCTGATGTAGTCCTTGGTCTCCAGGACGGTGATGTCGGACTGGCGGCTGAGCATCTCCGCGACGCGATAGACGTCGGAGACGAAGCTGCACACGATGCGAAGACCGGCGATGTCCGTGATGGACGCACTGATCGCTTCGAACGACGGGTCGAGCCCCTTGCGCGAGACCTTGGCGATCAGGGACTCCGACGACTTCAGTCGCGCCGCGACATGCTCGATCGGGTTGTGGGCGTGCAGATGGATGAACTCCAGCCGCAAGATCTCGATCTTGGTCTTCACCTCTTCGATGCCGAACTGGTACTGGAGCATGAAGCGGGAGAACTCGGCGCGGAGTTGGACGAGATCATCGAGAGACGGCATTGCGGTCGAAGATGCGTCCTCCACCGTCGTTGGACCCGCGTCGTTGTCGAGGAGATTTGCCGCACCTGCGTCTGATCCCATGCAACAACGCTATCCAGCAACCGGAAAGGCGCCGTATACCGTGCGTGACGGCATGGCAGGGCGAGGGCGCGCAACGGGGGCGCGCTACGCTGCGGGGTCGCCCGTGCAGAGGAACCGTCCTCGGACTCACGGGTGCTCGATCGTGTACGGAGTGAACGGCCCTGCGTCGCAGTCGGCGCCGGCCCTCACCAGATGAGACAGAGCAGGAGTGCCGCATGACCGAACTGGTGGCGGCCCGTTATCCCGTCCCGCCGGTCATCCGGACCGCGAACGTCGCCGCCAAGGGCGGTCTCGTGCTGATGCTGCTCCTCGCCCTGCTGCACCCGGAGTCCGGCAACATGGAGGACAAGGCCGCGGGGGTGCGGGCGCTCGTCTATCCGCTGCTGTCGTTCACGGTGCCCGTCGTCTGGTACGTGTGGTGGCGCGAACGCTCGTCGCTCCCGTGGCTGGCCGACTTCATGGTCACCATCACGTGCTTCACCGACATCCTCGGCAACCGGATGAACCTCTACGACACCATCGTGTGGTTCGACGACTGGATGCACTTCATGAACACGGGCCTCCTCGCCGGAGCCGCGATCCTGCTGACGCTGCACCGCTCCGCCAGCCTCCCCAGCGTGCTCGAGCGCGCGCTGGCGGTCGGGGCGACCGGTGCCATCGCATGGGAGATCGGCGAGTACTTCGCCTTCATCAGCGGCTCGTCCCACCGGCATTTCGCCTACGCCGACACTCTCAGCGATCTCGGTCTGGGCGTCCTCGGATCCGTGGTGGCCGCTGTCGTCATCCACCGGTCGTGGCAGCAGGGTCGGCTGAGGTCGGCCGCGCCCCAGCTCGATGACTGGGCCGGCCGACCTCAGGTCGAGCGCCTGATCTGACGTACGCCGAGGCTGTCAGCGCGGCGCGACCCTCTTCATGGCCTTCTTCGAGGCTTTGCGCGAGGCCTTGGCGCCGGACTTGGCCGCGCCGAGCACGCCCTGGCTGAGCAACGTCAGCCCAGCCCCGACGAGCCACACGTCCTTGGCCACGGAGAGACCTTCCTGGCTCGGGCGGATGCCGTCGTCCAGGGTCATCGAGGGGGTCTTGAGATACATCCCCATCAGGCTGGCGCCGAACCCGGTCAGCGCGGCGCCCGCCACGGTCGCAGAGACCTTCGGCATGAGCAGGGCGGCGCCCACGCCGATCTCGCTGTAGGCAAGCACCTTGGCGAACTTCGTGGGCTCCATGTCCTTGAACAGCGCCGGGTAGGTGCCCGCGGCTGCGCCGTGCAGGAACTGGGCCGTGCCCTCGTCGGCACCGAGCTTGCTGATGCCGGAGTTGAGGACGAACGCGCCGGTGGCGACACGCAGCGGGACGTGGGTCAGGTTCATGGCGACTCCTCATCGGAAGTGGATCGTCGACGGCGTGAGCCGTGGGTGAAGCGCTCGCTCACGCGCGAGCCGAGCTCCGTCGTCACTTCACTGCTGCCCCGACGCGGCGCCGAGCACGCATCGTGGGAGAAATGACTGACACGGGTCGACGTCGGCGGCGGTGCCGCAGGGAAACCCGGCGGCGCACGATCGTGCGGTCTCGTTACGATCAACACGACTCGCTTGACCCCCGACCGGCCGAACCAGGAGAGACCCCGTGTCCCAGCTCACCGTCACCGTGATCCGCCCCGACGAGCGGACCGAGCAGACGGTGGAGACGGGCACCAAGGCCTGGCAGCTGTTCGCCGACGAGCCCGAGGTCATTGCCGCGCGGGTCTCGACACGCTCGACCGACGATGAACCTGCCCTCCGCGACCTCAGCCACGAGCTGAGCGAGGGCGACCTGGTCGAGCCGGTCGCCATCGACTCCGCCGACGGCCGCGACATCCTGCGCCACTCCTGCGCGCACGTGCTGGCCCAGGCCGTGCAGGACCTCTTCCCCGAGGCCAAGCTCGGCATCGGTCCGCCGATCACCGATGGCTTCTACTACGACTTCGACGTCGAGACCCCGTTCACCCCGGCGGACCTCGAGAAGCTCGAGTCGCGGATGCGCAAGATCATCAAGGAGAACCAGCGCTTCTCCCGGCGCGTGGTCGGTGACGACGAGGCGCGCGTCGAGCTCGCCGAGGAGCCCTACAAGCTCGAGCTGATCGGTCTCAAGGGCGGGGCCTCGACCAGCTCGACCACCCAAGATTTTGAAGGTGCCAACGTCGAGGTCGGCGCGGGCGAGCTGACGATCTACGACAACCTCGACCGCAAGGGCGAGGTCGCGTGGAAGGACCTGTGCCGCGGCCCGCACCTGCCGACGACCAGGCGGATTCCGGCGTTCAAGCTGATGCGGTCTGCTGCGGCGTACTGGCGCGGCGACGAGAAGAACAAGCAGCTGCAGCGCGTCTACGGCACCGCCTGGGAGTCCAAGGAGGCGCTGGACGACTACCTGCACCGGATCGAGGAGGCCGAACGGCGCGACCACCGCAAGCTCGGGCGCGACCTCGACCTGTTCAGCTTCCCCGACGAGATCGGCTCCGGCCTGCCGGTCTTCCACCCCAAGGGCGGCGTGATCAAGCGGGCGATGGAGGACTACGTCCGCGAGCGTCACATCCAGGAGGGCTTCGAGTACGTCGGCACCCCCCACATCGCCAAGGAGGGGCTCTTCCACACCTCCGGGCACCTGCCCTACTACGGCGAGGGGATGTATCCGGCGCTGGACGTCGACGGCATGGAGTACCGCCTCAAGGCGATGAACTGCCCCATGCACAACCTCATCTACCGCTCGCGCCAGCGCTCCTACCGGGAGCTGCCGCTGCGGCTGTTCGAGTTCGGCCACGTCTACCGGCACGAGAAGTCCGGCGTGATCCACGGCCTTACCCGCGTGCGCGGCTTCGCGCAGGACGACTCGCACTCCTACTGCACCCCCGAGCAGGCGCCCGACGAGGTCGCCCACCTGCTCAACTTCATGCTGAGCCTGCTGCGCGACTTCGGCATCGACGACTTCTACCTCGAGCTGTCGACCCGCGACGCGTCGAAGGACAAGTTCATCGGCTCCGACGAGGACTGGGCTGTGGCGACCCAGGTGCTCGAGGACGTCGCCCGCGCGACCGGCCTGGAGCTCGTGCCCGACCCGGGTGGGGCGGCGTACTACGGACCCAAGATCTCGGTGCAGGCACGCGACGCGATCGGGCGGACGTGGCAGATGGGCACCGTGCAGTACGACTTCAACCAGCCCTCGGCCGACCGGTTCAACCTCGAGTACGTCGCCGCGGACGGCACGCGCCAGCAGCCGGTGATGATCCACTCCGCGAAGTTCGGCTCGATCGAGCGGTTCATGGGGGTCCTGGTCGAGCACTACGCCGGGGCGTTCCCGCCCTGGCTGGCGCCGGTCCAGGTGCAGGGCATCCCGATCGCCGAGCGGCACAACGACTACCTGCTCGACCTCGCCCGCCGGATGAAGGCCGAGGGGCTGCGCGCCGACGTCGACCTGTCCGACGACCGGATGCAGAAGAAGATCCGCAACGCGCAACTGCAGAAGGTGCCGTTCATGCTGATCGCGGGCGATGACGACGTGGAGGCCGGCGCGGTCTCCTTCCGCTACCGCGACGGGCGCCAGGACAACGGCGTACCCGTGGACGAGGCGATCCGCCGCGTGGCCGAGGCCGTGGCGTCGCGCAGCCAGGTCTGAGGCGACGATGCGCGGCGAGCGGCAGGGGCAGTCCCAGACCGGTGTGGGGGAGCCCGACGGTCTGGACCGGCTGTGGACCCCGCACCGGATGGCCTACGTCCGCGGGGACCTGGCGGCCGACCCCGGCAGCAGCCCGGAGCCGACGGAGGAGCCGGGCTGCCCGTTCTGCCGGATCGCGGCAGCCACCGACCCGGACGGCGACCTCGTGGTGGCCCGGGGGAGCAGCGCGTTCGTGGTGCTCAACCTCTACCCCTACAACCCGGGGCACCTGATGGTGCTGCCCTACCGCCACGTCGCGGACTACACCGAGCTCGACGAGGACGAGACCCGCGAGGTCGCGGAGCTCACCAAGCAGGCGATCCGCACGATCCGCTCGGTGTCCAACCCGCACGCGTTCAACGTCGGCATCAACCTCGGCGCGGCTGCGGGCGGCTCGCTCGCCGCACACCTGCACCAGCACGTCGTGCCGCGCTGGTCGGGTGACGCCAACTTCATGACCGTCACCGGCAACACCAAGACGCTCCCGCAGCTGCTCTCCGACACCCAGGAGCTGCTCAGGAGTGCGTGGTCGCGCCCCTGAGCCGATGCGGGTGCTCGGCGGCTCGCTGCTGGAACGACAAGATCGCGGGGTTCACCACGACCCCGTCACGGATCTCGATGGCACGTGCGACAGTCTGGTCGCCCGCCCACGCCTGCGGTCCGCCGAGGACGGTGCGCAGGAACGGCATGAGCGCCTCGCTGAGCTCCCAGGTCGCCGACGCCCAGAGGTACGACGGCGTGTGGTCGACGGCGTAGTAGCCGATTCCGTCACCGACGGTGAACATCGGCTCGTCGAAGGACGTGGGTCGTGCCCAGCTGAAGCCCATCCCTTCGTCGCACGAGACGTCGATAACGAGGCTGCCGCGGCGGAACGCCGGTAGGTCGGACTCGTCCAGGTAGGTCAACGGTTGGTCGGTGTCCTGCAGGGTGCAGTTCACGACGACGTCGGCCGCTGCCAGCACCTGAGCGACCGGCGCGGGACCGGCGGCGGTGGACACGATCGTGCCGAAGGGTGCGTCGGGCTCGTGCGCGAAGTGCTTGATGCGCACGGAGTGGATCGGTGAGCCGACCGCACCGACCTGGCGGGTGGTGAGGACCTGGACGTCGTGAACGCCGTGCGCGTTCAACGCGGTGATGGCGCCGCGCGCAGTGGCGCCGAAACCGATGACCACCGCGCTCAGCGGGCGTCCGTAGGTGCCGGTCGTGCCGGTCAGCGCGAGCGCGTGGAGCACCGAGCAGTAGCCGGCGAGCTCGTTGTTCTTGTGGAACACGTGCAATCCAAAGCCGCCGCGTGCGTCCCAGTGGTTCATCGCCTCGAAGGCGATCAGCGTCAGACGTCGGTCGATGGCGATCTGCGTGGCGATCGGATCCTGCACGCAGTGCGGCCAGCCCCACAGCACCTGACCGGGCCGCAGGGCCTCGAAGTCCTCGTGCTGCGGCTTGGGCAGGAGCACAACGTCCGCGGCCTCGAGGAGTGCCGGTCGGGGCAGGACGCCGCCGACCAGCGGCGCGAGCTCGTGGTCCGGGATGCCGAACGGCTCGCCGTACCCCTCCTCGAGCAGCATGGCGGCGCGCAGGTCGGCGTCGATGCGCCCCAGGTGGGCGGGGTGCAGCGGCAGCCGGCGCTCGTTCTCCATGGACGAACCTCCCACGACGGCGAGTCGCAGCAGGTTCGTGCCTATCAACGTTTGCGTTTCGACGGCTCAGGCGTGATGGCGGAGTCGGCGGCGCCCTGGGCGCGCTTGTCGGCCCGCTTCTCCTTGATCGACTTCGTCGCCTTCTTGGACATGGCCTGGCGGGGGGACTTGTCACTCATGGGGGCGCTCCTTGGTCGGGCGCCTGGATGGCTCCGTACTGCGACCGTACGCCACTTCACCCCGCCGTGCGGCCGGACGAGCTCGGGGGCACTAGCCTGCTGCCACCATGTTGGAACGTTTCCGCGGTTTCTGGACCAAGCTCCTCTCGCCGATCGCGCACCTGTTGATGAGGCTGGGCGTCAGCCCGGACATGGTGACGCTGGTCGGCACGATCGGCGTGAGCGCAGGAGCGTTGGTGTTCTTCCCGCGCGGCGACCTGCTCATCGGGGTCCTGGTCATCACGGCGTTCGTCTTCTCCGACCTCATCGACGGCTACATGGCCCGCGAGTCGGGGACGTCCTCGCGGTGGGGCGCCTTCCTCGACTCCACACTCGACCGGATCGGCGACGCCGCCATCTTCGGTGGGTTGGTGCTCTACTTCGCCGGACCTGGGGACTCGATGCCGCTGGCGTGCCTGGCGCTCTACTGCCTCGTGATGGGTTCGGTCACCTCCTACGCCCGAGCGCGCGCGGAGTCGCTCGGGATGCAGGCGAAGGGCGGCATCGCCGAGCGCGCCGACCGGCTCGTCGCCGTCCTGGTGCTCACCGGGCTCTCCGAGATCTTCGACCTGCCGATCCTCATCCCCATCGTCCTCGTCGCGCTGGCGGTCGCCAGCACGATCACGGTGATCCAGCGGATGCTCATCGTCCGGCGCCAGGCACTTGCCGACCCGTCGCTGCCGGCATGAGCCTCCCGAGGCGACCGTGAGCCTGCGCGAGGACCTCACCGCCTCGGCGTACGTCGCGGGGTGGCGGCTGGTGCGGCTGCTCCCGGAGCGCGCGGCGTACCGACTCTTCGCCACCATCGCCGACCGGGTGTACGCCGGGGATGGCCCGAGCGTGCAGCGGCTGCGCGCGAACCTCGGCCGGGTGGTGCCCGAGGCCGAGCTCGACGCGGTCACGCACGCCGCGGTGCGCTCCTACCTGCGCTACTGGTGCGAGTCGTTCCGCCTGCCGTCCTGGCCGATCGACGACCTGGTCGCGCGTACCCGCACCGTCCGCGAGGACATCGTCCGCGACGCGCTCGCCGCCGGCCGGGGAGCGGTCGTCGCGCTGCCCCACATGGGCAACTGGGACTGGGCCGGGGCCTGGGCGTGCTCGGAGGTGGCGCCGCTCATGACCGTGGCAGAGCGGCTGCGCCCGGCGCGGCTCTACGACGAGTTCGTCGCCTACCGGCGCAAGCTCGGCATGGAGGTGCTCGCGATGGGGGAGCCCGACGTCCTCGACCGGCTCGCCGCGTGGGTGGGTGACGGTGGGCTGGTGTGCCTGCTGGCCGATCGGGACCTGTCGCGCCAGGGTGTGCCGGTCACCTTGCTGGGTGAGGAGGCGCGCATGCCGGGCGGCCCGGCGCGGCTGGCGCTGCGCACGAGCGCACCGTTGATCCCGGTCACCCTGCACTACGCCGAGCGCACCATGACGGTGAGGTTCCATGAGCCCGTGCCGCACGACGACTCACCGGGCGGCGACAGGCGGATGATGCAGGACGTCGCGGACGCGTTCACGGCCGCGATCGGCGAGCACCCCGTCGACTGGCACATGATGCAGCGGGTCTTCGCCGCCGACCTCGACCCGGACCGCGACCCCCGGCACGACCCCGATCGAGACACCCACCACGGGCAGGGCTGAGCCGTGCGGATCGGGATCGTGTGCCCCTACTCCTTCGAGACCTTCGGCGGGGTCCAGATCCACGTGCTCGACCTGGCGGAGGCGCTGATGGCGCGCGGTCACGAGGTCGCCGTGCTCGCGCCGGCCGAGGACGACACCCCGCTGCCGGACTTCGTGACTTCCGCCGGGGGAGCGGTGCCCATCCCCTACAACGGCTCGGTGGGGCGACTGGCGTTCGGGCCGGTCGCGGTCGCGCGGGTGCGCCGGTGGTTGCGTGAGCAGGACCTCGACGTGCTGCACGTGCACGAGCCCGGCACGCCCAGCGTGTCCCTGCTCGCCGTCGCCAGCGCCGAGGTCCCGGTGGTCGCGACCTTCCACACCTCGCAGGTCCGCTCGCGGGCGATGTCGGCCGCGAGCGCGCTGCTGCGACCGTTCATGGAGAAGATCGACGCGCGCATCGCCGTCTCCGAGCACGCGCGCAGCACGCTCGTGCAGCATCAGGGTGGCGAGCCCGTGGTGATCCCCAACGGCGTCGACGTCGGCAGGTACGTCGCAGCGTGCGGTCGCGACGAGTGGCGCGGCGACCCGACGCTGGCGTTCGTCGGCCGGCTCGACGAGGAGCGCAAGGGGTTCGCCGTGCTGGCCCAGGCATGGCCCCGGATCTGCCGGGCCCATCCCGGTGCGCGACTGCTGGTGGTCGGCGCGGGCGACGTCGACCAGGCACGGGAGCTGTTGGGGGAGCACGCTGCGGCGGTCGAGTTCCTCGGCCGGGTCGACGACCCGGCCAAGGCCGACGCGCTGGCGACGGCCGATCTCTACGTCGCGCCCAACACGCGTGGGGAGAGCTTCGGCATCGTGCTCGTGGAGGCGATGGCAGCCGGCGCCTGCGTGCTGGCCAGCGACATCCCCGCCTTCCGCTCGGTCCTGCAGGACGGTGAGCTGGGGGCGCACTTCGCGAACCGCGACGCCCACGACCTCGCCGACCAGGCGATCGCGCTGCTCGGTGACCCCGACCGGCGGGCGGCACTGGTGGCCGCGTCCCAGGTCGCCGTACGCCGCTACGACTGGTCCACCGTCGCCGCCGAGATCCTCGAGGTCTACGAGACGGTGGTGCAGGGATGAGCCCGAGCATGTGGGCGGTCGTCGTCGCGCTGGTCGTGCTGGTGCTGCTCCTCGGGTGGTGGTTGAGCTGGACTGCGCGACGGCTCGACCGGCTGCACCACCGCCTCGACCTGGCCCACAGCTCGCTCGTCGGCCAGCTGCAGCTCCGAGCAGCGTTGGCCTTGGAGCTCGGGACCGCCGGCCTCCTCGACCCCGCGAGCTCCCTGCTCCTCATCGACGCGGCCGCGGCGGCACGCGGCGACCTCGAACGCCCCGACAGTGAGGCCCAGTCACACCTGTCGCAGACGCTGCGCCTGGTCCTGCCCGAGGACGAGGAGACCCGCGACGCCCTGCGCACGTTGTACGCCGACCCGCCCGCGCGCGAGCTGCTCGACCAGTTGGCGGCCGCGAGCCGCAAGGTCGAGCTGGCGCGTCGGTTCCACAACGACCAGGTGCGCGCCACCCGCGACCTGCGCAGCCGCCGTCGTACGCAGTGGTTCCGGCTCGCCGCGAAGGCACCTGAGCCCCGCCCGATCGACTTCGACGACCAGCCGCCGGCGGTCTTCTCGGTCGAGACCGCTGCCAGCCTCGGAACCGGTGGCCCTACTGTCGACCCCGTCACCCCCGACCCCCAGGCCAACGCCCCACACAGCCCCGACCCACCCAGCCCCGAGGACCCCGCATGAGCACCGACACCGCCCCCACCACCCCGACCACCGGCACCGAAGGCGTCAAGCGCGGCATGGCCGAGATGCTCAAGGGCGGCGTGATCATGGACGTGGTCACCGCGGAGCAGGCCAAGATCGCCGAGGACGCGGGTGCCGTCGCGGTGATGGCGCTCGAGCGGGTCCCGGCCGACATCCGTGCCCAGGGCGGCGTGAGCCGGATGAGCGACCCCGACATGATCGACTCGATCATCGAGGCCGTGTCGATCCCCGTGATGGCCAAGGCCCGCATCGGTCACTTCGCCGAGGCGCAGGTCCTGCAGAGCCTGGGCGTCGACTACATCGACGAGTCCGAGGTGCTGACCCCGGCCGACTACGCCAACCACATCGACAAGTGGGCCTTCACGGTGCCGTTCGTGTGTGGCGCGACCAACCTCGGCGAGGCGCTCCGCCGCATCACCGAGGGCGCGGCGATGATCCGCTCCAAGGGCGAGGCCGGCACCGGCGACGTCTCCAACGCCGTGACCCACATGCGCACCATCCGCGCCGAGATCCGCCGGTTGCAGGCGATGGAGCGCGACGAGCTGTTCGTCGCGGCGAAGGAGCTGCAGGCGCCGTACGCCCTGGTGCGTGAGGTGGCCGAGATCGGCAAGCTGCCGGTGGTGCTGTTCACCGCCGGCGGGATCGCGACGCCGGCCGACGCGGCGATGATGATGCAGTTGGGCGCGGAAGGGGTCTTCGTCGGCTCGGGGATCTTCAAGTCCGGCAACCCCGCGCAGCGTGCGGAGGCGATCGTGAAGGCGACCACCTTCTACGACGACCCCGACGTGGTCGCCAAGGTCTCGCGCGGGCTGGGCGAGGCGATGGTCGGCATCAACGTCGAGGAGCTGCCGCAGCCGCATCGGCTCTCCGAGCGCGGCTGGTAGCAGGAGATCCTGCAGCGCGATGTCACCTTCGTGCCGCCCGGCGGGCTGCGGCCTCAGCCGTCGATGATGATCGTCACCGTGACGCGGATCTGTTGAAGCACGACCGGTCCGACGTTGCCGATCCGTGCACGCACGCGGGCCGTGGCGATGGATCGGATGTGCTGGCACTGGGCGGCGGACACGGCCGCGAGCCCGTTGTGCTCATCGGGTTCGACGACGATCTCGGAGCCGCTGTCGCGGATCGTGCGCGTGAGGGGAACGACCTGGACGACGTTCGGTCCGCCGCGCAGAACCTGCTCGGCGGTGATGACGACCGCGGGCCGACGCAACCCTGCCTCGGACCCCGCTGGCGAACCGAGGTCGAGCGCGACCACGTCACCCGGCGTCAGCATCGAGCCAAGCGGTCTCGTCCTCGCGCAGCGCGACGGCCAGGTCGACCCCCATGGCCTCTTGCTGCAGCAACCGCACGGCACGCGAGACCGTGTCGGTGAGGGTTTCGCCGCGCTTGGCTGCCAGCTCGTTGAGTGAGTCGCGCGCGGCGCGGCTGACCCGGATCGTCGTGGTGTCGGCCATGCACCCACGGTACCCGCCTGTAGATCGCTCGGTCTACACGTGCGGGGGGTCGGTCTACGCTCACCCGACATGACACGTTGCGTGCGGCTGGTGAGCTGCTGAGGACCGCCCTCGGCGTCCTCGCCCTCCTGCTCCTGTTGGCCACGATCGTCGCGTGGGCGCGGTGGCTGCACCGGAGGTTGACCGTCCATGCCGGTGCACCCCGATGGGTCCGCATCGTCTCCCTGGTCGTCGTGGCCGGTGGGCTGGTGTTGTTCGGCGTCGCCAACGTCGCCTACCGGTTCCTCGACCCGGAGCCGTGGCGCCCGGTCATCGTCGTGGGCCTCACCTGGCTCGCGGTGGCGTGGTACCTCACCCTGGGCTGCGCTCTCGTCGCCGTACCTGCGCGGGTGCTGCGGCTGTCGGGACGGCTCGCGGCGCGCCGCCGGTGGCTGCGGGTCAGCACGGTCGCGGTGGTGGTCGCGACGGTCGCCGTGACGGCGTACGGCGCCGTGGTGGCCGCGCGTCCAGGGGTCGTGGCGTACGACGTCGAGATCGCCGGTCTGCCGGCGGGTTGGGACGGGACGCGCGTCGTGCTGGTCACCGATCTGCACGTGGGCGCCGTCCACGGACAGGGGTGGACCCGGCGGATGGCGGACCTCGTCGCGGCGCAGGACCCTGAGCTGGTGGTGCTGGCCGGTGATCTCGTCGACGGTTGGGAGGTCCACACCGGGCCGCTGCTCGCGCCGATCGCCGATCTCGACGCACCGCTGGGCGCCTTCGCGGTGTCGGGCAACCACGAGGTCGAGAGTGGTGACGGAGCGGCGTACCTCGATCGGTTCGAGGAAGTCGGGTTGACCGTGCTGCGCAATGACGCGGTGCGCATCGAGCGCGGGGGAGACAAGCTCGTCGTGGCCGGGGTGCACGACGCGACCGGGACCGGTGCACTGGCGCCCGACGCGGACGCGGCACTGGCGGGGGTCGAGGCCGAGGACTTCGTGATCTTCGTGGCGCACCAGCCGCTGCAGGTACCGGGTGGTGACCGGGTCGACCTCCAGCTCTCCGGCCACACCCACGGCGGTCAGATCTGGCCGTTCGGCTGGCTCGTGCCGCTGCAGCAGCCCACGTTGGCCGGGGTCGACGAGGTGAACGGCGTGACGGTCGTGACCTCGCGGGGCTTCGGGACGTCCGGGCCGCCGGTCCGCGTGGGCTCCCCACCGGAGATCGTCGTGCTCACGTTGCGCAGCGCCCCCGCGGCCGTCGAGTAGCGACTGATCTGGGAGCTGGCGTCGTGGCTCAACCCGTTCTCCTACGACCTGCGGGTCACCGTCGCCGATCGCTCCCGCAACCAGACCGAGTCCCGCTTCCAGTCGTGAGGCGTCCGCCGCCGTGGATCCAGGACTCCTCCGCCTGGGCGTCGCGTCGACTTGAGCAAGTCTTGCAACGGGTTCGGTTGTGATGAGCCTCACGCTGCCGATCTCGGGGAAGTGGCGCACCCGTGCCGCGGACGGAGGTCGATATGCGCAAGGAAGTCAAGGCGACGCTGGCGCTCGGTGCGGCGGGAGCGCTGCTGGTCGGAGGTGCCGGCACGCTGGCCTTCTGGACTGACGAGGCGACGCTCGGCGGAGCGAGTCTCACCTCGGGCAAGTTGGCGGTCGACGCGAGCGACTGCGACGCCGGGGCTGCGGTATGGACGCTCGAAGGCGATGCCTTCGACCCCGCAACCGACAGGCTGATCCCAGGTGACACCCTCACCATGACCTGTGACGTGGCCATCGACGTCGCCGGCACCCACTTGACCCAGGTCGACATCGAAGCGGTCGTGCCGTCGGGTGCTCTCGCCGGGGCGTGGGAAGAGGTGACCGTGGCGGCCACCGTCCGCGGTACAGCGACGGGAGCCGAAGACGTGACCGTGACCGGAGGGACAAACCTGATCCCGGTCGTGGTCACGGTGACGTGGCCCCACGGCACGGAGGACAACGACCTCAACGGCGGTCTCACCACCACGCTCGGGGACATCGTGGTCGCCGTCGCGCAGGATCACCAGGACGACTAGGGCGTGTCTGACAAAGATTGGGCGGTAGGTCTGGGAACGTTCGGGTCGTGTCGCGTTTCCAGATGCTCTCCGATGCCCAGTGGTCGTTGATCGAGGACCTGCTTCCGAAGCCGACGGGGCGCCAGGGCCGCCCGTTTGCTGATGCGCGCCAGGTCGTGGAGGGCATCATCTACCGCTACCGAACCGGGATCGCCTGGCGCGATTCGCCCGAGGTGTACGGGCCATGGCAGACGTTGTGGACCTGGCATCGACGGATGGCCGAGGACGGCACGTGGGACACCGTGCTGGACCGGTTGACCGCTGCGGCCGATGCTGCCGGGCTGGTCGATTGGTCGCTGTCGGTGGACTCCACGATCGCGCGTGCTCACCAGCACGCGACGAACACCACGCGCCTCACAGGGGGCTGGATCGAGTTACACGAATCCACCCGACCGGCTCGCGGAGCCGCCTGACCACGCGATCGGGCGTTCCCGCGGCGGGTTGTCGACCAAGATCCACTCCCTGGTCGAGGGCCACGGCCTACCGATGGTGGTGCTGCTCAGTCCCGGGCAGGCGGGCGATTCGCCGATGTTCGGGCCGTTGATGGCGCACCTGCGCGTCGCGCAGCCGGTCGGGCGAGCACGAACCAGACCCGACCTCGTGCGCGCGGACAAGGCCTACTCCTCACGCGCGATCCGCACTCATCTGCGCCAGCGCGGCATCCGCGCAGCCATCCCTGAGCCTTCCGACCAACAAGGACACCGCCGACGGCGAGGATCGCGCGGCGGACGACCGCCGGCTTTCGACGCCGAGATCTACAAGGGACGCAACGTCGTCGAGCGCCGCTTCTGCCACCTCAAGCAGTGGCGCGGACTCGCCACCCGCTACGACAAGCTCGCCATCACCTACCGCGCAGCCGCTGTCCTCAACGCCGTGATCGCCTGGACCCGACATTTGTCAGACATGCCCTAATGCGTCTGGCTCGGGACCGACGATGAGGGTGGTGCGCGTGGTGCTCCGAGCGGGCACCTGGGCAGTGCTGCTGGGACTGCTTGCTGTCTTGGCGGTGGCCGTCGTCGTCCCTCGCGTCGCGGGGGCGACGCCGTACGCCGTACTCAGCGGGTCGATGTCTCCGGCGTACCCCACTGGTGCGCTGGTGGTCGTGCGCGCGGTGGAGCCAGACGCGATCACCATCGGCAGTGTCATCACCTATCAGCCGGAGTCCGGGCGGGAGGCGGTCGTCACGCATCGTGTCGTCGCTGTGGGCATCCGCGAAGGTGAGATCCGCTACCAGACCCGCGGCGACGCGAACCCGGTCCCGGACGCCGAATGGGTCCGTCCGGTCCAAGTCCGTGGCGAGGTCTGGTACGCGGTCCCTCACCTGGGTCGCGCAGGCACACTGCTCGACCTGCGTGAACGACGGTGGGGCATCTGGCTACTCGCTGGTCTGCTCGCGATCTACGGAGTCTCGCTCTTCAGCTCGGCCTACCGGGATCGCCGGCGACGCACGCCTCAGGGCGACCACGGTGATGCACGGGGCCGGCATCGCGCCGAGCGTGACGAACCGGTCGGCGTCCCGTGACGCGCGGCCGTCACGTTGCCTCGCGGCGGCCGCCGTGGCGAGCAGTGCTGGTGATCCTCGGTGTCCTCGCCGGCACCGGGGTCGCCGGGGCCTGGGCCTACTGGACCGACACCGCGACCGTCAGGAGTGGACCCATCCGGGCCGGGTCGATGGATCTGCGAGTCAACGGAGAGGCCGTCGGGACGGGCACGAGCGTCACTGTCGCCGCGATCGCCACGAACGACTTGACTCCGGGAGAGGCGCAGGCGTTTGCCCTAACAATCTCCAATGTCGGCACTCCGGACCTGAAGTGGACCGCGACCGCCACGAGGGCCGCCACCCCGGCATGGGGGTACTCGGGGGATCCCTTGTTGGTCACGCTGCACCGGGGTGCACCCGTCGATGATGCGAGCTACCCGCGCGTCGACTCCTGCACGCACCCAGCAATGGGTTCGGTGGTTGCGGTGACCGCCGGCAGCAGTCTGCTGACCGCTGGTCCGCAGTTGCTGACCGCTGGTCAGAGCGAGGTCGTGTGCGTCCTGATCGCCATGGACGACACCGCGGGTAACGCGAACCAGGGCGCTTCCGGCGCCGTCGCCTTGACTTTCGATGCCGTCCAGGTGACGCCGTGAGAGTTGCGAAGCGGCGGCGTGCCACCCAGCACCTCCTCGGTGGGCTCGTTGGTGTGCTTGCAGTGACGTTGGGCTCTGTCTCGACGACGACAGCCGCCTACACCGATACGGCAGTGGTGACCACGGGCGTGATTCACGCCGACAGCGTCCGGTCGCCGAACTCGGTGGAATGCGTCTCGTCGGGTCTGCTTTCGCCGCTCGTTTTCGCGTGGACCAACCCCGACGCTCGTTACGACTTCCTGGTCACTCTCGAGCAGCCCGCTGGAGTGGTGCGTGAAACGCGCCGTATCGCGAACAACGGCGCACCGGGGACTCTGCAGACCACCAACTACGCTCCAGCCCTCTTGGAGAGCCTGATCGGGATCAACGTCGGGGTGACCGTGCGCGTCCGGTCGTACTTGGCGTCGGCACAGACATGGGTGAGCAGCCCGGGGGTCACCGACACCGGTCGTGCCACGAGCGTGGTTGGGCTGGGACTGATGACTTCATGCAGCTGAGGGTCTTCAGCCGATAACCTCCGTTCTCGTGACCCCCACCATCGGCGTCCTCGCCCTCCAGGGCGACGTCCGCGAGCACCTCGCGGCGCTGGCCGCGGCGGGTGCCACTGCGATCGCCGTGCGCCGCCCCGCTGAGCTCGCCGCGGTCGACGCGCTCGTGCTGCCGGGTGGGGAGTCCACGACGATCGCGAAGTTGGCGCGCACGTTCGAGTTGTTCGCGCCGATCCAGCACCGCATCCGCGCGGGCATGCCGGCGCTGGGCACCTGCGCCGGGATGGTCCTGCTGGCCGACCGCGTGGTCGACGGCGCCGTCGGCCAGGAGACCTTCGGCGGGCTCGACATCACGGTGCGCCGCAACGCCTTTGGTCGCCAGGTCGCCTCCTTCGAGGGCGAGGTCGAGATGGCCGGGTCGGCGAATGCCGTCGGCACCGTGCCGGGTGTCTTCATCCGTGCTCCGTGGGTCGAGGAGGCCGGCGCGGGGGTCGAGGTCCTCGCGCAGGACCCCGCCGTGGGTAGGATCGTCGCGGTCCGGCAGGGACCGCTCGTGGCCACCGCGTTCCACCCCGAGGTGGGAGGAGACGCACGGGTCCACTCGTTCTTCGTGGACCTGGTCCGAGCATCGGTCGGGGACACCCTCTCCGCGCGACCCGCCTGACCGCCGAGCGCAGATCACAGGTCAGTCGACAGGACGGAGCGAGGACACCGCATGGCCGGACATTCCAAGTGGGCGACCACGAAGCACAAGAAGGCCGTGATCGACGCCCGTCGGGGCAAGCTCTTCGCCAAGCTGATCAAGAACGTCGAGGTCGCGGCCCGGATGGGCGGCGGTGACCCGACCGGCAACCCGACGCTCTACGACGCCATCCAGAAGGCGAAGAAGTCGTCGGTCCCCAACGACAACATCGACCGCGCGGTCAAGCGCGGCTCCGGCGCCGAGGCCGGGGGTGCCGAGTACCAGACGATCATGTACGAGGGCTACGGCCCCAACGGCGTCGCCATGCTGATCGAGTGCCTCACCGACAACAAGAACCGCGCCGCGATGGAGGTGCGGACGGCGATGACCCGCAACAACGGGTCGCTGGCCGACCCGGGCTCGGTGGCGTACCTCTTCGGTCGCAAGGGCGTCATCCTCGTCCCGCAGGAGCAGGACGGTCGCCAGGTCACCGAGGACGAGCTGCTCGAGGCCACGCTCGAGGCCGGAGCCGAGGACGTCAACGACCTGGGCGAGACCTTCGAGATCGTGACCGAGGCCTCCGACCTGGTCCAGGTGCGTACGGCGCTGCAGGCGGCGGGACTCGACTACGACTCCGCCGAGGCGTCGTTCGTGCCGTCGATGCAGGTCGAGCTCGACGCCGACGGCGCGGGCAAGGTCTTCCGGCTGGTCGAGGCCCTCGAGGACCTCGACGACGTGCAGAACGTCTACGCCAACTTTGACGTCTCCGACGAGGTCATGGCGCAGCTCGACGAGGACTGACCGGGCGTGTCGGTGGCCGGTCCGTCCGTGTGGCCGGATAGCGTGCTCTGAGCGAACACATGTTCGGACGGCAGGAGGCGGCATGCGCGTGCTGGGGATCGACCCCGGCCTGACCCGGTGCGGGTTGGGCGTGGTCGACAGCAGCGGCGGTCGCGCCATGAGCCTGGTCGCCGTGGGCGTCGCCCGGTCGGCCACCGACCTGCCGATCGCCGAGCGGCTGCACGCCATCGGCACCGAGATCGACGCCTGGCTGGACCTCCACCGCCCCGATGCCGTCGCGGTCGAGCGGGTCTTCAGCCAACACAACGTCCGCACCGTGATGGGCACCGCCCAGGTCAGCGGCGTCGCCATGGTCGCGGCTGCTCGCCGCGGGCTCCCGGTCGCCCTCCACACGCCCAGCGAGGTCAAGGCAGCGGTCAGTGGCAGCGGTCGCGCCGACAAGGCCCAGGTCGCGGCGATGGTGGTCCGGCTGCTCCGGCTCGACGCCACCCCCAAGCCCGCCGACGCCTCCGACGCGCTGGCCCTGGCCATCTGCCACGTCCTGCGGGGCGGGGCGCAGAGCCGCATCGATGCCGCGCTGGCCGCGGCGCGTGCGACCCGGCGGCAGGGGACCCTCGCGTGATCGCGTTCGTCCGCGGTCGCGTCGCCGAGGTGACGTTGACCTCCGCCGTGGTCGAGGTCGGCGGCATCGGTCTCGAGCTCAACTGCACGCCGACCACGCTGGCCGAGCTCAGCCTCGGCGCCGACGTCACCTTGCCGACGAGCATGGTGGTGCGCGAGGAGTCGCTCACGCTCTTCGGCTTCTCCGACGCCGACGAGAAGGCGATGTTCGAGACGCTCCAGACGGCCTCCGGTGTCGGCCCGAAGCTCGCCCAGGCGATGCTCGCGGTCCACAGTCCCGACACCCTGCGCCGTGCGGTCACCAGCGAGGACGCCAAGACCCTCACCGCCGTACCCGGCATCGGGCAGAAGGGCGCCCAGCGGATCATCCTCGAGCTCAAGGACCGCATCGGCGCCCCGGGGTCGGCTGTCCCCGCGACGCCCGCTGCTCGGGCCGTCGCTGCAGCAGCGGCCTGGGCCGACCAGGTCCACGCCGGGCTGGTCGGACTCGGCTGGTCCGCCAAGGAGGCCGACCGCGCGGTCCAGGCGGTCGGCGGCGAGGCCGAGCAGCAGACCGCCGACGGCGGCCAACCCGACGTCGCCGCGCTCCTGCGCGCCGCCCTGCGCACGCTGAGCAAGGCCTGACATGGACCACCACGACAGCCATATCGACGACAGCCCCATCGACGACGCGTACGCCGCTGCGGAGGCCGAGCACCTCGCCGGCCGATCGCTGACGGCCGCCGACGCCGACGGCGACGACCGGGCCGTCGAGGCCGCCCTGCGTCCGCGGACCCTCGACGAGGTCGTCGGCCAGGAGCGGGTCCGCGAGCAGCTGTCTCTGGTCCTCGAGGCGGCGCGCGGCCGTGGTCGCGCGCCCGACCACGTGCTGCTCTCCGGCCCGCCCGGGCTCGGGAAGACGACGCTGGCGATGATCATCGCGGCCGAGGTCGGCAGCCCCCTGCGCTTGACGTCGGGCCCCGCGATCACCCACGCCGGCGACCTCGCCGCGATCCTCTCGGGCCTCCACGAGGGCGACGTCCTCTTCGTCGACGAGATCCACCGGATGTCGCGCCCGGCCGAGGAGATGTTGTACGTCGCCATGGAGGACTTCCGGGTCGACGTCGTCATCGGCAAGGGGCCCGGCGCGACCGCCATCCCCCTCGAGTTGCCGCCGTTCACGCTCGTCGGGGCGACCACCCGCGCCGGCCTCCTGCCCGGTCCGCTGCGCGACCGCTTCGGCTTCACCGGCCACCTCGAGTTCTACGAGACGGCCGACCTCGAGCGCATCGTCCGCCGGTCCGCGGCGCTGCTCGAGGTCGAGCTGACCGACGAGGGTGCCGGCGAGATCGCCTCGCGCTCGCGCGGCACCCCCCGCATCGCCAACCGCCTGCTGCGCCGCGTGCGCGACTACGCCCAGGTCCGCGCCGACGGCGTGGTCACCCACCCGATCGCCCGGGCCGCACTGGAGCTCTACGAGGTCGACGAGTCCGGCCTCGACCGCCTCGACCGGGCGGTGCTCGACGCCCTGTGCCGGCGTTTCGGCGGGGGACCGGTGGGTGTCAGCACCCTCGCCGTCGCCGTCGGGGAGGAGCGCGAGACCGTCGAGGAGGTCGCGGAGCCGTTCCTCGTCCGCACCGGCCTGCTCGCCCGCACCCCGCGCGGTCGGGTGGCGACCCCCGCGGCCTGGACCCACCTGGGTCTGGCGGTGCCCGCCGACGCGGCGTTCCAGGGCGGGGCGACGTTGTTCGACCTCGACGACCAGCCGTCCGCGGAGTCCGGCACCGGCCCCGAGGCCGACTGACCGACCGCCTAGACTCCTGCAGGCTGCCCGTACGGGTGTGCCTGTCGCCCGTCGTCTTCGAGAGGTCTCCTCGTGGAAGCGCTTGCCTCCCTCTTCCCGTTCCTGCTGATCATCGTCGTGTTCTGGTTCCTGCTGATCCGTCCGCAGCGCCGGCGCGCGCAGGAGATGGCCCAGCTGCAGAACACCGTCGAGGTCGGCTCGGAGGTCATGCTCGCCTCGGGTCTCTACGGCACCGTCTCGCTGCTCGACGCCGACCAGCCCGACCTTGCCTGGGTCGAGGTCGCGCCCGGCACCACCGTGAAGGTGGCTCGGCAGGCGATCGTGCGGGTCGTGACGCCGGAGAACCCGATCATCGACGGCCCGGACTCCTGACGGTCGTGAGCGCCAAGGAGGCGGCGGCAGCGCGTGCGCGCGGCGCCCTCGAACGCCTGATCCGCGACGTCCCCGACTTCCCGGAGCCGGGCGTGCTGTTCAAGGACATCACCCCGGTCCTCGCGGACTGCGAGGCCTTCCACGACGTCGTGGAGGCGATGGCGGAGGCCGGCAGGGACGCCGACGGCGTCACCGTCGTCGACCGGGTGCTGGGGATGGAGGCCCGTGGCTTCCTGCTCGGGGCACCGATCGCGCTGGCCCTCGGTGTCGGGTTCGTCCCCATCCGGAAGGCCGGCAAGCTGCCCGCCGAGACCTACGGCGTCACCTACGACCTCGAGTACGGCACCGCCACCCTCGAGATGCACACCGACGCGCTGCGCCCCGGCGACCGGGTGCTGCTGGTCGACGACGTGCTCGCCACCGGCGGAACGATCGCTGCGACCACGGAGCTGGTGCACCGCGCCGGCGCGGAGGTCCACGCCGTGAGCGTGCTGATGGAGCTGGCGTTCCTCGAGGGTCGCGCAGCCGCCGGTGACGCGCCCCTCAGCACCCTGCTCACCGTCTGACCCGCCGCGGTGGACGCCGCTCGTAGACTAGGAGCACGAAGCGTGCGAGGAGGCCTGTGAGCGACGAGCGAGTGGTGCGGACCGCGGACAACCCCGCGGAGTCGGACACGCGCGCCGCCAGCCCGACCGTGGCCCCGGTCCCGGTCAACACCGGTACGCCGTCCGGTCGCCGCATGCGTGCACGACTGGCCCGCATCGGCACCCGCAGCCAGTCCGGGAACCCGGTCCTGGAGCCGCTCTTCCGCAGCATCCGGGCCAACCACCCCAAGGCCGACCTGGCGTTGATCGAGCGCGCCTACGTCACCGCCGAGCAGGCCCACGGCACCCAGATGCGCAAGAGCGGTGACCCCTACATCACCCACCCGCTCGCCGTCACCCAGATCCTCGCCGACATCGGCATGACCGAGGCGACGCTGTGCGCCGCGCTGCTCCACGACACGGTCGAGGACACCTCCTACAGCCTCGAGGAGCTGCGCAAGGACTTCGGCGACGAGGTCGCGCTGCTCGTCGACGGCGTCACCAAGCTCGACAAGGTCAAGTACGGCGACTCGGCGCAGGCCGAGACGATCCGCAAGATGATCGTGGCGATGAGCCGCGACATCCGCGTGCTCGTCATCAAGCTCGCCGACCGGCTTCACAACATGCGCACCCTGCGCTACCTCAAGCAGGACACCCAGGAGCGCAAGGCGCGCGAGACCCTGGAGATCTTCGCCCCGCTGGCTCACCGCCTGGGCATGAACACCCTCAAGTGGGAGCTCGAGGACCTCGCCTTCGCGACGCTGCACCCCAAGATCTACGACGAGATCGTGCGGATGGTCGCCGAGCGTGCGCCGTCGCGCGACCAGTTCCTCGCCCAGGTCATCGCCCAGGTCGAGAAGGACCTCAAGAACGCCCGCATCAACGCCACCGTCACCGGCCGGCCGAAGCACTACTACTCGATCTACCAAAAGATGATCGTGCGCGGCCGCGACTTCTCCGACATCTACGACCTGGTGGGCATCCGCATCCTGGTCGAGGACGACCGGGACTGCTACGCCGCGCTCGGCGTGCTCCACTCGCGATGGAACCCGGTCGCCGGCCGGTTCAAGGACTACATCGCGATGCCGAAGTTCAACATGTACCAGTCGCTGCACACGACGGTCATCGGACTCGAGGGCAAGGCGGTCGAGCTCCAGATCCGCACCTACGCCATGCACCGCCGCGCGGAGTACGGCGTCGCGGCCCATTGGAAATACAAGGCCGACCAGCGCGCCGGCACGACGGCCCCGCAGCTGCCCGGTCCCGACTCGGCCGGTGACATGGCGTGGGTGCGCCAGCTGCTGGACTGGCAGAGCGAGACCGAGGACGCCGGCGAGTTCCTCGAGTCGCTGCGCTTCGAGATCAACTCCGCCGAGGTCTACGTCTTCACCCCGCGCGGTGACGTGATCGCGCTGCCGACGGGGTCGACTCCGGTCGACTTCGCCTACTCGATCCACACCGAGGTCGGCCACCACACCATCGGCGCGCGCGTCAACGGCCGGCTCGTGCCGCTGGAGTCGCGCCTCGAGAACGGCGACGTCGTCGAGGTCTTCACCTCCAAGGCGCCCAACGCCGGTCCCAGCCGCGACTGGCTCGGCTTCGTCGCCTCCCCGCGGGCCCGCACCAAGATCCGCCACTGGTTCACCAAGGAGCGGCGCGAGGAGGCGATCGAGCAGGGCAAGGAGCAGATCGCCAAGCTCCTGCGCAAGGAGGGCATGCCCCTCAAGCGCGTCTTGACCCACGACTCGCTCAGCACCGTCGCCGCCGAGCTGCGCCTGGCCGACGTCTCGGCGCTCTACGCCGCGGTCGGCGAGGGCAACGTCGGCGCGCAGACCGTCGTACGCAAGGTCATCGAGCTGCGCGGGGGAGAGGCCGGAGCCGAGGAGGACCTCGCCGAGGCCGTCACCATCACCCGGCCGCGCGAGACCCGCGCGACGACCAGCACCGACGCCGGCGTCATCGTCAAGGGCGCCACCGACGTCTGGGTCAAGCTCGCGCGGTGCTGTACGCCGGTCCCGGGTGACGCGATCCTCGGGTTCGTCACCAAGGGTGGTGGGGTCTCGGTGCACCGCTCCGACTGCACCAACGCTGCCAGCCTCGAGGCCCAGCCCGAGCGCCTGCTGGAGGTCGAGTGGGCACCCAGTGCGCAGTCGGTCTTCCTGGTCAACATCCAGGTCGAGGCGCTCGACCGCGCCCGGTTGCTGTCCGACATCACGCTGGTGTTGTCCGACGCCCACGTCAACATCCTGTCGGCCTCGCTCAGCACCACCCGCGACCGCGTCGCGAAGAGCAAGTTCAGTTTCGAGATGGCCGACCCCAAGCACCTCGGCCACGTGCTCAAGGCCGTGCGCACGGTCCCCGGCGTCTTCGACGCCTACCGCGTCACCGGCTGAGCGAGTGCGCGTCAACGATGTCGTCAGGTGTCAGTGGGTGACACCTGACGACATCGGTGATGCCGGCCGGGGAGCCAGCGGGATCAGCCGCTGAACTCCTGCGACGTCCGGCGCGCCATCTCCAGGAACGCCTGACGCGAGGCGAGGTTCTCCTCCAGCTCGGCGACCTTCTTGGCATTGCCGGCCTCGCGTGCCTTGGCGAGGTCCGCCTCGACGTCGGCGATGGCAGTCTCGAGCTTGGTCACCATCTCGTTGGCACGCGCCGACTTCTCGGGGTCCGTACGGCGCCACTGCTCGTCCTCGAAGGACCGGATCGCCTGCTCGACCTTGCGGATGCGCGCCTCGAGCTCCTTGATCCGGGCCCGCGGGACCTTGCCGGCGGCCTCCCAACGCTCGGCGATGCCGCGGAACTTCTCCTTGGCGACCTTGATGTCCTCGATCGGCAGCAGTGCCTCGGCCTCGGCGAGCAGGGCCTCCTTGACCTCGGCGTTGGCGGCGAACTCCTCGTCGAGGGCGGCGTTGGCGGCGTCACGGGCACCGAAGAACGTGTCCTGCGCCCCGCGGAAGCGCTTCCACAGGGCGTCGTCGACGTCCTTGGGTGCGGGGCCGGCGGCCTTCCACTTCTGCATGAGGTCGCGGTACTTGCCGGCCGTCGGTCCCCAGTCGGTGGAGTCCGCCAACGCCTCGGCCTCGGCCACCAGCCGCTCCTTGATCTGGCGGGCGCCCTCGCGTGCCTGGTTCTGCTCGGCGAAGTGGGCCTTGCGGCGTCGCGTGTAGGTCGTCCGGGCGGTGGAGAACCGGCGCCACAGCGCGTCGTCGGAGGTCTTGTCCTGCCGGGACAGGCCCTTCCACTCCTCCAGGAGGTCGCGCAGCCGGTTCGCGCCGTTGCGCCAGTCGTTGCCGGCCGCGACCTTCTCGGCCTCGTCGGCGATCTGCGCCATCCGGGCGCGCGCCTGCTCGACGCGCTGGGCGCGCTCGGCCTTGCGAGCGGCGCGCTGCTCCTCGATGAGCGACTCGAGCGCGGTGAGGCGCTCCTCGAGCGACCCGAGGTCGCCGACGGCGTTCGCACCGACGACCTCGCCGCGCAGCTTGGTCAGCGACGCCTCGGCGTCGCCCGTCGCGACGGTGCCGGTGGCGATCCGCTTCTCCAGCAGGTCGACCTCGAACGCGAGCGCCTCGAAGCGGCGTACGAAGAACGTCAGCGCCTCCTCCGCGGTGCCCTCGGGGTACTGCCCGACCGCCCGCTCGCCGTCCGCGGTGCGGACATAGACCGTGCCGTCCTCGGCGACCCGACCCCAGGTGGGGGCGTCGGCGACCGTCGGAGGAGCGACGGGCACGACCGGCGTGGCGGGACGCGCGGCGGGGGCGCCAGGGCGCGGGCCCGGGGGGCGCGGCGTCGGCCGCGGGCCGGGCACCGGGCCCGGGCGGGGCGTGTCGGCGTTGCCCGGCTCGGGGTTGCCCTGGTCGGAGTTGCCCTGGCTGGTCACGGGTACCTCACTGCTCGCTGGCGGATGGCGACGCGCTCGCGGCGAGCGCATCGGTCGCCCATCGTAGTCACGGACCGCTGCGTGTCGGGCGGCTACGGGTGACCAGCCCGGATGCGCGCTCGCCGTACCACGGTCGCTAGGCTCCCGGGGTGCTGATCGCTGGATTTCCCGCAGGCCCCTGGGGCACGAACTGCTACGTGATCGCCACCGGTCCCGGGGCGGAGTGCGTGGTCGTCGACCCCGGCAAGGACTCCGCAGCCGGGGTCGCCGAGGTCGTCCGCGAGCACCGCCTCAAGCCGGTCTCGGTGTTGGTCACCCACGGACACATCGACCACATGTGGTGTGTCGCTCCGGTCGCCGGCACCTACGACGCCCGCGCCTTCATCCACCCCGAGGACCGGCACCTGCTCTCCGACCCCATGGCCGGCATGTCGCCCGAGACCGCCGGGATGCTGCTCGGCGGCAAGTACGAGTTCGCCGAGCCCGACGACGTCGCGGAGGTCACCGACGGCGAGGAGCTGGAGCTGGCCGGCGTGAAGTTCCGCGTCGACCACGCGCCCGGCCACACGCGCGGGTCGGTGATGTTCCGGACGCCGTACGACGACCCGGCGCACGCCGACGTCAGCGCGTTGCTGTTCTCCGGCGACGTCCTCTTCGCCGGCTCGATCGGTCGCACCGACCTGCCCGGCGGCGACCACGCCACCATGCTGCAGAGCCTGGCGGCCAAGGTGCTGCCGCTCGACGACGACATCGTCGTGCTTCCCGGCCACGGTGAGCAGACCAGCATCGGCCGCGAGCGGGCCACCAACCCCTACCTCCTCGAGATTGCCCGTGGCCTCGACGAGGGCAACGGCCCGGTCCCGCCGGTCACGCGAGGGTTGTGAGTGCGATGAGCAAGCCCACGCCGCTGTCCGGCTTCCCCGAGCTGCTGCCCTCCGAGCGGGTCGTCGAGCGCACGGTCGCCGACTCGCTGCGCCGTACCTTCTCCCTGCACGGCTTCGCCGAGATCGAGACCCGCGCCGTCGAGCCCCTCGACCAGCTGCTGCGCAAGGGGGAGACCTCCAAGGAGGTCTACGTCCTGCGCCGGCTGCAGGAGACCTCCGAGGAGGGGCACGCGGGGATGGGGCTGCACTTCGACCTCACGGTGCCGTTCGCCCGCTACGTGCTCGAGAACGCCGGCAAGCTGGAGTTCCCGTTCCGGCGCTACCAGGTCCAGAAGGCCTGGCGCGGTGAACGGCCCCAGGAGGGACGCTTCCGGGAGTTCACCCAGGCCGACATCGACGTGGTGATGAAGGACGAGCTGCCCTTCCACTTCGACGTCGAGGTCGCGCGGGTGATGGCCGAGGCCATCTCCGCGCTGCCCCTGCCGCCGATGACCCTGCGGATCAACAACCGCAAGCTGATCGAGGGCTTCTACCGCGGCATCGGCGCGCCCGACCCGGCCAAGGTCATCACCGTCATCGACAAGCTCGACAAGCTCTCGACCGACGAGGTCGCGGCGCTGCTCGTGACCGACGCCGGGCTCGACGACGCCCAGGCGGCGTCCTGTCTGGAGCTCGCGACGATCACCGCCGCCGACGGCAGCTTCGTGGAGCAGGTGCGGGCGCTCGGCGTCGAGCACGAGCTGCTCGAGACCGGCCTGGCCGAGCTCGCCGCCGTCGTCGACGGCGTCAGCGATCTCGACGGCGACCGGTTCTCCGTGCGCGCCCAGCTCAGCCTGGCCCGCGGCCTGGACTACTACACCGGCACCGTCTTCGAGATCTCGATGGACGGCTTCGAGTCGCTGAAGTCGGTCGGGGGCGGTGGCCGCTACGACGCCCTGGCCTCCGACGGCAAGACGACGTACCCGGGTGTCGGCATCTCCTTCGGGATCTCCCGCACGCTCATCCCGCTGATCGCCCGCGGACACCTGCGCGGCTCGCGCCCGGTGCCGTCGGCCGTCCTCGTCGCCGTCTGGGACGAGGACTCCCGCACGGTCAGCAACCAGGTCGCCCAACGCCTGCGCGCCCGCGGCATCCCGACCGAGGTGGCGCCCTCGGCGCAGAAGCTCGGCAAGCAGATCAGGTATGCCGAGCGCCGCGGGATCCCGTTCGTCTGGTTCCCGCCGACCGCGGCGGACGAAACCGTCCACCAGGTCAAGGACATCCGCGACGGGAACCAAGTGGAGGCCGATCCCGATGCGTGGCAGCCTCCCACCCAGGACCTTCACCCCACCATCGTCTCCACCACCCTCGAGGAGCTCTCGTGATCCGCACCCATGACGCCGGCAGCCTGCGCGCAGAGCACGCCGGTCAGACCGTGACGCTGGCCGGCTGGGTCGCCCGCCGCCGCGATCACGGCGGGGTCGCCTTCCTCGACCTGCGCGAGGCATCCGGGGTCGTGCAGGTGGTCGTGCGCGACGAGGAGGTCGCCCACCAGCTGCGCTCGGAGTACTGCATCAAGGTCACCGGTCAGGTCTCCGTGCGCCCCGAGGGCAACGAGAACGACCAGCTCCCGACCGGCGCCATCGAGGTCATCGCCGACGACCTCGAGGTGCTCAGCACCGCCGCGCCGCTGCCGTTCCCGATCGACGACGGCGCCCACAGCGGTGGCGAGGTCGGCGAGGAGGCGCGCCTGCGTCACCGCTACCTCGACCTGCGCCGCTCCGGCCCGGCGGCCGCGCTGCGCCTGCGCAGTGACGTCAACCGGGTCGCCCGGGAGCTGCTCACCCAGCGCGCGTTCGTCGAGATCGAGACGCCGACCCTGACCCGCTCGACCCCCGAGGGCGCGCGCGACTTTCTCGTGCCCGCGCGTCTGCAGCCGGGCAGCTGGTACGCCCTGCCGCAGAGCCCGCAGCTGTTCAAGCAGCTGCTCATGGTCGCCGGCATGGAGCGCTACTTCCAGATCGCGCGCTGCTACCGCGACGAGGACTTCCGCGCCGACCGCCAGCCCGAGTTCACCCAGCTCGACATCGAGATGAGCTTCGTCGAGCAAGACGACGTGATCGCCCTGGCCGAGGACCTGCTCGTCGCGATTTGGAAGCTGATCGGCGTCGAGCTCTCCGCTCCGTTCGAGCGGCTGACGTACGCCGACGCCATGGCGCGCTTCGGCACCGACAAGCCCGACCTGCGGATGGGCCTCGAGCTCACCGAGTGCACGGAGTTCTTCGCGGACACCTCGTTCCGGGTGTTCCAGGCGCCGTACGTCGGTGCCGTGGTCATGCCCGGCGGTGCGAGCCAGCCGCGCAAGCAGCTCGACGCGTGGCAGGAGTGGGCCAAGCAGCGCGGCGCCAAGGGTCTGGCCTACGTGCTCGTCGGCGAGGACGGCGAGCTCGGCGGTCCGGTCGCCAAGAACCTCAGCGACACCGAGAAGGCGGGCATCGCCGCTCACGTCGGTGCCCAGCCCGGCGACTGCATCTTCTTCGCCGCCGGCCCGGTCAAGAGCTCGCGCGCGCTGCTCGGCGCTGCGCGCCTGGAGATCGGCCGCCGCGCCGGCCTGATCGACGAGTCCGCCTGGGCGTTCTGCTGGGTGGTCGACGCCCCGCTGTTCGAGCCGGCCTCCGAGGCGGTCGCCTCCGGCGACGTCGCGGTCGGCACCGGCCAGTGGACCGCGGTCCACCACGCCTTCACCTCGCCCCAGCAGCTCGACGAGTTCGACACCGACCCCGGCAACGCGCTGGCCTGGGCCTACGACATCGTCTGCAACGGCAACGAGATCGGTGGCGGCTCGATCCGTATCCACCGCGAAGACGTGCAGAAGCGGGTCTTCGAGATCATGGGCATCGGCGAGGCGGAGGCCGAGGAGAAGTTCGGCTTCCTGCTCGAGGCGTTCAAGTACGGCGCCCCGCCCCATGGCGGCATCGCGTTCGGCTGGGACCGGATCTGCGCCCTGCTCGCCGGCACCGACTCGATCCGCGAGGTCATCGCCTTCCCGAAGTCCGGCGGCGGCTACGACCCGCTCACCGCGGCGCCCGCGCCGATCACGCCCGAGCAGCGCAAGGAGGCCGGCGTCGACGCCAAGCCGGAGCCGGCCACCGAGCCCGTCTGAGTGCGGTGGCCGGACCGACGCCGGGTCAGTCGGCTCGCCTGACCCGGAACCCCCACGGGTAGTCGGCACGCAGAGCTCGGGCTCTTACGTCATTGCGCTCACGCGCGGCATACCCCGCTGCGTCGGGCACCGTGGCAATGACCTCGATGGTGCCGCCGTCGACGGTGATCACGCCAGCGTGAACAGCAGCTGCGCACACGCCGGAGTCCGGTGAGTAGGTGCCGTCGCCGTAGACCACAGCACCGCTCAGCACGTCGGCCTCGACTGCCGGACAGTGATGGGTCACCGACCCGTCGGTGGCGTGGGCGCCGAGCAGCCTCTCGCCTCCGACCCTCCACGCGTCCACCGCCTCGGGTCCGGGGCTGTCGCCGTCCAGCGGGACGCCGTACGGGTCGGTCCGGCCGTCCAACACGCTGTCGACCAGATCGCTGACCCGGGCGCTTCGCAGGGTGTCGATCTCCCCGGTAAGGGCGTAGTCGAGGACGCACTCGGCGAGAGCCGTCGCCATCACGACCCCGGCGAGGCCGCACGCAGCTTCGGCGTGCGCACGCTGGTCGGCCCCGAGGTCGTTCACGGTCATCTCCGCCTGGGGCATGGCCAGGTCGGTGAACGTGTCGGTGTCCTCGCCGGGCGCGTAGTCGAAGAGGCTCTCGGCGTCGCTGACCCGCCAGCCGGCGACGAAGAGGTCATAGAACTCGTCGAAGCCGGGGTCCAGGTCGAGCCGATCACCGTCGCGGGTGCTGAGGTCGTTGGCAACATCGCCATCGGCGTCGCCGAGCAGGCCCGCCCACCCGCCGTCCGCCTCCGCGGCAGCCACGACGACGTTGATGGTCGCGCGGACGCCTCGACTGATCCAGATGCGATGACCTGCGTCGGTCTCCACGACGCTCACCTTGTTGTGGTGGGTGAGCTCGTAGCCGTCCCCGTCGCTCGTGTGTGGGGCCTTTCGCAGGGTGTGTGCCTTGCCGTCGATGATCAGGTCGTCGAGACCGGCGATGATGCGCGTCTCGCCGACGAACACCGCCACGCGGTCCACCCAGGACACGTGCTCGTCGACCGCTGCGGTCCGGATCTGGACCTCCACGCCGTCGTTCTCGTGGCGGGCGAGGACGAACTCACCCACGGCCTGCATGGCGTAGCGGTGCCCGTCGAGCGTGGTCAGGTGCGGGTCGCCGGTCGACTTGCCGCACGGCGGGTGGATGCACGGCGGGTGCGGCGGGGCCGGGGGCAGGGGAGGAGGCTCCGGCGACGGCGGACGCCACGGCTCCGGGGTGTCGTTGCGCCAGATCTGCTGCCAGCTGCTCAACGCCCCGTCGCCGAAGTTCTTGAAGTGCTGCCCGATGCACTTGAGTGCGGCCCCGGGACGGGCAGAGCGGATCAGACACTTCGCCTTGTCCTTCTTCAGGCCGTCGATCATGTCGTCCGACTTCGGGGGGAGCTCCGGGCCGGTCGAGCCCTGGACGATCCGCCCGAGCTGGTGGGTCAGCACGATCACGTCGCCGTCGTCGTCTGCGGTGTAAGAGAGGGCCCCGGCCGCTGCGCGGTGGGCGGCGAGCTCGAGCGAGTTCAGCTCGGCTTCGGCGGCCTCCCCGGTCGGGAGCAGCTGCACCAGCGTGTAGTCGGCACTCACCAGGTCGCCCACCGCGATGCTGTCGCCGACGAACTCCATGTCGAAGAAGAACCGGTCCTCGATCGAGATCGGGACCTGACTGTTCGCGTTCACGCTGCCGAGCACCGCGAACGTCGCGCCCACCTCCGTCTCGACGAGGCCGACGACGGCATCGGCGTCAGTGCGCGGTTCGCCGTCCGGACCCTTCAGGTGCGCACCGATCTGCTCGAGTGGATAGAACGTCGCACCGGGGATCAGCTCGATGGCGTCACCGGTGGGCTCCAGGTCACTGAGGTGAGCAAGCACCGCAGCACTGTGCTCGACCACCTGCCCGCTCCGGTCGAGCGTGCGCAGACCGTCGAAGAGCCAGAGGTCCTGGGTGTGGGGGTTGCCGCCCGCCCCGGCCGCCGCTGCCGTCGCGGCGGCGTCCTCCTTCGGGGCGCTCTCGGCCGGCGCCGTCGTGCCGGTGCAGGCAGTGAGGACGAGGAGTACGGCGATGGCGATGGGCAACCGCGCACGATGGCGCGGCAGTAGGCGGTGCGGACGCATGGCCGGGACGCTAGAGCGATCTGCCGAGCGGTAGCCATAGTTGGTTTCTCACCATGCCCCACCCGCACGGTGTCGACCGGGCCGCCGCTGCGAGGGTGCGCACCTACGATGGCGCCATGAGCGACGGCCTGTTCGAGGTGCCCGGCCACGCGCCCCGGACACCGGCCGGGTCGTTGGCGGGGAACACGCACGCCTCGGCACCCCTCGCCGTACGCATGCGGCCGCGGACCCTCGACGAGCTGGTCGGCCAGCAGCACCTGCTGGCGCCCGGGTCGCCCCTGCGACGGCTGATCGAGGGTGACCAGCCGATGTCGCTGCTGCTGTGGGGGCCGCCGGGGGTCGGCAAGACGACGATCGCGGCCATCGTCAGCCAGCAGACCAACCGGCACTTCGCGGAGGTCTCCGCGGTCGTGGCCGGGGTGAAGGAGGTGCGCGCGGCGATCGACGCGGCGCGCTCCGAACTGGTCCGCACCGGCCGCGAGACGGTCCTCTTCGTCGACGAGGTCCACCGCTTCTCGAAGGCCCAGCAGGACGCGCTGCTCCCCGGGGTCGAGAACCGCTGGGTGACGCTCGTGGCCGCGACGACGGAGAACCCGTTCTTCTCCGTCATCTCGCCGCTGCTGTCCCGCTCGCTGCTGCTCACGCTTGAGCCGCTCACCGACGACGACATCCGCGACGTGATCCGCCAGGCGCTCGAGGACGAGCGCGGCCTCGCCGGGACGGCGACGATCGAGGACGACGCGCTCGACCACCTGGTCCGGTTGGCCGGGGGTGACGCCCGGCGTTCGCTGACCTACCTCGAGGCCGCAGCGGGAGCGGCGGGGGTCTCGACGAGCTCGACCGGCGAGCGAGTCGTCATCGACCTCGCAACCACGGAGACGGCCGTCGACCGGGCCGCGGTGCGCTACGACCGGCAGGGCGACCAGCACTACGACGTCACCTCGGCGTTCATCAAGTCCATCCGCGGCTCCGACGCCGATGCGGCGCTGCACTACCTGGCGCGGATGATCGAGGCGGGGGAGGACCCGCGGTTCATCGCGCGCCGGCTGGTCATCCTCGCCAGCGAGGACATCGGGTTGGCCGACCCGACCGCCCTGACGACGGCGGTGGCGGCTGCCCAGGCCGTGCAGCTGATCGGCATGCCGGAGGCCCGGCTCAACCTCGCCCAGGCCGTCATCGCGCTGGCGGTCGCGCCGAAGAGCAACGCCGTCATCGCCGCCATCGACGCCGCCCAGGCCGACGTCCGCGCCGGCAAGATCGGCCCGGTGCCGGCGCACCTGCGCGACGCGCACTACCAGGGGGCGAAGGACCTCGGGCACGGCGTGAAGTACAAGTACGCCCACAACGCTCCCTATGGCGTGGTCGAGCAGCAGTACGCCCCCGACGTCGTCCTCGACGCGACCTACTACCAACCCACCAACCTCGGCGCGGAGGCCGGCGTCCGCGAGCGGTGGGAGCGGCTACGGGCGCTGATCCGCGGGTCCCGGCCCGCGCGGTAGGGTCGGGCCCCATGGATGGCCCCCTGACCGACCTGCCTTCGTGGGCGGTCTGGCTGGCGGGGGGACTGCTCGCCGCCGCTGTCCTGGCGGTGGTGGTCCTCGGCTGGCTGACCGCGCGGACCGCGCGCGCCCTGCGGCGTACGTCGGCCGCACAGGACGCCGCCCACGCGGAGATCGTCCGGCTGCGCGAGGAGCTCGAGCAGCGCACTGGTGCGCAGGCTGCCCCGGCGACGGGACGTGCCAGCCAGGTGACCCGCGCCGAGTTCGTGATCACCGGGATAGGTGAGCCGGCCACCCACCCCCGCTCTGAGCTGGCGCGGCACGCGCCGGCCGACGTCGAGCGTCGCGTCACCGACAGCCGGCAGTTCGCAGCCATCGCGTTGGGGGAGTCCCTGGCACGGGTGGCCGTCCTCGGCCACGGGTTGCGGCGGGCGCTCTCGCCGGAGGCGCGCAACCGAGCGGCGTTCGCCGCCCGCCAGGAGGTACGCCGCTCGCGCAAGCACCGTCGGCAGGAGCTCCGCGAAGCCCGCCGCCTGTTGCACGAGCACCAGCGTGAACACCTGACCCACGAAGCTCGCCGCGACCGCACGGGGGACGGAGCGGCATGAGCAGAGCCGCTTGGTTCCTCGCCGGCGCGGGGGCGGGCGTCTACGCCCTCACCAAGGCCCGGCGCGCCGCCGAGGCGTTCACCCCCGACGGGATGCGCGACCGCGTCAACGGGCTCTTCGCCGGCGCCCGCGTCCTCGTTGAGGAGTTCCAGACCGGACGCGACGAGGCCGAGACCGACCTGCGCACCCGCATCGACGACCGGATGCTGGCGATCACCGCCGCCGACCCGGTCGATGACCTGCCGGCACCCGCGGCGCGCGCGCTGCACGCCGTACCCCCTCCCTCCGAGCACTTGCCGAACCCCACACCTGACAAGAAGGGCACCCACCGCTGATGGACACCGCGGAGATCCGCCGCCGGTTCACCGAGCACTTCAGGCGCAACGGCCACACCCTCGTGCCGTCGGCGTCGTTGCTGCTCGACGACCCCAACCTGCTGTTCGTCAACGCCGGCATGGTGCCGTTCAAGCCCTACTTCCTCGGCCAGGAGACGCCGCCGTACGCCCGGGCGACCAGCGTGCAGAAATGCGTGCGCACCCTCGACATCGAGGAGGTCGGCAAGACCACCCGCCACGGCACGTTCTTCCAGATGGCCGGCAACTTCTCCTTCGGCGACTACTTCAAGGACGGCGCCATCCGGCTGGCCTGGGAGCTGATCACCGGATCGGTGGAGTCCGGTGGCTTCGGCTTCGACGGTGACCGGATCTGGGTGACCGTCCTCGACGGTGACGACGAGGCGGCGGAGCTGTGGCGCTCCGAGACCGGCATCCCGGCCGAGCGCATCCAGCGCCGCGGCCTGCTCGACAACTACTGGAACATGGGCGTTCCCGGTCCCGGTGGTCCCTGCAGCGAGATCTACTACGACCGCGGCCCGGAGTTCGGGCCTGACGGCGGACCGATCGTCGACGAGGACCGGTTCCTGGAGATCTGGAACCTCGTCTTCATGCAGGAGTCGCTCTCGCAGGTCCGCGCGAAGGACGACTTCGACATCGAGGGTCCGCTGCCGGCCAAGAACATCGACACCGGCCTCGGTGTGGAGCGGGTCGCGTACCTGCTGCAGGGCAAGACCAACATGTATGAGATCGACGAGGTCTTCCCGGTCATCGAGAAGGCCAGTGAGCTCACGGGTCGCCGCTACGGCGCCGATCACACCGACGACGTGCGCTTCCGGGTCGTCGCCGACCACGTCCGCTCCGCCCTCATGCTGATCGGCGACGGCGTCACCCCCGGCAACGAGGCGCGCGGCTACGTCCTGCGCCGGCTGCTGCGCCGCGCCGTGCGGTCGATGCGCCTGCTGGGCTACGAGGACCGGGCACTGCCCGAGCTGCTGCCGGTCAGCTTCGAGCGCATGAAGCTCGGCTACCCCGAGCTCGAAGCCGACTTCGCGCGTATCTCGGGCGTCGCGTACGCCGAGGAGGACGCGTTCCGCAAGACGCTGACCGCCGGTACGCAGATCTTCGACGTCGCGGCCGGCGAGGTGAAGCAGAGCGGCGGGACGCGGTTGTCGGGGGAGAAGGCGTTCGCGCTCCACGACACCTACGGCTTCCCGATCGACCTCACCCTCGAGATGGCCTCCGAGCAGGGTCTCGAGGTCGACGAGGCCGGCTTCCGGGCGCTCATGACCGAGCAGCGCGAGCGGGCCAAGGCCGATGCGAAGGCCAAGAAGGGCCAGCACGCCGACACCGGTGTCTATCGCGGGATCCTCGACGCGCACGGCCCCACGGAATGGCTCGCCTACGAGACCCTCGAGACCGAGTCGGCGCCGCTGGCGCTGCTGTCGGAGGGTCAGTCGGTCGACGTGCTGCGTGAGGGCTCGGTCGGCGAGCTCGTGCTCGACCGGACGCCGTTCTACGCCGAGTCCGGCGGGCAGGCGGCCGACGCCGGGATCATCGCCTTCGACGGCGGCCGGCTCGAGGTGCTCGACGTCCAGCGACCGGTGCGAGGGCTGGTGGTGCACCAGGTGCGCGTGGTCGAGGGCGAGCTCGCGGTCGGCTCCAGCGCTGCCGGCACCCTGCACGCGCAGGTCGACAAGGAGTGGCGCGTGGGCGCGCGGCAGGCCCACAGCGGCACCCACGTCGTGCACGCCGCGCTGCGCGACGTGCTCGGACCCACCGCGTTGCAGTCCGGCTCCTACAACCGGCCGGGCTACCTGCGCCTGGACTTCGGCTGGACCAAAGCGCTCAGCCCCGACCAGGTGCGCGACCTGGAGCGCATCTCCAACGAGGCGCTGCGCCGGGACCTGCCGGTCGCCGCGGACTACATGACGCTGCAGGAGGCGCGCGACTTCGGTGCGCTGGCGCTGTTCGGCGAGACGTATGACGACCAAAAGGTGCGGGTCGTGGAGATCGGCGGCCCGTGGTCGCGCGAGCTGTGCGGTGGCACGCACGTCGAGCGGTCCTCGCAGATCGGCACCGTGGTGGTCACCTCGGAGTCGTCGGTCGGCTCGGGCAACCGCCGCGTCGAGGCGCTGGTCGGGCTGGAGGGATTCGCCTACCTCGCGCGTGAGCGCGACCTGGTGAACTCCCTGACCGGAATGCTCAAGGCGCGCCCCGACAACCTCGTCGACCGCGTCCGGGAGACCGTCGACCGGCTCAAGTCGGTGGAGAAGGAGCTCGAGAAGCTCCGCGCCGAGCAGCTGCTGGCCGCCACCGGCGACCTGGCTGCCGGAGCCGAAGACCTTGGCGGGGTCCGCTTCGTCGGCCACCACGCCGCCGGCACCGGCGGGGGCGACGTACGCAAGCTGGCCCTGGACGTGCGGGGGCGCCTGGGCAACGGCGCGCCTGCGGTCGTCGCGGTGATCGGTGACGGAGGCGGGAAGCCCGCCATCGTCGTGGCCACCAACGAGGCCGCGCGCGAGCGTGGTCTGTCGGCCAACGACCTGCTGCGTGCGGCGGCTCCGGCGCTCGGTGGCAAGGGCGGCGGCAAGGACGACGTGGCGCAGGGTGGCGGCACCGACGTCAGCCGGATCGGCGAGGCGCTCGAGGCCGTGCGTACGGCGATCCGCAGCGGGAGCGCCTGAACCCATGCGCGCCGGAGTGCGGCTCGGCGTCGATCCCGGTGACGTCCGGATCGGCGTCGCCGTGTGCGACCCATCCGGGATCATCGCGACCCCGTTGGCGACGGTCCAGCGTGGCGAGGGAGACCTGCAGCAGATCCTCGGACTGGTGCAGGAGTACGAGCCGGTCGAGGTCGTCGTCGGGCTGCCGCGGTCGCTGTCGGGCGGGGAGGGACCGGCGGCGGCGCGGGTGCGCACCTTCGCCGCAGAGCTGGCCGGGGCACTTGCCCCGGTGCCCGTGAGGCTGTCTGATGAGCGCTTGAGCACGGTGACGGCGGAGTCGTTGCTGCGCGCGGGAGGGAAGAAGGGCAAGAAGAGGCGGGCGGTGGTCGACCAGGCTGCCGCCGTCGTCATCTTGCAGAACGCGCTCGACACCGAGCGCACCTCCGGCTCGCCACCCGGCGAGTTGGTCCCGAAGGGAAGTGCAGACGCGTGAGCAACCTCGGACTCGACCTGATCGGTGGCGACGGCAACGACGAGGAGCCGACCGACGACGCCCGTGAGGAGTCCGGTCGCGGCGGTCGCCGGCGCTCCGCGCCCCGGCGCCGGGTGTCGGTCGGGTGCATCGCTGCGCTCGTCGCGCTCGTCCTGGTGGCGGTCGGGCTGTGGTTCGCCGTCGACAAGGGCCGCGACTGGCTCGACGGCTGGGCCTCCGACCCCGAGGACTATCCCGGCCCGGGCTCCGGCAGCGTGATCGTGCAGGTTGAGGAGGGCGACACCACCGCCGCGATCGGCCGCACGCTGAAGGCCGCCAACGTCGTCGCCAGCGTCGAGGCGTTCACCGCCGCAGCCGCCGGTGACGAGCGCTCGCGCGGCATCCAGGTCGGGTCCTACGAGCTGCAGGAGGAGATGCGGGCCGCCGATGCACTGGCGGTGCTGATCGACCCCGACAACATCGCCCGAACCTCCATCACGATCCCCGAGGGCTTCCGCCTCGAGCAGATCCTCCAGCGGCTCGCTGCCCAGACCGACGTGACGATGCGCCAGCTGCGCCGCGCGGTGGAGGCGATGGAGCTGCCGCCGTCGGCCGACGGCAACCCGGAGGGCTACTTCTTCCCGGCGACCTACGACTTCCCGCCCGGCACCACGGCACGTCAGATGCTGGAGCGGATGCTGCAGCGGTTCACCGACTTCGCCGCCGAGCTGCCGCTGTCGGACGCCCAGACGGTCGGCCTCTCCGAGCACGACCTGGTGACCGTGGCGAGCATCATCGAGAAGGAGGTCAACCGCCCCGAGGACATGCCCGGGGTGGCCGAGGTGATCTACAACCGGCTCGACGGGTCCTGCGTCGCCAGCGGCGTACCTCAGGGCCGGCTGCAGATGGACTCGACGGTGCACTACGCCTCGGGCAAGAACGACTCGGTCTTCACCGATGACGAGATGCGCTCGCTGGAGTCGGACTACAACACCTACCAGTCCAACGGCATCCCGCCCGGACCGATCGCGTCGCCCGGTGCCGCGGCACTCGAAGCCGCGCTCAACCCCACCAGCGAGGGCTGGTGCTACTTCGTGGCGGTGAACCTCGAGACCGGTGAGACCGCGTTCGCCGTCGGCCAGGGCGACCACAACGCCAACGTCGAGCGGCTGCGCACCTGGTGCCGCGAGAACCCGGGAGTCTGTTGATGGTCGCTGCCGGGACGCGCTGCGCCGTCCTGGGGTCGCCGATCGCTCACTCGCTCTCGCCGGTGCTGCACCGGGCGGCGTACGCAGAGCTCGGGTTGTCCGACTGGACCTACGACGCCGTCGAGGTGCGTGAGGACTCACTCGCCGGGTTCCTCGACGGGCTCGACGACAGCTGGCGCGGGCTGAGCCTGACGATGCCGTTGAAGCGCACGGTCCTGCCCCTGGTCGACGAGGTCTCGAAGCGCGCAGAGCTGGCCGGCGCCGCCAACACCGTCGTGCTCGAAGGCGGGCGGCGCGTGGTCGACAACACCGACATCCCGGGCGCGGCTGCGGCGCTGCGGGAGCGGTACGCCGGCCCGGTCGGGTCGGCCGTCGTGCTCGGCGGGGGAGCGACGGCGACGTCGCTGCTGCTCGCGCTCACCGAGCTCGGCTGCCGCGAGGCTGTGCTGGCCGTACGGGACCCCGCGCGGGCGACCGAGACCGTCGAGGCGGTCGGGCGGCACCCGGACGCGCCGCGCCTGGAGGTCGTGCGGCTCGACGAGATCGGGGCCGGCACCAACCCGGCCTGCGACGTGCTGGTCTCGACCATCCCAGCCGCGGCGCAGACCTCCGACCTCCTGGACCGGCTGCCACTGCCGGCGGTCACCTTCGAGGTCGTCTACGACCCCTGGCCGACGCCGTTGGCGGCATCAGCCGCCGGGCCGCTGGTGAGTGGGCTCGACCTGCTCGTGCACCAGGCGGTGCTCCAGGTCGAGCTCATGACCGGGCGGTCGGTCGGTGTGGAGGTGTTGCGGCGCGCGGGGGAGTCGGCGCTTGCGGAGCGCGCGGAGGCCGGGGCGTGACCACCGACCCGTTGGCGTACGCCGTCCTCGTCCCGCTCTGCGCCCTGCTCGGTCTCCTGGTGCCGGGGATCGTGCGTCGGGTCCCTGAGCCGCCCGCGCCGGAGCCGGACGAGATCCGCGCGGACGAGCCCCCGAAGGAGCTGTACGCCGACGTGGCCGCCCGGCGGTGGGTCCGTCCCGGCGCGGTGATCTTCGGTGCGCTCACGGGCGCAGCCTACGCCGCCGGCGTCGGCCTCGACTGGGAGCTGGTCTTCCTGTTGCCGATCGTGCCGGTGGGGCTCGCGCTCGGCGCGATCGACTGGCGCACGAAGCTGCTGCCCTACGTGCTGGTCGCGCCGCTGTATCCATTGACCGCGTTGCTCGTGGTGGTGGTGGCGGCGATCGAGTGGGACGCCGACATCCTGCTGCGTGCGCTTGTCGGCTGGCTGGCGACCTTCGCCGTCTACTTCGCGCTCAACTGGGTCGCCCCGGGCGGCTTCGGCTATGGCGACGTCCGGCTCTCCGGCGTGCTGGGCATGGCTGGGGGAGCGGTCAGCTGGACCGCCCTGGTCGCCGCGGCTACCGGCGGGTTCTTCGCGATGGCGCTGCTGTCCATCCCGCTGCTGCTGTTCGGCGTGATCGACCGCAAGGACCACGTGCCGTTCGGGCCGTTCATGCTCGTCGGCGCGGCCGCCGGCATCGCGCTGGCGCCGGTGCTCGCTGCGGGTACGGCGTACTAGGGCTGCCTAGTACGCCCGTCACGTCGGCCACGCGGATCTGATCCGCGAGGCGATTGACGGACGGGTGGGTGAGGATCCGGAGACCTGGCCGGCCTGAGGTTTGGCGGTTGGGCAGTCGTCCCATCGTTGATCGAGCGCCCCGCTTCGCTGATCGAGCGCCCCGCTTCGTTGATCGAGCGGAGTCGAGATCTATGTCCGTCTGTGGAACCGGTATGAGCCATCCACGTGGCGGGTGTTCTCGTACGTGGGGTCGTGGACGCGGTGATGGTGCCAGGAGCAGAGCAGGACGCCTTCGTCGAGGTCGGTGCGCCCGCCCTCGCACCAGGGATCCCCGGCATGGTGTGCCTCGCACCAGCGGGCGGGGATCGTGCACCCCTGCGCGGCACACGAGGGGTACTTCAACGCCAGTGCCTTGCGTTGCGCGGCGGAGAACAACCGCTGGGTGCGACCCAGGTCCAGGACCTCACCCTCACCATCGAGCACGGCGGGGACGATGCCGGCGGTGCAGGCGTAGCGGCGGACCTCGGAGACCGGGATCGTGCCGTCATCAGGCAGGAGCCCGACACCGAGTCCGTCGCGCAGGTCGTCGAGATCGATACGCACGATGATCGTGGTGGCCATCCCGCCGTGCTGGGGGAGCTTGTTGGGGTCGTAGGCGTCGAGGAACGCGCAGAACGCCTCGCCCAGCACCCGCTCGTGTGACAGCTTCGCGCCGGTGGCCTCGTCGGTGGTGGCGACGGACTCGATGCCGAAGATGCTGACCCCGGCAGCGGTCAGGGCTGTTTCGCGTCGGGGTGCGGTGAACGCCTCCAGGTAGCCGCGCAGCCGCTTGGCGTAGTGCCGCGGGATCCGCGCGGTGATGTCGGCGGTGCCGTCCCCGCGGTGGCGGATCGTCATCTTCGTGGCGGCCTCGGCCTCGCGCAGCTCCTTGTCGAGCTGTTCGCGCTCGTGGTCGGCGAACCCTTCGGGATCGAGGTGGGACCAGACGCGGTCGGCGAGCCGGGTGAGCGCTTTGGGTCCCCACTTCTGTGCCAGTTCGACCAGGTCGGCCTCGGCGCGCTTGCGGAGCTCGCGCGAGACCGAGGGTGGTGCTTTGTCGAGGGCTTTGACGACGATCTCGGCCTGGCTCATCCGGACTCGCCCGTCGCGCACCGCGGCACCCAGCACCTGGTAGCGGACGCGGAGGGTTTCGCCGAGGTCCTGGGCACGCGCGACACGTCCGGGGTGCTCGCGGGTGGAGTCGGCGACCCAGTTGGCGGTACGCCGAGCGGCAGTGTCAGCTGCGACGTCATCGGCGGCGGCGAGGACGTCGTTGCGCAACGCCACCATCCGGTCCGCGAGCTCGGTGAGCTCGGTGAGCATGGCCTTCTTGGCCTCGGTGGTGGCGAACAACGGGTCGATGTCGGCGACCTCGTCGAGGGCTTCGCGTACCCGAGCAGCGCAGGTCAGGATCGGGTGCGACGGACGCCCGACAACATGCAGCGCACCGCCCCGATCCACCATCTGGCTACCCGAGATTTCTGCCATACCCGGACTCAATCAGACACCACCGACATTGATGATGTTCACGGACCTGACCGCGAACGTGCCAGCGCACCACACCCGTCGATCGGCCCGCGAAGCACGGGCAGAGCGGCGTAGCCGAAGGCGCACCCGCGTCTTGAAACTCGGCGCGCTTCCGCGCGGATCGCGGCAGATGCGGACGTTTGATCACTGGTGCTGGCTCGCCAAGTCTCGCATCGTGTCACCGTGATCAATCGTCGCTAGCGCCCGCACCAGCCAGTGGGCACGTGTGTCGATTGACCGGTATACGGAACCTCGACCCCGAGCTGGCGCGTTTACGTTGGTAGGGACCCAACGAGACAGGGACGGGATGACCAGGAACGACGAGTTCAGCCAGTTCGTCGCGGCTCGGTGGTCGCGGTTGGTGCGGGCTGCTGTCTTGCTTGGTTGTTCACCTGCGGAGGCGGAGGACGTGGTGCAGACGGCCCTGATGCGCTGCCTCGTTCACTGGCGCAAGGTGCAACGAGCCGATGATCGTGACGGCTATGTACACCGTGTCCTGTTCAACACGTTCACCTCTTCACGCCGACGACGCTGGACAGGCGAACGCGCCACAGCTGACCTGCCCGACACGCCCAACCCCGACCAAACTGCGGCTGTCGACACCACCGATGTGGTGTTGCGCAGTCTCGACCGTCTCAACGGTGATCAGAGGACGGTCGTGGTGCTGCGCTACTACGCCCACCTGAGCGAGCATCAGACGGCCGCGGCGCTCGGAGTGGCAACAGGAACCGTGAAGAGCCGCCTGTCGCGAGCGCTGAAGGTCCTCGCCGAAGACCCCCACTTGGCCGAACTGCGAGGAGCACCATGACCGACACCGGCAACCACCACCTCAGCGAACAGCTCGAGCGCGCCGCCGGGCGCGTCCAGGTCGGACCGCCGCCCGTGGATGACATGGTCGATGCTGCAGCACGGGTCCGTCGGCGGAACCGCGACGGCGCCGTGGTGGTGGTGGTGGCGACGCTGGCCCTCGTGGTCGGCGGCATTGGGCTCGCGGTCCGAAACGGCGAAGCGCCGCGTCCTCCTGTCGCGGGTGAGGACCGTGCCGCCACCGGCACCGACGCCGACACAGCAACCGTGTTCCTCCCGGATCCGGCGACCGAACAGCGAGAAGGTGGGTGCCGCACCTGGTCGGGGCTGCGACCCGAGGTCGTGTCCATTCCGGGCACCGGTGATCGCGCACAACATGCCCTCCAAGCTCTCGTGTCGGCTCCCGACTCGGCGTCGCACCCCATCGGTGTCTTCTCCCGGCAAGACGGGGCGACCTACACCGTACGCTCGGTCGTGCACGACGGCTCGGTGATCACCGTCGACATCGACATGGACCCGTGGGACCCCTGGCCGACCGCATCTTTGGTCTGCGCACCTCACGGGGAGTTGGCGATTCAGCAGGTCGTCCGGACCGCCCAGGCGGCGCTCGACTCCGACGACCCGGTGCTGCTCACTGTCAACGGCGCACCTGCGCGTGGCATGTGGATGTACCCACTGAACGGCCCGGCGGCTGCCTCAGCAACCATCCGGAACGGAGAGGGAGTGCTGGAGGGGACCTGGGACGTCGTCGGTCTCGTGGGTGATTCTCGTTCGTCGGTGATGCCCTCAGAACTTCAAGGGAAGGTGACGCTGACGTTCGACGACGGCGAGCTCCTCGGGTTCACCGGTTGCAACTGGTTGCAAAGCACCTACAGCCACCGCCGCAACGACGAGGACGGGCAGCGGTTGAAAATCGAGATCTCTACGGTCACCCGGGCCGCGTGCGATGTGGAAGCACCGCTTCTCGACCGTCTCAACGCAGTGCGTTTCACCACCGTGGCTGACGGATACCGCTACCTGCACGCCGAGAACGGGATGATCGTCGCTCAACTTCGGCGGCGATGACGCTTCCGGTTTCCCGAGTGATCCATCTTCGCGGCGGGTACGACCGGAGTCGCCTACCCACGCCCGCTCATCGGCAGTTCCGCGCGCCAACAGCGGCAGATCCGGGCGGCTGATCAGGGCAACAGATCCCAGTACTGCTTGCGCGCAGGCATCGCGTGGATCACGAGCTCGTCACCGCTCTCAAAGACCAGAACCACGGTCTCAAGCAGTCGTGCTCGCGTGTCGAATCCGAGCCGCAACTCCCGGTGCGGCCAGTCCTCCTCCTCGAGAGGCTCGATTCACTGAGACCAGTCGGCTGCCTGGATCGCGTCCTCAGGAAGTACCCCGTGCTTGAGCGCACTGGGATGGACGTTCACGCAGCGAACCCCGCCAAGGCTCGACGGATCGCCTCTGAGCGGGAGATGTTCTCTCGTTCGGCTACGGCGTCCACGGCGGCCAACTCTTCTGCGGTAAGGCGCACGGCCACGACCTGCATGGGCTCCGCGCCACGTCCGGGTCGACCGCGGCCGCGACGCTTCAACTCCTCGACGTCGTAGCCAGCTTCGGCCTCATCAGCCCATTGCCGGATTTGTCCCTCCGCCACCATGGAGAAATCGTATAACGAAAATGAATGGAGTGGGCAGATGAAGCCCTGTCATCGGCATGACCGCACTTGCGGTCAGGGCGGGCGTTGCATGTCCCTGTGCGGCCTACCGCGACGGCGCAACGGCGAACGGGTTCTCTGGGGCGCAACCTCTCGGGAGTCTCAGGCCCCCGACCTCTCGCAAATCCATCACGCCGCCCATGAGGTCGATGTAGTCACCGAGCCGGTACTTCTCACCGAGATAGGTCAACTCTTGCGAGTCGCGGTTCCAGGCAACCTCCTCGTCGTGGAAAATGGGAAGGCGTCGAGTTCCTTGGCCCCGCAGATAGAGGCATCCGTCCTCAAGGACGAGCGTTCCCGAGGCGCCCGCTAGGAAGGTGGGTACATCGCCCGCGTAGGTGGCCACCGGATTGCCGCTTCCCGCATGGGATATGGCGATGCCCGCCCCGAAAGCGAGCAGGAGCATGACAGTGCCTCCGAACAACCACTTCTTCATCCTGCCTCCTCCTTGGGCCCGTCAGAGCATCACGTTCTAGTACTGGGACGCTCGGGTAGGGAAGCGGGTTCCATCCTCGCAGTCGTGGACGAGAACAGTGCTGCCCTCGACGGCCATCGCCACTGACATCGGCATGACCGCGTTCTACTCGCAGTACGAGTGGAGGCCGGTAGCGCTGGCTCGCGGACGTGCGGCGAGTCGTGCCCGTGGTTCACCCACCGGTTTGCCGCTGGCACCATGAGCACATGACGACTCCGCCAGATATCACGGTGGCCGAGTTACGCACCGCGATCGGACGCGTCCTCGACGCCGTCGAAGAGCAGTTCGGCGAAGAACTGCGGTTCCCCGTCGACTACTACTGGGCCATCCCGGTCGAGGATGCCTACGCGACCTACGACACCCCGAAGCTGGAAATGATGGGACAGGTCTCGGACGACACCGCATCTGTTCGCGCCTTCCTCGATGAACCGACCGACGAATACGTCTCGATCGTGCATGAGTGCGCGCATCTCCGCGGGGTGCTCCAAGCGATCGAGCACCTTGACCTGAACCCGGTCCCCCCAGCAACCGAGCCGGGCGACACCGACACCCACACCATCTCGTGTCACCGGCGCCGCCGTTGGTGGAGGCCATCACGCCGCTAACGAACATCGATCCGCCCTGCTTGTGACCACACAGTGCCCTGGCGAGCGGGTGTGCCGCCCGTTCCGATCATCGGCAGATCCGGATCTGATGGCGCGACGCCCTCTGAAGACCACGGCGAGGAATGTGGGGTCGGCGTATCAGGCCGGCTCCCCGCACCACCGGCGCAGCGCAGCGTCGAGCCCGACAGCCATGCCCTCACCGACCCAGGCGACGTAGCCGTCCGGGCGGATGAGCACCGCCGTCGGGGGTGTCACGGTCCCGAGCGCCGGCAGTTCCCACGTTCCGTCGTACGCCGCCGCGACGACCCGCACGCGGTCCGACCACCCCGATGCCGCCAGAGCGCCGGGGGTGCCCAGGTCGAGCAGGACGGGCCGGGCGGCGTGCAGCAGCTCGAAGACGCGTCGCGGTCCGTCGGGGAGCTCCAGGTCGAGGTCGGGCATGCGCCGGCCGAGCAACGGGTGTCCCTCGCCGAGGTCGTAGCGGATGCCGAGACCCGACATCCGCGCGGCGTACGCCGTCCGGGTCGGCTCGCGGTCGACGAGCTCGGCGACGGTCTCCCGGAGCATCTCGTGGCGGGCGTCGCCGGGACGGGTGAGCGCGACCTGCGCCATGGTGTCGCGCAGGACGCGAGCGGCCACCGGATGCCGTTCGGCGTGATAGCTGTCGAGCAGCGCGTCGGGGGAGATGCCGCGCACCACCTGGGCGAGCTTCCACCCGAGGTTCTGCGCGTCCTGCAGGCCGGTGTTGAGTCCCTGGCCGCCGACCGGAGAGTGAATGTGGGCCGCGTCGCCGGCGAGCAGCACGCGGCCGCGACGGTAGGACTCGGCCTGGCGCGTCGCATCGGTGAAGCGCGAGATCGACAGCGGGCTGTGAGCGCCGAAGTCGGTGCCGTAGACGCCCATGAGAGCGGTCCGGACGTCCTCGATCGTCGCCTCCTCGGTCGCGGCGCCAGCACGGACGGCCTGCTGCTCGGTCACCATCACCCGCACCGGGCCGTGATCGGCGAAGACGACTGCCCCGTCGCGGATCTCGTAGTCCACCCGTCCCAGCGCGTGGATCCCCGCGGCGTCCCGGCGCGTCCCCAGCTCCGGCGCTTCAGTCATCTCCACCTCGGCGATCAGCGCGCTCATCGAGGGCTCCCATCCGACGAAGTCGATGCCGACCACCTTGCGCACCGTGCTCCGGCCCCCGTCGCAGCCCACGACGTACGCCGCCCGCAGGACGCCGCCGTCCGCGAGCCGCAGATCGACGCGCTGCTCGTCCTGGTCGAGGGCCACCACCTCGCGCCCGGCGTACCGGACAACAGGAAACCCCGCGACCCAGTCGGCGAGGAGGCGCTCGATGTGGTTCTGCCACAGCCCGAGACCGTAGGGATGCCGCGTCGGGAAGCCGGTGAGGTCGAAGGTGACACCGGCGAAGCCTGCCACCTGCACGACCTGGCCCTCGGCGAGGAACCGGTCGGCGATGCCGCGCTGGTCGAGTGCCTCGATCGAGCGCGCGTGCAGCCCGCCGGCCCGCGCGCCGGTCAGCACCTGGTCGGCGCGGCGCTCGACGATCGCGACGTCGACGCCGGCCAGTGCCAGCTCCCCGGCGAGCATCAGTCCTGTCGGCCCACCGCCCACGACCACCACGTCGTGCTGCGCCACCTGCTGATCCGTCCGCGCCATCGCGCCTCCCGTTCGTCGTCGAGCGCCGGATTCTCGCCGGGGGAGGGGGCCTTGCGGCAAGCCCCCCTCGGCGCGCTACTTTGGAGATGCAGGCAGGGTCCGCGACGCGGCTGCGTCGGCGGTCTCGCCCCCGTAGCCGGTGACCGGTCGGGCGGCGCCCCCGTGAAAGACTGAGCCCCATGCTGCGTTGGTTGACTGCGGGCGAGTCCCACGGACCTGCTCTGGTCGCGATCCTCGAGGGGCTCCCGGCCCACGTCGAGGTCACGACCGAGGACATCTCGGACGCCCTGGCGCGTCGCCGTCTCGGCTACGGCCGAGGCGCCCGGATGAAGTTCGAGGCCGACGGGGTCCGCGTGATCGGCGGGCTTCGGCACGGCCGCACGCAGGGCGGCCCCGTCGCGATCGAGGTCGGCAACACCGAGTGGCCCAAGTGGGAGCGCGTGATGGCCGCCGACCCGATCGACCCGGCCGAGCTCGAGTCGCTCGCGCGCAACGCGCCGCTCACCCGGCCGCGCCCCGGGCACGCCGACCTGGTCGGCATGCAGAAGTACGCCTTCGAAGACGCCCGGCCGATCCTCGAGCGGGCCTCGGCCCGCGAGACCGCGGCTCGGGTTGCGCTGGGCACCGTGGCGTCCAAGTTCCTCCAGCAGACCGTCGGTGCCCGCATCGTCTCCCACGTCGTCGCCCTGGGCGGGGTGAAGGCGCCGTACGGCCTGGTCCCCGACCCCGACGACGTCGCGAAGCTGGACGCCGACCCGGTGCGCTGCCTCGACCCCGAGGCCAGCGCGGCGATGGTCGCGCGCATCGACCAGGCCCACAAGGACGGCGACACCCTCGGCGGCGTCGTCGAGGTCGCGGTCCACGGGCTGCCGCCCGGCCTGGGCTCCCACGTGCACGGCGACCGGCGGCTCGACGCGCGCCTCGCCGGCGCACTCATGGGGATCCAGGCGATCAAGGGAGTCGAGCTCGGTGACGGCTTCGACCTCGCCCACGTCCCGGGCTCGGAGGCACACGACGAGATCGTCGACGAAGGCCAGGGGATCCGCCGGGTGACCGGACGGTCCGGCGGCATCGAGGGCGGCATGAGCACGGGGGAGGTGCTGCGCGTGCGCGCGGCGATGAAGCCGATCGCCACCGTTCCGCGCGCCCTGCGCACCGTGGACGTCGCGACCGGTGAGGCCACCGTCGCCCATCACCAGCGTTCCGACGTGTGTGCCGTACCCGCAGCCGGCATCGTCGCGGAGGCGATGGTCGCGTTGGTGCTCGCCGAGGCGGTCGTCGAGAAGTTCGGCGGCGACTCGGTGATGGAGACCCGGCGCAACGCCGAGAGCTACCTCGACACCCTCCGCTACCGGTGAGCGCCGCGACGCCCGCCGTGCGCCCGCTGGTCGTCCTCGTCGGCCCGATGGGGGCCGGCAAGACGACCGTCGGACGGATGCTCGCGCAGGCGGCCGGGGTCGGCTTCCGCGACACCGACGCCGACGTCGAGACCCGCGCCGGCAAGCCGGTCTCGGAGATCTTCGTCGACGACGGTGAGGCCGCCTTCCGCGAGCTGGAGCGCGACGCCGTCGTCACGGCGCTCGGCGAGCACGACGGCGTGCTCGCGCTGGGTGGGGGAGCCGTGATGACGCCGGCCATCCGCGACGCACTCGCCGACCACCGGGTGGTCTTCTTGCAGGTCGGTCTGGCCGACGCGGTCAAGCGCGTCGGGATGGGCACCGGCCGTCCGCTCCTGCTCGGCAACGTCCGCGCCCGCGTCAAGCAGCTGCTCGACGAGCGCACCCCGGTCTATGAGTCCGTGGCCACCCACGTCGTCGACACCGACGGCCGGGACGCCGCGGACGTCGCCGCGCTGGTGCGAGAGCTCCTGGAGGAGAAGCGATGACCACCGATCCCGTCACCGGCACGACCCGCCTCCACGTCGGGGGCGCCGCGCCGTACGACGTCCTGGTCGGCCACGGTCTGACCGGCACGCTGCTGGCGGGCCTGCCCGCGATGCTGGGCGAGGACGCCCAGCGGGTCGCGGTGATCCACCCGCGCACCCTCGTCGCCCGCGCAACCGCGCTGCGCGAGGCACTGCTGCGCGAGGGGTACGACGCCCGCACGATCGAGGTCCCGGACGGCGAGGCCGCCAAGCAGGCGGAGGTCGCGGCGTTCTGCTGGTCGGTGCTGGGGGAGGCGGGGTTCACGCGCTCCGACGCCGTGATCACCCTCGGTGGTGGCGCAACGACCGACCTCGGTGGGTTCGTGGCCGCGACCTGGCTGCGGGGGGTGCGGGTCGTGCACGTCCCCACCACGCTGCTCGCGATGGTCGACGCCGCCGTCGGTGGCAAGACCGGGATCAACACCGCCGCCGGCAAGAACCTCGTCGGGTCGTTCCACGAGCCGGCCGGCGTGCTGTGCGACCTGGAGTCGCTCACGACACTGCCCCACAACGAGCTCGTGAGCGGGCTGGCCGAGGTCGTGAAGTGCGGCTTCATCGCCGACCCGCGCATCCTCGAGCTCGTCGAGGCCGACCCGGGCGCCGCGACCGACCCGACGAGCCCGGAGCTGCGGGAGCTGGTCGTGCGCGGCATCCAGGTCAAGATCGACGTCGTCGTCGATGACCTCAGGGAGACCGGCGGCAGCGGAGGCCACCCGGGCCGGGAGGCGCTCAACTACGGCCACACCCTCGGCCACGCGATCGAGCGCGCCGAGGACTACCGGTTCCGTCACGGCGCGGCGGTCGCGATCGGCATGAGGTACGTCGCCGAGGTCGCGCGCCTTGCGGGCCGGCTCGACGACGAGACCGCCGACCGGCACGAGCGGGTGCTGGACCTGGTCGGGCTGCCGACCGGCTACCGCGCGGACCGTTGGGACGAGCTGCACGCCGCGATGAAGGTCGACAAGAAGTCGCGCGGCAACACGCTGCGCTTCGTCGTGCTCGACGGCCTCGCGCGCCCGACGGTGCTGGCCGGGCCCGACGAGGAGCTGCTGCGCACGGCGTACGAGCGGATCGGCACGCCGGCTCAGAGCAGGTAGCGGAACAGCGGGCTGTCGGGTGCGACCGCCTCGACCCGCAGCGGGCTCGCGGCGAGGCGCTCGTTGAGCCCGTAGAGGTCGGCCGGGTCGCCGAGCTCGATGCCGACCAGCGCAGGGCCGGTCTCGCGGTTGCTGCGCTTGACGTACTCGAACAACGTGATGTCGTCCTCCGGGCCGAGCACCTCGTCGAGGAAGCGGCGCAGCGCGCCGGGCTCCTGGGGGAACTCCACCAGGAAGTAGTGCTTGCGTCCCTCGTGGACCAGCGCGCGCTCGACCACCTCGGCGTACCTGCTGACGTCGTTGTTGCCGCCCGAGACGACGCAGACGACCGTGCTGCCGGCGGCAGGTGCATCGGGAAGCGCGGCGAGCTGGTCGAGGGCGGCCGCGGCGAGGGCGCCCGCGGGCTCGGCGACGATGCCGTCGGACTGGTAGAGGTCGAGCATCTCGACGCAGATGCGGCCCTCATCGACCGCGATCATCGTCGGGGCGACGGGGCGGGCTGCGACGACGGCGTGGGTCACGGTCCCGACCCGGCGGACGGCCGCGCCGTCCACGAAGCCGTCCAGCTCCTCCAAGTCGACCGGCGCACCGGCAGCAATCGCCGCGGCCATGCTCGCCGCGCCTGCCGGCTCGGCGCCGACGAGTCGGACGGGCTCGTCCTCCAGGGCGCAGACCGCGCCGGCCAGGAGACCGCCGCCCCCGACCGGCACGACGAGCACGTCGGGTGCACGACCGATCTCGGCGGTCATCTGCGTGAGGATCTCGTCGGTCACCGTCCCCTGACCGGCAACGATCCGCGGCTCGTCGAAGGCCGGCACGATCGTTGCGCCGGACTCGGCAGCGTGGGCCGCCGCGGCAGCGGCCGCGTCGTCGTAGGTGTCGCCGCCGATGACGACCTCGACCCACTCGCTGCCGAGCACCGCGACCCGCTCGCGCTTCTGCCGCGGCGTGGTGCGGGGCAGGAAGATCCGGGCCCGCACCCCCGCCCGGGCGCAGGCCAGGGCGAGTCCCTGCGCGTGGTTGCCGGCGCTGGCGCAGGTGACCCCGGCGGCCCGCGCAGCATCGTCGAGCTGGGCCACCATCGTGTAGGCGCCGCGGCCCTTGTAGGACCGCACGGGCTGCAGGTCCTCGCGCTTGAGCCAGACGTCCCAGCCACTGGCGGCCGACAGCCGGTCGTTGCGCTGCAGCGGGGTGGGGGTGAAGACACCGGTCAGCGCGACCGTCGCAGCGTCCACGTCGGCCCGGGTCGGCAGCGGCGTTCGGGCGGCGCTCATCGGCGCGTCCCGTAGAGCGTGCGGGCGACGACGTCGGCGGCGCTGCGCGCGACCGGCATGCCGCCGTACGCCGCGACGAGCAGCAGCACCTCACCGATCGCCCCGACGCCCACGCCCGCCCGCTGGGCGGAGCGCACGTGGTCGGCCAGCTCCTGGAGCCGGCCGGCGGTCGCGAGCGCGCAGATGATCAGGGCGTGCCGGGTGGCCTCGTCCAGTCCCGGGCGCTGCACCAGCTCGTACGGCGACTGCCGGCTGGCCAGCGACTCGAAGGTCACGGCGCCCGCGCTGAGCAGGCGCTCCCACTCGCGGTCGTGATCGGTGGTCGGCGCGGGCGCGCCCTCGGGGGTGGTGTGCTCGCGGATCAGGTGGGCGAGGGCACTGGGGTCCTCGGCCGGCGCCAGGTGTCCGACGCCCTCGAGCGTCATCACCGCGCCGCGCGGGACGTCGTTGGCGAGCTCGTGCGCCGTACGCACGGGCGCGATCCGGTCCTCGCTGCCGGTGACGACGAGGACCGGCGGGATCATCCGGGGCAGCTCGGCGCGCAGGTCGAAGCTGCGCAGGGCGTAGCCGGCCGCAGACAACCCGGGCGGGTCGATCTCCGTGAAGGCCCGCACGAGCGCGGCCGCTGTGGCCTGGCGGTCGGTGAGCAGCTGGGGGGCCACCACGCCCGTGAGCAGCTGGTCGGTGAGGGCCGCGAGGTCGGAGGTGCTCGTGAGCCCGGCGCGCTCGACCCAGTGGGACGCTGCTGTCCCGACGGCACCCATCCCGGCGACGACCAGCGCGTCGACCCGCTCGCGGATGTCGAGGCCGAGCTGGAGACCGACGACGCCGCCGATGCCGCACCCGGCGTAGTGCAGGTGCCCCCCGCCGGCGTTGCGATCAGCGAACACCGGGCTCAGCGCTGCGAGCAGAGCCGCGGTGAGCTCGTTGATCGTGAACTGCTCCGGGACGGGGTAGTTGTTGGTGCCGTGACCTGGCAGGTCCCACCCCACGACGTGGTAGTCGGCGTCCAGATGGGCAGCCACCTCCTCCCACAGGGGACGCACCGAGGTGCCCAGCGCCGGTCCCAGCACCAGCAGGGGTCGCTCGACGCGGTGGTTGAACGACACCAGGGTCACGATCGGGCCGGAGGGACTCCGGTGGGACGGGTTCACGGGCTCAGCCTAGGACCGGGCAGCGGGCGCCCTGCGGGGCGTTAGACTTCCAGGCTGCTCCACCTCCCCCCGGACCGACAGCGAAGGTGTCCCGCGCGCATGGCAACGACGAACGACCTCAAGAACGGCATGGTGCTCAAGCTGGACGGCCAGCTCTGGCAGGTCCTGTGGTTCCAGCACCACAAGCCCGGCAAGGGCGGGGCCGTCGTCCGCACCAAGATCCGCAACGTCGAGTCCGGCAAGACCGTCGACAAGACGTTCAACGCCGACGTGAAGGTCGAGGTCGCCAACGTCGACAAGCGCACCATGCAGTACCTCTACAACGACGGCACGTCCTACGTCTTCATGGACACCGGCACCTACGAGCAGGTCGAGGTGACCCCCGAGATCGTCGGCGACGCCTCGAACTTCATGCTCGAGAACCAGGAGGCCATCGTGGCCACGAACGAGGGACGCGTGCTCTACATCGAGCTCCCGGCCTCCGTCGAGCTGGTCGTGCGCTACACCGAGCCCGGCCTGCAGGGTGACCGGTCCACCGGTGGCACCAAGCCCGCCGAGCTCGAGACCGGGCACACCATCCAGGTGCCGTTGTTCATCACCACCGGCGAGAAGATCAAGGTCGACACCCGCGACTCCAGCTATCTCGGTCGCGTCTCCTCCTGATGAGCGCACGCTCCAAGGCCCGCAAGCGGGCTCTCGACCTGCTGTATGCCGCGGAGATGCGCGGCGAGAGCGCGGTCACGGCCCTCGACCGGGCGATCGCTGACGGTGAGGGCCCGACCAACCCCTACACCGCCGAGCTGGTCCGCGGCGTGGTCGAGAACCGCACCCGGATCGACGAGGTGCTCGCGTCCTACGCGCGCTCGTGGTCGCTGGAGCGCATGCCCGCGATCGACCGCAATGTGCTGCGTCTCGGGGTCTTCGAGGTGTTGTACGTCGCCGACGTCCCCGATGCGGTCGCCGTGACCGAGGCGATCAACCTCGTGCGCGACCTCTCCACCGACGACTCGCCGTCCTTCGTCAACGGCATCCTCGGCACCGTCGTGCGCGACAAGGAGCACCTCGCCGGCTGAGTGCCCCTCCAGGCATGGAACCCGCGTGGTTGAGGGCATGCTGCGCACCATGACCGACGCTGCGCACGCTGCCCAGAAGGTCGAGCGCAGCGACGCGCTCGACCACGTCGCCCGTGCAGGGCTCGTCGCCTACGGCGTCGTCCACCTGCTGATCGCCTTCATCGCGGGACGGCTCGCACTCGGTGACCGTTCGGGGTCGGCCGACAGCACCGGCGCGCTGAAGGAGCTGGCGGCCCAGCCTTTCGGCTCCGTGCTCGTGTGGGCGGTCGCGGTCGGGCTCCTCATGCTCGTGTTGTGGCGCGTCGTCGAGCTGGTCGGCGGCGACGGTGCGCTCGACCGGGTCAAGAGCGCCGGACGCGCAGTCGTGTACGCCGTCCTGTCCTACTCAGCGATCCGGGTCGCGCTGTCCGGCGGCGGAGGCGGGGGTGGTGGCAACACCGAGGAGACGATGACGGCGCGTCTCCTCGCGCTGCCGGTGGGCCGGTGGATCGTCGCTGCGGTGGGCGTGGGGATCCTGGTCTTCGCGGTGGTGCTCGTCTGGCGTGGTATCAGCCGCAAGCACGCCAAGGAGCTCGCCACCGAGGGCCGCACGGGCTCCGCGGGGCGCGCCTACGTCGCGCTCGGCGCGGTCGGACACGTCGCGAAGGGTGTCGCCTTCGGCGTCGTCGGCGGGCTCGTGGTGCACGCCGGGCTGACGCATGATGCGGACAGCTCCGGCGGCCTGGATCAGGCGCTGCTCGAGGTGCTGCAGCAGCCGTTCGGACCGGTGCTGCTGCTCGCGGTGGCCGTCGGCATCGGCTGCTTCGCCGCGTTCTGCTTCGCCCGTGCCCGCCACCTGTCACGGTGAGCCGGTGCGTGCTGCGATCGAGCTCCTGCCCGACGGCGAGGGCGAGGCCCTGGTACGCCGCTACTGGGACGCGCTCAGCAGCGCGGGCCTGCCCGGCCGTGGCGACCACCAGGGACTGAGCAACTGGCCGCACGTCACCGTGTGGGAGAGCGCCGAGCACGTCGCCGACCGACCCGGCGTGCCGCGTGCCGACGCGGCCTCGCCGGCCGTCGTGGCCGCCGAGCATCTGGTGCCCGTGCTGGGGCTGCTGCCCGTCGCCGTACCCGTCGTGGGGGTGGCGGTCCTGGGGCGACCCGACCGCGGCGTCGTGGTCGTCGAGCTCGCGGCCCCGGCGCTGCAGGCGGTCCACGCCGAGGTGGCGGCGATCGCGGGGGAGGGCGTCGGGTGGCGCCGCGACCGGTGGCGGCCGCACCTGTCGCTGTCGCGGGCGTTGCGCGTCGACCAGGTCGAGGAGGCGCTGGCGGTGGTCGCGCCGCTGGTCGAGGCCGCGCCCGTGGTGACCCTGACGCGGCTGCGCACGTGGGACCCGGCCGAGGGTCGGTCCCACGACGTCGGGGATCGGGTCGGGGAGTGGTCAGCGACACAGGTGACCGAGGGCCGAGCGGCGGCGTGTCGACCGGTCGACCACTGCTAGTGTTCCGAGTGCTTCGACATCCTTTAACGAGCCGTCCCGTGAGGCGGAGAAGGAGGTCTGCGGCCTATGACCGCGCCTGCGCACGACCCGCCCGCCCGCACCGTCCTCGATGCTTCGGACATCAATCGGGCACTCACTCGCATCGCGCACGAGATCCTCGAGCGCAACAAGGGCGCCGACCAGCTCGTGCTCCTCGGGATCCCGTCCCGCGGCGTCGACCTGGCCCGCCGGATCGGTGAGCGACTCGCCCAGACCGAGGGCGTCGCCGTGCCCGTCGGCTCGCTCGACATCACGCTCTACCGCGACGACCTGCGCCGCCAGCCCGCACGCGGCCCGCAGCCGACTGAGGTCCCGCCCGGCGGCGTCGACGGCAAGATCGTCGTGCTGGTGGACGACGTCCTCTACTCCGGTCGCACGGTCCGCGCCGCACTCGACGCGCTGGCCGACCTCGGCCGGCCCGACGCCGTACGTCTGGCCGTGTTGGTCGACCGCGGCCACCGGGAGCTGCCGATCCGCGCCGACCACGTCGGCAAGAACCTCCCCAGTGCCCGCAGCGAGCGGGTCATGGTCCGGCTCGTCGAGACCGACGGTCGCGACGAGGTCCTGATCGCCGGCGCGAAGGGGGAGGGCGCGTGAGGAAGCACCTGCTCTCCGTCGACGACGTGACCAGCGACGACATCGCCACTCTTTTCGCCACCGCCGCCGAGATGCACGACGTGCAGCGACGCGAGGTGAAGAAGCTCCCCGCGCTGCGCGGGCGCACGGTCATCAACCTGTTCTTCGAGGACTCCACCCGCACCCGGTCGAGCTTCGAGCTCGCCGGCAAGTGGCTGTCCGCCGACACGATCAACATCACCGGCAAGGGCTCCTCGGCCTCCAAGGGCGAGTCGCTGCGCGACACGGTCCTCACCATCGCCTCGATGGGCGTGGACGCCCTGGTGATGCGGCACTCCGCCAGCGGCGCAGCCCACCAGGTCGCGCAATGGGTGGACGCCGCGGTCATCAACGCCGGCGACGGCACCCACGAGCACCCCAGCCAGGCGCTGCTCGACGCCTACACGCTCACGCGCCGCCTCGGCACGCTCGAGGACAAGCACGTCGTGATCGTGGGCGACCTGACCCACAGCCGGGTCTTCCGCTCCAACGTCGCGTGCCTGGCCAAGCTCGGCGCGCGGGTCACCGTGGTCGCGCCCCCGACGCTCATGCCCAGCGGTGTCGACACCTGGAGCGCGGAGGCCGGCTTCGCCGCAGCGTACGACCTCGACGAGGTGCTGCCGAAGGCCGACGCGGTGATGATGCTGCGCGTCCAGCGCGAGCGGATGAGCGGGGGGTTCTTCCCGACCGGACGCGAATACACCGTCGGCTACGGCCTCACCCGCGACCGGCTCGCCGTGCTCGGCCCCGACGTCCCGATCTGCCATCCCGGCCCGATGAACCGCGGGCTCGAGATCGCCGCGGACGCAGCGGACGCGGCGCAGTCGTTGATCCTCGAGCAGGTCTCCTCCGGCGTCGCGATCCGGATGGCGATCCTCTACCACCTCCTCGCCGGCGAAGGGAGCCAGGCATGAGTGCCGACCAGCCGGGGGAGCGCTCCGGATCCGTGCTGATCAAGGGCGCCTCCGTCCTCGGAGAGCAGTCGGCCGACGTGCTCGTCGTCGACGGCGCTGTCGCCGAGGTCGGCAAGGTGAGCAAGGCAGCCGCCGGCGGCGCCGAGGTGATCGACGCCGACGGTCTGGTCCTGCTGCCGGGCCTGGTCGACCTCCACACCCACCTGCGCGAGCCCGGCCGTGAGGACGCCGAGACGGTGCGCACCGGCTCGGCGGCCGCCGCGGTCGGTGGCTACACGGCCGTGCTGGCGATGGCCAACACCAACCCCGTCACCGACACCGCCGAGGCCGCCGAGCGGGTCTTCGACCTCGGCCGCCAGGCCGGCCTCGTCGACGTCCACCCCGTCGGCGCGGTGACCAAGGGCCTGGCCGGCGAGGAGCTCGCCGAGCTCGGCCTGATGGCCCGCTCGCGCGCCGGCGTCCGGGTCTTCTCCGACGACGGCAAGTGCGTCGCCGACGCCCGCGTCATGCGCCGGGCGCTGGAGTACGTCAAGGCGTTCGGCGGCGTCATCTCCCAGCATGCGCAGGAGCCGACGCTCGCCGGCCCGAGCGCCTGCTGCCACGAGGGCGAGTGGTCCGGGAAGCTCGGCCTGCCCGGATGGCCCGGCATCGCCGAGGAGGTCATCGTCGCCCGCGACGTGATGCTCGCCCGCCACACCGGCTCGCGCGTCCACGTCGCCCACGCCTCCACGGCCGGCACGGTCGAGGTGCTGCGGTGGGCCAAGAGCCAGGGCATCCAGGTCACCGCCGAGGTCACCCCGCACCACCTGCTGCTGACGACCGACCTGCTGGCCGGCTACGACCCGACCTACAAGGTCAACCCGCCGCTGCGGCCCACCGAGGACGTCGAGGCCCTGCGGGCTGCGCTGGCCGACGGCACGATCGACGCCGTCGCCACCGACCATGCGCCCCACGCCCGCCACGACAAGGAGCACGCCTTCGGCGACGCGGCCTTCGGGATGCTCGGCCTCGAGACCGCCCTGGGCGTGGTCGCCACCGTGATGGTGGAGAGCGGCGCCATGGGCTGGGCCGACGTCGCCCGGGTGATGGCCACCCGGCCGGCGGAGATCGCCGGGCTCACCGACCACGGTCGCCCCGTCGCGCCTGGCGAGCCGGCCAACCTCGTCCTCGTCGACCCTGCCGCGCCGGTCACCGTCGACCGCGACGCGTCGGTGTCGCTGTCTCGCAACAACCCCTGGCACGGACGGACGCTCGCGGCGTCGGTGCACACGACGCTGCTGCGCGGTGCGACCACCGTGCGGGAAGGAAACCTGGCATGAGCCTCGACAAGCTCGACCGCCGAGCGTTGCTCGTCCTCGAGGACGGTCGCACCTTCCACGGAGAGGCCTACGGTGCCGAGGGGGAGACCTTCGGTGAAGCCGTCTTCGCCACCGGCATGACCGGCTACCAGGAGACGCTCACCGACCCGTCGTACCACCGCCAGGTGGTCGTGATGACCAGCCCCCACATCGGCAACACCGGTGTCAACGAGGAGGACGCGGAGTCGCGGCGGATCTGGGTCGCCGGCTACGTGCTGCGCGACCCCGCCCGCATCACCTCGAGCTGGCGCGCGACCCGCGGGCTCGACGAAGCCCTGCGCGAGCAGGGCGTGGTCGGCATCAGCGGCGTCGACACCCGGGCCCTCACCCGGCACCTGCGCGAGCGCGGCGCGATGCGCGTCGGGATCTCCACCACCGAGACCGACCCGGCCGCCCTGCTCGCCCGGGTGCGCTCCAGCGCCGAGATGACCGGTGCGGAGCTCTCCACCGAGGTCACCACCGAGGAGGCGTACGTCGTGCCCGCGACCGACGGTCCGCGGTTCCGGGTCGCCGTCCTCGACCTGGGCCTCAAGGCGATGACCAGCTCCCGGATGGCCGAGCGCGGCATCGAGGTGCACGTCCTGCCCGCGACGGCCACGCTCGACGACGTGTTGGCCGTCGAGCCGGACGGGTTGTTCTTCTCCAACGGTCCCGGCGACCCGGCCGCGACCACCGACCAGATCGCACTCCTGCAGGCCGCGCTCGAGCGCGGCATCCCCTACTTCGGCATCTGCTTCGGCAACCAGCTCTTCGGCCGCGCCCTGGGACTGGAGACCTACAAGCTGAAGTACGGCCACCGCGGCATCAACCAGCCGGTGATGGACAAGACCACCGGCAAGGTCGAGATCACCTCCCACAACCACGGCTTCGCGGTCGCCTGGCCCGACGGGGTCGCGATCGACGACCCGGTCAGCACGCCGTACGGCGAGGTCCGGGTGAGCCACGTCTGCCTCAATGACGACGTGATCGAGGGCCTCGAGCTGCGCGACCCGAGCACGGGCGCGCTGCGGTCCTTCTCCGTCCAGTACCACCCCGAGGCCGCGGCCGGTCCGCGCGACGCGGGATACCTCTTCGATCGGTTCGTCGAACTGCTCGCGAGCAAGAAGGAAGGCTGAGCCATGCCGAAGCGCACCGACATCTCCTCGGTCATGGTGATCGGCTCCGGCCCGATCGTCATCGGCCAGGCGGCGGAGTTCGACTACTCCGGCACCCAGGCCTGCCGCGTCCTGCGGGAGGAGGGCCTGCGGGTCATCCTCGTCAACTCCAACCCGGCCACGATCATGACCGACCCGGAGTTCGCCGACGCGACCTACGTCGAGCCGATCACGCCGGAGTTCGTCGAGAAGGTCATCGCCAAGGAGCGCCCCGACGCGCTGCTGGCGACCCTGGGCGGACAGACCGCGCTCAACGCCGCGATGGCCCTGGCCGCCAACGGCGTGCTCGAGAAGTACGGCGTCGAGCTGATCGGCGCGAGCATCGAGGCGATCGACCGCGGGGAGAACCGGGAGTCGTTCAAGCGCATCGTCGAGGAGCTCGGCGGCGAGGTCGCCCGCTCGGCGATCTGCCACTCCATGGACGACTGCCTCGCCGCCGCCGACGACCTCGGCTACCCGATGGTGGTCCGGCCGTCCTTCACGATGGGCGGGACCGGCTCGGGCATGGCCTACGACGAGACCGACCTGCGCCGCATCGCCGGCGCGGGCCTCGCCGCCAGCCCCACCACCGAGGTGCTCCTCGAGGAGTCGATCATCGGGTGGAAGGAGTACGAGCTCGAGGTCATGCGCGACCGCGCCGACAACGTGGTCATCATCTGCTCGATCGAGAACCTCGACCCGATGGGCGTCCACACCGGCGACTCGATCACCGTCGCGCCGGCGATGACGCTGACCGACCGCGAGTACCAGGACATGCGCGACCTCTCGATCGGCATCATCCGCTCGGTCGGCGTCGACACCGGCGGCTGCAACATCCAGTTCGCGGTCAACCCCGCCGACGGCCGGTTGATCGTCATCGAGATGAACCCCCGCGTGTCCCGCTCGAGCGCCCTGGCGTCGAAGGCGACCGGCTTCCCGATCGCCAAGATCGCGGCCAAGGTCGCGATCGGCTACACCCTCGACGAGATCCCCAACGACATCACCACACGCGGGGGCTCCGCCCCCGCGGACCCCCCGCTGGAGGGCTGCGCCCCCCAGACCCCCCGGTCATGGACCCCGGCTGCATTTGAACCGGCCCTCGACTACGTCGTGGTCAAGGTCCCGCGGTTCGCGTTCGAGAAGTTCCCCGCCGCCGACCCGACGCTCACCACCCACATGAAGTCGGTGGGCGAGGCGATGGCGATCGGGCGCAACTTCACCGAGGCGCTGCAGAAGGCGCTGCGGTCGCTGGAGAGCAAGAACGCGCCGTTCGACTGGGCCCACGAGTGGGTCGAGCTCGACAAGGCCGCGCTGCTCGAGGAGATCCGCACCCCGCACGACGGCCGGCTCAAGAAGGTCATGGACGCACTGCGCGCCGGGGCGACTCCGCAGGAGATCCACGACGCCACCGCGATCGACCCGTGGTTCGTCGACCAGCTGCTGCTGATCAACGAGGTCGCCGGGGAGCTCGCGGCCGCACCCGAGCTCACGGGTCCGCTGCTGCGCCGGGCCAAGCGGCACGGCTTCTCCGATGAGCAGATCGGCCGCATCCGCAACCTGCCCGCGGCCGTGGTCCGCGGGGTGCGGCACGCCCTCGGCGTACGCCCGGTGTTCAAGACCGTCGACACCTGCGCCGCCGAGTTCGCCGCCCGCACGCCGTACCACTACTCCAGCTACGACGAGGAGACCGAGGTCGCGCCGCGTGAGCGGGAGGCCGTGATCATCCTGGGCTCGGGACCCAACCGGATCGGGCAGGGGATCGAGTTCGACTACTCCTGCGTCCACGCCTCGCTCGCCCTGAGCCACAGCAAGGGCAGCGGCGCCAACGGCGGCGCGGGCTACGAGACCGTGATGGTCAACTGCAACCCCGAGACCGTCTCCACCGACTACGACACCTCCGACCGGCTCTACTTCGAGCCGCTCACCCTCGAGGACGTCCTGGAGGTCGTGTACGCCGAGCAGCAGGCCGGCCCCGTCGTGGGTGTCATCTGCCAGCTCGGTGGGCAGACCCCGCTCGGGCTCGCCCAGGGCCTGGCCGACGCGGGCATCCCGATCGTCGGCACCCAGCCGGCGGCCATCGATCTCGCCGAGGAGCGCGGTGCGTTCGGCCGCGTGCTCGCCGAGGCCGGGCTGACCGCGCCGAAGCACGGCACGGCGAGCTCGTTCGCGCAGGCGGAGGCCATCGCCGAGGACATCGGCTACCCCGTGCTGGTGCGGCCGTCGTACGTGCTCGGTGGCCGGGGCATGGAGATCGTCTACGACCGCGCGACGCTCGAGGGCTACCTCGAGAAGTACGTCGCGGCCGGGCTGATCAGCCCCGAGGCGCCCGTGCTCATCGACCGCTTCCTCGACGACGCCGTGGAGATCGACGTCGACGCGCTCTACGACGGCGAGGACCTCTTCCTCGGCGGCGTGATGGAGCACATCGAGGAGGCCGGCATCCACTCCGGTGACTCCTCGTGTGCGCTCCCGCCGATCACGCTGGGCGCCCGCGAGATCGACCGGATCCGCGAGGCTACGGCCGCGATCGCGCGCGGTGTCGGCGTGCGCGGCTTGATCAACATCCAGTTCGCGCTCGGCTCCGACGTGCTCTACGTCCTGGAGGCCAATCCGCGCGCCAGCCGCACCGTGCCGTTCGTCGCGAAAGCGACGGGCACGGCCCTGGCGAAGGCAGCTGCCCGCGTCATGCTCGGCGACTCGATCGCGACGCTGCGCGCCGAGGGGATGCTGCCCGAGGTCGACGGCGGGCTGCTGCCCGAGAACGCGCCGATCGCGGTCAAGGAGGCCGTGATGCCGTTCAACCGGTTCCGCACCGCCGACGGTGCCCAGGTCGACACCGTGCTGGGTCCGGAGATGAAGTCCACCGGCGAGGTGATGGGTCTGCACGCCGACTTCGGCACCGCCTTCGCCAAGGCCCAGGTGGCGGCGTTCGGTCCGCTGCCGACCTCCGGCAAGGTCTTCGTGAGCATGGCCAACCGCGACAAGCGCTCGATGATCTTCCCGATCAAGGTCCTGGCCGACCTCGGCTTCGAGATCCTCGCGACCGAGGGCACCGCCGAGGTGCTGCGCCGCAACGGCGTCCGGGCCGAGGTCATCCGCAAGCACCACGAGGGTCCTGGTCCCGACGGCGAGCCGACCACGGTGCAGGCGATCCTCGACGGGCACGTGCAGCTCATCGTCAACACGCCGTACGGCGCGGGCGGTGGCAACGTCCGCCTCGACGGCTACGAGATCCGCACCGCCGCGGTCATGGCCAACGTCCCGTGCATCACCACCGTGCCGGGCCTCGCTGCCGCGGTCCAGGGCATCGAGGCGCTGCGGCGCGGCGACATCGGCGTACGCAGCCTGCAGGAGTGGGCTGCGCGGTGACCCTCTATGAGCGGGCCTTCGCCTCGGTCGCCGTCCGTATCGACGCCGAGACCGCCCATCACCAGGCGTTCCGGGCGATCCGCGCCGCGCGTCCGGCGCTCGCCGCGCTCGACCGGGTGCGGCCGGGTCCGGCGCGCCCGGTGACCGCGATGGGTCTGGAGTTCGCGCACCCGCTCGGGTTGGCCGCCGGCTTCGACAAGAACGCCGTCGGCATCGACGCGCTCGCCGCGCTGGGGTTCGCGTTCGTCGAGGTCGGCACGGTCACCGGCCGGGCGCAGCCCGGCAACCCCCGCCCGCGGCTGTTCCGCCTGCCCGACGACCGCGTGATCGTCAACCGGATGGGTTTCAACAACGACGGTGCCGAGGCGGTCGCCCAGCGGCTCGCGGCGCGCGCGGCTAAGCGGAACCGGCGGGAGCGGCCGGCACGGGGACCGGTCCTGGGCGTCAACATCGGCAAGACGAAGGTCGTCGACGAGAACGACGAGGCGGCCGTCCTCGGCGACTACGGCCTCAGCGCACGCCTGCTCTCGCCGTACGCCGACTACCTGGTCGTCAACGTCAGCTCGCCCAACACCCCGGGACTGCGGTCGCTGCAGGCGGTGGAGCGGCTCGAGCCGCTGCTGGCGCACGTGCGTCGCACCGCCGACCAGGCCACGGACGCCGCCGGGCGCGACCGGGTGCCGTTGCTGGTGAAGATCGCGCCCGACCTGGCTGACGAGGACGTCACCGGCGTCGCCGACCTGGCGCTCGCGCTCGGCCTCGACGGCATCGTCGCCACCAACACGACGATCTCGCGCGACGACCTGACCTCCGACCAGCAGGTCGTGGCAGCCCTCGGCGCCGGCGGCATCTCCGGACCGGTGGTCGCCGCGCGTGCCACCGAGGTCCTGCGGCTGCTGCGTGCCACAGTGGGCGACGACCTGACGATCATCGGCGTGGGAGGGATCGACGACGTGGACGAGGCGCGTGCCCGGCTCGCGGCAGGGGCGACCCTGCTGCAGGCCTACACCGGATTCGTGTACGGCGGACCGGCCTGGCCCCGGCGGATCGCGCGGGGGCTCGAGGAGCACCCGCACCCGTGACGGCTCCCCGGGTGCTCCACACCGACGCGGAGGTGCTCGCCCACAAGCGCGCCGGCAGCCTCCACGTGGTGACCCTGGTCGCCCCCGGCGTCGCCGAGCTGCACCGGCCCGGGACCTTCGCCGAGCTCACCCTCGGCGGACCCGACAGCGACCGGCTGGCCCGGCACGCCTTCTGGATCCTGCGCACCCGACCGTCGGGCACCTACGGGAGCACCATCGAGCTGCTCGTCGCCGAGCGCGACCCCGGCACCCGCTGGCTCGTGCAGACAGCACCCGGCACCGCCGTACCCCTGACCGCGCCGCTGGGCCGCCCCTTCGCCCTGCCGAGGGAGGCGGTGACCTGCACGCTCGTGGCCCACGAGGACGGTGTGGCCGCGGTGCTCGGGCTGGCCGGCCGGCTCAAGGAGCGCGGCTGCGTGGTCCACGTCGTGCTGGGTGCCGCGAGCGATGCGCGCCTCTATGGGGCGCTCGACCTGCGGCGTACGGCGCGCACGGTCCAGGTCGTCACCGCCGACGGCTCGGTCGGCCGGCGCGGTGAGCTCGCCGAGGTGCTGCCGGCGGTGCTCGACGAGCAGCGCCCGGAGGTCGTCTACGCCGCCGGACCGGTGCCGTTGCTGCGCGCGACCGCGGCCGAGGCCGAGGCCAGAGGGGCGTGGAGCCAGGTCGCGTACGCCGGCGCGATGCCGTGCGGCGTCGGCCACTGCCTGGGCTGCCTGGTGCCGGTGGTCGGGGAGGACGCCGTCGCCCGCAACGTGCGCGCCTGCACGGAGGGTCCGGTCTTCCGCGGGGACCGGGTGCGCTGGGACGAGGTGACCTCGTGAGCGCGGCCGAGGCGACGCGCGCCCCCGCGGTCGGTGACCTCGGAGCGGTGCGCCTGCGGGGTCCAGTGGTCGCGGCATCGGGCTGCCTGCGTGTGACACGCACGCTCGAGGACCTCGCCGACCTGTCCGCGCTCGGTGCCTGGGTCAGTCCCACCGTCGCGCTGGCGTCGGCGTCGAGCCCGCCCGGCCCGCGGTGGTGGGGGACCCCGGCTGGCCTCGTGCACCCCACGAGCATCGAGGGTCCCGGCATCTCCGGGCTGCTGGCCGGGGACGTGCCGTGGTTCGTCGCCCGGAAGGTGCCGGTGATCGTGTCCGTCGCGGCAGCGACGCTGGGGGACTACGCCGAGATCGTCCGGCACGCGGCTGCGGCCCCCGGCGTCATCGGCGTCGAGCTGAGGCTCGCCCCTCCGGGGGCGCGCGGACTGGGCTTCCACCCGGTCACCGAGGGGTTCCACGTCGGTCGCGTCGTGGCGGCGGTGCGCGGTGAGCTGCCGCCCGGTTGTGCACTGCTGGCCAAGCTGCCCGCGCTGCCCGACAAGGTCGTCGACCTGGCCCGCGCCGCGGTCGACGCCGGAGCCGACGCCGTCACGCTGGTGGATGCCGCACCGGCGTACGCCGTGGACCCCGCGACCGGCCGGCCCCCGTTCCCCGCCTTCGACCCCGACCGGCTGAGCCTCAGCGGTCCAGCGCTGCTGCCGGTCGCGCTGCGGTCCGTGCACCAGGTCCGGGCCGCGCTCCCGCAGGCGCGCATCGTCGCCAGCGGGGGAGTGCGCACCGGTGCCGACGTGGCCGCCCACCTGGCTGCCGGCGCCAGCGCCGTGCAGGTCGGCACGACCCTGCTGCGCGACCCGGTCGCTCCGCAACGCCTGCGCACCGAGCTGAGCGCCGCCCTGGCCGCCATGACCCCGCACCCGATTGAGCCGTCCGACGAGGAGACCCCATGACCTTCGGCCAGCGACTGCACGACGTGATCGGCGCCCGCGGTCCGTTGTGCGCCGGCATCGACCCGCACCCGTCCCTGCTGACGCAGTGGGGGCTCGACGACACCATTGACGGGCTGCGGCGCTTCGCCGGCCTCGCCGCGGAGGTCCTCGGTGCCGAGGCCGGGATCGTGAAGCCGCAGTCGGCGTTCTTCGAGCGCCACGGGTCCGCCGGGATCGCCGTGCTCGAGGAGGTCATCGCCACCTGCCGCGAGGCAGGGGCGCTCGTGCTGCTCGACGTGAAGCGCGGCGACATCGGGTCGACGTCGCAGGCGTACGCCGACGCCTACCTCGATCCGCGCTCGCCGCTCGCCGTCGACGCGATCACCGTCTCGCCCTACCTCGGCTTCGGCAGCCTCGAGCCGTTCCTGACGACCGCTGCGGCCCACGACGCGGGGCTGTTCGTGCTCGCCCTGACCTCCAACCCCGAGGGACCGCAGTTCCAGCGGGCCGTGACCGAGGAGGGTGCCGGCGTCGGGGCGACCGTGCTGCGCGAGGTGGCCGCGCGCAACGCGGACGCGACCCCGCTCGGCTCGGTCGGTGTGGTCGTGGGCGCCACGGTGCAGCCGTCGACCCAACGCCTCGGCGAGGACTTCGCGATCAACGGACCGATCCTCGCCCCGGGCGTCGGTGCGCAGGGCGCGACGTTCGACGACGTACGCCGCGTGTTCGGCGCCAGCGCCCGGCACGTCCTGCCCGCCTCGTCGCGGGAGATCCTGCAGGCCGGTCCGGATGCCACCGCGCTGCGCGACGCCGTCCGCCGCGCCGCGGACGCGGCCGGGGAGCTGACGCGATGAGCGGCGCGGAGGGGACGCCCGCGGGGCCCTTGCCCGACCACTCGTCCGCCGCCCCACCTCGCAACCGGATACGCCGCTGGATGGTGGCGATCGTGGCGGTGCTGGTCCTCGCGCTGGCCGGGGCGGGCGCCTTCGTCCTGCTGCGCGAGGACGCCGATCCGTACTGCGAGACCGTGCGCGCCAGCAACGACGAGCTCGCCGTGCTGGTGGGCGACTCCGGGGACTCCGCGGTGGAGACCTTCAACGACAGCCTCGACGTCCTCGAGCGACTCGCCGCCGAGGCTCCCAGTGAGATCTCTGCCGACTGGAACACGCTCATCCTGCGCCTCCGCGGGCTGCGCGACGCGCTCGTCGCGGCCGGGGTCGACCTCAGCGGCGACGAGGTCGATCTCACCGCCCTGGAGGACGCCTCCGAGGAGGAGGTGGCGGCCGTCACCACCGCCGCCACCGAGCTCGGGTCGACTGACGCGAACCGTGCCTCGCGCGCCATCGAGGATCACGCCCGCCAGTCCTGTGACGTGGCACTCGGTGCCACCGATGACGAGGGCGATGACGAGGGTGACGGCGCAGGTGACGGTGCGACGCGCGACTGATCGCAGGAGCGAGGGCCGCCGTTGCGGGTGACGCGCAGGGTGTCTAGATTCCCTCCTGTCCGGGGCCGCCGCCGTCCACGCGCCGCGAGCCGCACCAGCCGAGAAGACGAACGAGGACTGTGACCGTGGCCTTGCCGCCCCTCACCCCGGAGCAGCGTCAGGCTGCCCTCGAGAAGGCCGCGGCGTCGCGGCGCGAGCGGGCGGAGGTGAAGAACCGGCTCAAGCACTCCGGTGCCTCGTTCGCCGAGGTGCTGCACGAGGGGCAGGTCAACGAGGTCATCGGCAAGATGCGCGTCATCGACCTGCTCACCGCGATGCCCGGCCTGGGCAAGGTCCGCGCCCGCCAGCTGATGGAGCGCCTCAACATCTCCGAGAGCCGCCGGGTGCGCGGGCTGGGCACCAAGCAGATCGCCGCCCTGGAGCGCGAGTTCGCCGACCGTGGCTGACCGTGACGCACGGACCTCCGGCGCCGGGCGACTGACGGTGCTGGCCGGCCCCACCGCGGTGGGCAAGGGGAGCGTGGCGGCGTACGTCCGTCAGCACCACCCCGACGTGTGGATCTCGGTGTCGGCCACCACCCGGCGCCCGCGACCGGGCGAGGTCGACGGCGTGCACTACCACTTCGTCGACGATGCGCAGTTCGACGCGATGATCGCCGAGCAGCAGCTGCTCGAGTGGGCCGTCGTCCACGGCGCCGCCCGCTACGGCACCCCGCGGGGACCGGTCGCCGAGGTCCTCGAGGCGGGCCGCCCGGCCCTGCTCGAGATCGACCTGCAGGGTGCGCGGCAGGTGCGAGCGGCGATGCCGGAGGCGTTCTTCGTCTTCCTGGCCCCGCCCACCTGGGACGAGCTGGTACGGCGGCTGGTCGGTCGCGGCACCGAGGACGAGGCCGAGCGCGAGCGCCGGCTCGGCACTGCGCGCGAGGAGCTGGCGGCGGAGTCGGAGTTCGACGTGACCATCGTGAACACCGAGATTCCCGCTGCAGCCGAGGAATTGGTAGCCTTGATGGGTGGGTCCGGCCCCGATCGACGGCCGACCACCGATCTTTCGAACCCCAACCTGTGAAGGCGTGAGCGCGTGTCTGGCATTACCCCTGTTGCCGAAGGCATCACCAACCCGCCGATCGACGAGCTGCTGACCAAGACCGACTCGAAGTACAAGCTCGTCCTCTACAGCGCGCGCCGGGCCCGGCAGATCAACGCCTACTACTCCCAGCTCGGTGAGGGCCTGCTGGAGTACGTCGGCCCGCTCGTGGACACCCACGTGCAGGAGAAGCCGCTCTCGATCGCGCTGCGCGAGATCAACGCCGACCTGCTGACCTGCGAGGACATCGAGCCCGGAGAGGCCGAGGCCGCCGCGGACCCCGCGACGGCCTGAGCCGGGTCCTGAGGACACCCCCCGGATGTCCGTCGTCCTCGGCGTCAGCGGAGGCATCGCTGCCTACAAGGCGTGCGAGGTGCTCCGTCGGCTGACGGAGTCGGGGCACGACGTGACCGTCGTCCCTACGGCCGCTGCGCTGGAGTTCGTCGGCGCACCGACCTGGGCGGCGCTGTCGGGCAAGCCGGTGGCGTCGGACGTGTGGTCCGACGTCGCCGCGGTCCCGCACGTCCGCATCGGCCAGGGGGCCGACCTGGTGCTCGTCGCGCCGGCGACCGCCGACCTGTTGGCGAAAGCCGCGCACGGCCTTGCCGACGACCTGCTCACCAACACGCTGCTCACGGCACGCTGCCCGGTCGTCATGGCCCCGGCGATGCACACCGAGATGTGGGAGCATCCGGCGACCCAGGCCAACGTCGCCCTGCTGCGCGAGCGCGGGGTGATCGTCTTGGAGCCCGCAGTCGGACGTCTCACCGGCGCCGACAGCGGCAAGGGCCGGTTGCCCGAGCCCGCGGAGATCTTCGCCGCGGCGCTCGACGTGCTCGAGCGCTCCGCCGTCGCCCCGCTCGAGCGTGACCTGGCCGGTCGTCACGTCGTGGTGTCCGCCGGGGGCGGGCGGGAGTACCTCGACCCGGTCCGCTATCTCGGCAACCGGTCCTCGGGTCTGCAGGGCTGGGCGCTGGCTCGGGCCGCGGCCCTGCGCGGGGCCGAGGTCACGCTGGTCGCGGCCAACACCACGCTGCCGGACCCGTCGGGCGTCGACGTCGTCCACGTCGGCTCGACGATCGAGCTGGGTGAGGCCGTACGGGCAGCTGCGGCGAGCGCCGACGCCGTGGTGATGGCGGCCGCGCCGGCCGACTTCCGTCCGTTGGAGCGCTCGGACTCGAAGATCAAGAAGCCCGACGACGGCTCCGCGCCGTCGATCGCGCTGACGCAGAACCCCGACATCCTCGCCGGCCTGACCCGCGACCGGGTCCGCGACGGCCAGGTGCTCGTCGGGTTCGCCGCCGAGACCGGTGACGGGCAGCGCTCGGTCCTCGAGCTCGGCCGGGCCAAGCTCGCCCGCAAGGGCTGCGAGCTGCTCGTGGTCAACGACGTGAGCGACGGCCGGGTCTTCGGTGAGCCCGACAACGAGGCGGTCGTCCTCGGCTCCGACGGCAGCGCGGTCGAGGTGCCGCGCGGGTCGAAGTCCGCCCTCGCGCACGTCATCTGGGACTGCGTGCGCGACCGCTGGTAGGGCCGCACCGCTGCGCCGTACCCGCACCCCACGCCGTACACCTGCACCATCTCGCCGGGACCGGAACACGTTTCAGTGAGACGGCCCGGCGGGGATCACCATCCGCGTTAGGGTCGCCCAGACATGGACTGGGTGCAGCCCTTCGACACCACAGGAGCAGAGCAACGTGGCAGGACGACTTTTCACCTCGGAGTCGGTGACTGAGGGTCACCCCGACAAGATCGCCGACCAGATCAGCGACACCGTCCTCGATGCGCTGCTCGCCGACGACCCCACCAGCCGGGTGGCTGTGGAGACGCTGCTGACGACCGGACTCGTCGTCGTCGCCGGTGAGGTGACCACCAAGACCTACGCGCCCATCGCACAGCTCGTGCGCGACCGGATCCTGGAGATCGGCTACGACTCCTCGGTCAAGGGCTTCGACGGCAACTCCTGTGGTGTGCAGCTGGCCATCGGTGCGCAGTCGCCCGACATCGCCCAGGGCGTCGACGCCGGCTACGAGGCGCGGCAGGGGGAGTCCGCCGACCCGCTCGACCAGCAGGGCGCCGGTGACCAGGGGCTGATGTTCGGCTACGCGTGCGACGACACCCCGGAGCTCATGCCGCTGCCGATCACGATCGCCCACCGGCTCTCCATGCGACTCTCGCAGGTCCGCAAGGACGGCACGCTGGCCTACCTGCGTCCCGACGGCAAGACCCAGGTCACCATCGAGTACGACGACGACAACCGCCCGGTGCGCGTCGACACCGTCGTCGTCTCCACCCAGCACGCCCAGGACATCGACCTGGAGACGATGCTGACCCCCGACATCCGCACGAAGGTCGTCGAGCCGGTGCTCGCGGAGTTCGACATCCCCTCCGACGGCTACCGCCTGCTGGTCAACCCCACCGGGCGCTTCGAGCTCGGTGGCCCGATGGGCGACGCCGGCCTGACCGGCCGCAAGATCATCATCGACACCTACGGCGGCATGGCCCGCCACGGTGGCGGCGCCTTCTCCGGCAAGGACCCGTCCAAGGTCGACCGCTCCGCGGCGTACGCCATGCGCTGGGTCGCCAAGAACGTCGTCGCCGCCGGCCTCGCGAGCCGCTGCGAGGTCCAGGTCGCCTACGCCATCGGCAAGGCCCAGCCGGTCGGGTTCTACGTCGACTGCTTCGGCACCGAGACCGTCCCGGTCGCCTCCATCCAGAAGGCCGTCCTCGAGGTCTTCGACCTGCGCCCCGCCGCGATCATCCGCGACCTCGACCTGCTGCGCCCGATCTACGCCCAGACCGCCGCCTACGGCCACTTCGGCCGTGAGCTGCCCGACTTCACCTGGGAGCGCACCGACCGCGTCGACGCGCTCAAGGCCGCCGTCGGGGTCTGAGACCACCCACCGTGTAGACGTTCCTGCGCAACACGCCGGCTGGAACATCTACACAGCGGTGGTTTCGCTACACGTGTAGCGAAGTTGTCACTGTGTATGCGTTCTCGTCGGCGTGTCACGCAGAAACGTGTACGCAGTGGGACGCGTGGGACGTTCGGAGCGCTGCCGGGGATGAGCGCGTACGGCGGTGTCGGCCCGGGTTGGTAGGAATGCCCCCGTGACCACGACGCCCGGCCCCGAGGAGCAGCCCGCGCTGCTGCCCGACCTCGCCCGGGCCGCGGTACGCCGATCGCGGGCGGAGCAGCCGGCGAAGGCCGTGCCCGCGACGAAGGCCGCGGAGGTGGACCCGGTCGCCCGGGTCCTGGTGGAGGTGCCGCTGGCGCACCTCGACCGGCCCTTCGACTACCTCGTGCCCGAGGCGATGGCCGACAGCGCGGTGCCGGGGGCGCGGGTGAAGGTGCGCTTCGCCGGCCAGGACCTCGACGGGTTCGTGATCGAGCGGCTGCCGCGCTCGGAGCACGAGGGTCGACTCGCGCCGCTGCGCCGCGTGGTGAGCGCCGAGCCGGTGCTGACCCCCGAGGTCGCCCGGCTCTGTGAAGCCGTCGCGCAGCGCTACGCCGGCACCGTCTCCGACGTCCTACGCCTGGCCGTCCCGCCGCGGCACGCCACGACCGAGAAGAAGGAGCCGGTCCCGCCGGCGCCCGCCCCGGCCCCGCTCGACGACCCCGGGCCGTGGGCGGCCTACGACGGCGGCGCGGCGCTGCTCGAGGCCCTCGCGCGGTCCGCGGCGCCCCGCGCCGTCTGGACCGCCGCGCCCGCCGAGGACTGGCCGACCGCGCTGGCGCTCGCGGCCCGGGCGACGGCGGCCGCGGGTCGAGACGTCGTGCTCTGCGTCCCCGACGCTCGCGACGTCGACCGCCTCGACGCCGCCCTGCGGACCGTCCTCGGCCCCGACCAGCACGTCGTCCTCACCGCCGACCTCGGTCCCGCGCGCCGCTACGCCGCCTACCTCGCGGCGCTGCGCGGTCAGGTCCGGGTCGTCGTCGGCACTCGCGCCGCGGCGTTCGCACCGGTGCGCGACCTGGGGCTCGTCGTGATCTGGGACGACGGCGACGACCTCCACGCCGAGCCCCGCGCTCCCTACCCCCACGCCCGCGAGGTGCTGCTCGAGCGCGCCCGGCTGGCCGATGCCGCCGCGGTGGTGGCCGGACACGCCCAGACCGTCGAGGCGACCTACCTGCTGCGCACGAGCTGGGCCCGTCCGGTCGCCCCGCCGCGTGAGCTCGTGCGCTCGCGGGTGCGCGTCCAGGTGCCGGGTGCCAGCGACCGCGACCTCGCCCGCGACCCGTTCGCCCGGGCCAGCCGGGTCCCGCGCGTCGCCGCGGAGACGGTGCGCCGCGCACTGAGCACCGGTCCGGTCCTGGTGCAGACGCCCCGCCACGGGTACGCCGCCAGCCTGGCGTGCGACCGCTGCCTCACCCCCGCCCGGTGCACGCTGTGCGCCGGCCCGCTCCACCAGCCCGGCCGGGCCGCGCCGCTGCACTGCCGCTGGTGCGCCGAGCCCGCCGAGGCCTGGACCTGCCCGACCTGCAGCGGCCACGGGCTGCGGGCCCCCGTGGTGGGGGAGCAGCGCACCGCCGAGGAGCTCGGTCGCGCGTTCCCCGGCATCACGGTCCGCACCTCGGCGGGCGACCACGTCCTCGCCGACGTCCCCGACAAGCCGGCCATCGTGGTCGCCACCCCGGGCGCGGAGCCCGTCGCCGCAGCCGGCTACGCCGCCGTGATCCTGCTCGACACCTGGCTGATGCTCTCGCGCCCCGACCTGCGCACCGAGGAGGAGTCGCTGCGCCGCTGGCTCAACGCGGCCGCGCTCGTTCGTCCCGGCGGCGACGTGGTGGCGGTGGGCGACAGCGCCCACCCCGCCCTTCAGGCGCTCGTGCGGTGGGACCCGGCCGGCGCCGCCGAGCGGGAGCTCGCCAGCCGCACCGACACGCACTTCCCGCCCGCGTCCCGGCTAGTCACGATCACCGGCGAGGAGGGCGCGGTCACCGGCGTCTTGGAGCTGCTCCAGCTCCCACCCGGCACCGAGGTCCTCGGTCCCGCGCCTGTGCCGGCGCCCCCCGGCGCCGACCCGGAGGTTCGCGTCGTGGTCCGCACCCCCCGTGCCGCCGGCGTCGCCCTCGCCGACGCGTTGCGCGAGGCCCAGAGCCTGCGCTCCGCGCGCAAGCTGCCGGCGGTCCGCGTGCAGGTCGACCCGGTGGCGCTGGGCTGAGCGGACCGGCCTCGTAGACTCCGCCCCCGTGGCCATCCAACCGATCCGACTCTTCGGCGATCCCGTCCTGCGGACGCCGGCGACCCCGGTCGTCGACTTCGACAAGGAGCTGCGCACCCTCGTCTCCGACCTCGTCGACACCATGCACGAGGCTGGAGGAGCCGGGCTCGCCGCGCCGCAGATCGGCGTCGGGCTGCGCGTGTTCACCTGGTACGTCGACGGCGAGGTCGGCCACCTCGTCAACCCCGACCTGACGCTGTCGGAGGAGACCCAGCACGGCCAGGAGGGGTGTCTGTCGATCCCCGGTCTGGGCTTCGACTGCACCCGTGCCCTGTCGGTGGTCGCGCGCGGGTTCGACATGCACGGCGAGCCGGTCGTGGTCGAGGGATCGCAGCTGCTCGCGCGCGCCATCCAGCACGAGACCGACCACCTCGACGGGATCCTCTTCGTCGACCGCCTCGATGTCGCGACCCGCAAGGAGGCCATGCGCGCCATCCGCGAGGCCGAGTGGTTCGGTGCCCAGCCCCCTGTCGTCAAGCTCTCTCCCCATCCCACGAACGGACTCGGTTTCTAGACCATGCGCGTCGTCTTTGCCGGCACCCCCGAGGTCGCCGTCCCCGCCCTGAACGCCATCGCCGCCAGCAACCACGAGCTGGTCGGCGTCGTCACCCGCCCTGACGCACCGGCGGGTCGCGGCCGCAAGCTCGTCGCCTCGCCCGTCGCGCAGCGTGCGGAGGAGCTCGGCGTCCCCGTCCTCAAGCCCACGCACCCGCGCGACGAGGACTTCCAGGCCGAGCTGCGGGCGCTGGCCCCGGACTGCTGCCCCGTGGTCGCCTACGGCGCCCTCCTGCCGCAGTCGGCGCTCGACATCCCCCCGCACGGCTGGGTCAACCTGCACTTCTCGGTGCTGCCCGCCTGGCGCGGCGCCGCCCCGGTGCAGCACGCGGTCTGGGCCGGTGACGAGGTCACCGGCGCCACGACCTTCCGGATCGTCAAGGAGCTCGACGCCGGCCCGACGTTCGGCGTCATGACCGAGCGGGTCCGGCCCACCGACACCGCCGGCGACCTGCTCGAGCGGCTCGCCGAGGGCGGTGCCGGCCTGTTGGTCCAGACGCTCGACGGCATCGAGGACGGCAGTCTCGAGGCCCGCGAGCAGCCGGCCGAGGGGATCAGCTTCGCTCCCAAGATCCTCGTCGAGGACGCCCGCGTCGACTGGAGCGAGCCCGCGGTCGCCATCGACCGCCGCATCCGCGCCTGCACCCCCGGTCCGGGCGCCTGGACCCTCTACGACGGCGAGCGCATGAAGCTCGGACCGGTCACCGTCACCGACGCGGCCGAGGGGGAGGAGCGGCTCGCGCCCGGTGTCCTCCGCGTGACGAAGAAGGCGGTCTTCGTCGGCACCGCGACCACGCCCGTGCAGCTGGGTCGGGTGAAGGCGTTCGGCAAGAAGGAGATGGACGCCGCCGACTGGGCGCGCGGTGTCCGTGTCGAGTCCGGCACGGTGCTGGGACAGACGGCCGGCGACGTTGGCTGACCGGCGCGGGGGCACGCGGCCGGTGGACCCGGCGCGGGAGGCGGCGTACGCCGTGATCCGCGCCGTGCACGCCGAGGACGCCTACACCAACCTCGCGCTGCCGGCCGCGCTCACGCGCCACGGCATCAGCGGCCGGGACGCGGCCTTCGCCACGGAGCTGGCCGCCGGCACGATCCGCCGCCGCGGCACCTACGACGCGATCCTCGCCGCCTGCCTCGACCGACCGCTCGCGAAGGTCGACCCGCCGGTGCTCGACGCCCTGCGGCTGGGTGCCCACCAGCTGCTGTCGATGCGGGTGCCCGCCCACGCGGCGGTCGGCACGACCGTCGACCTGGTCCGCAACCACGTCCACCGCGGCGCTGCCGGGTTCGCCAACGCGGTGCTGCGCAAGGTCGGTGCACGTGACCTCGACGCCTGGGTAGCCCGCGTCGCTCCGGACGCAGCGAGCGACCCGATCGGGCACGCCGAGGTGGCGCACGCCCACCCCCGCTGGGTGGTCGAGCAGCTCGCGGCGTCCCTGGCCCACCACGGACGCGAGGGTGAGCTCGAGCAGCTCCTCGCGGCCGACAACGACCCCGCCAAGGTGACCCTGGTGGCACGTCCGGGCCTAGTGGAGATGAGCGAGCTGGAGGAGGCCGGCGCGGTCCCGACCGGCCGTTCGCCGTACGCCGCGACGCTGCCGGGCGGCGACCCGGGCAGCCTGCCGGCCGTGCGGCGCGGGCGGGCCGGGGTGCAGGACGAGGGCTCACAGCTGGTCGCCCTGGCGGTCGCCGACGCACCCGTCACCGGCGCCGACGCCCGATGGCTGGATATGTGTGCCGGGCCGGGCGGCAAGGCGGCCCTGCTCGGTGCGCTCGCCCGGCAGCGCGATGCGCACCTGGTCGCCAACGAGCTCCAGGAGCACCGCGCAGCACTGGTCCGCAAGACGGTCGCGCGCCTCGGCGACGCCGTCACCGTGACCGTCGGCGACGCGACGACGCCCGCTTGGGAGCCGGCGTCCTTCGACCGCGTGCTGCTCGACGCGCCGTGCACCGGCCTGGGTGCACTGCGCCGCCGTGCCGAGGCTCGCTGGCGGCGTACGCCGGAGGACCTCGCCACGCTCCAGCAGCTCCAGGCGCGGCTGCTCGACGTCGCGATCGCCAGCGTGCGTCCCGGCGGTGTCGTCGGCTACGTCACCTGCTCGCCCGTGCTGGCCGAGACGGTCGAGGTCGTCGACGCGGCGCTCGCTCGCCACGACGACGTCCGCCTCGAGCAGTCCCAGCAGCTGTGGCCGCACAGCGACGGCACCGACGCGATGTATCTGGCGCTGCTGCGCCGGTCGTGACGGCTGGGCTCACGCGCGAGTTCACGGCGCCCCGTACGGTCGAGGGAATGAGTCAGAAGCGAACCACGACCGTCCTCGGCGTCCTGCTGGCCGCCGCGCTGCTCGTGCTCTCCGCGTGCGGTGGCGACGGTGACACCTCGGCGGAGACGGAGTCCGCTCAGCAGGAGACCGAGCAGACCGAGCCGTCGCCGGACACCCCGGCACCCGAGCCCGACCTCGACGACATCCCCGACGTGGTCGCCGAGGTCAACGGGCAAGAGGTGACGCGCGACGAGTTCGTCCCGGCCTACGAGGCCCAGTTCCGGCAGGCCGCCATGCAGGCGCAGATGACCGGGCAGGAGCCCGACGCCGATGCCCTGAAGGAGCAGACCGCCACCGTCCTGGTCAACACCGTCCTGCTGCGCCAGCAGGCCGACGAGCGCGGCATCAGCGCCTCGGCGCAGGACGTGCAGGGCGAGCTCGCGCAGCTGGCCGAGCAGAACCAGCTCGGCTCGGTGGAGGAGCTGCTCGCCGCCCTCGAGGAGCAGGGCAGCAGCGAGGAGCTCGTGCGTGAGCAGGTGCGCGACCAGATGACGATCGAGCAGCTGGTCGCCGACGAGGCGGGGGAGTTCGACATCTCCGAGCGGGAGCTGCGCCAGCTCTACCGCCAGCTCAAGCAGCAGCAGGGTGGCGCGGCCGGTGGCGAGGGGCAGCCGGAGTTCCCCGCATTCGCCGAGGTGCGCCCGCAGCTCGAGGAGCAGGCCCGCCAGCAGGAGCAGGGCCGCGTGGCCCAGGACCTGATCGAGCAGCTGCGCGAGGACGCCGACATCACCGTCCACCTCTGATCGGCGTCCCGCGGCGACCCGCGCCGGGTCGACGCCCGGGCCCGCGGCCGCAGGGTCGGTCAGTCGTCGAGCACGTGGCGCAGGTAGCGCTGCGGCGCCTCGAGGAACGCCCGCCAGTGCCCGACCGTCTCGAGCTCCTCCCACGTCGTCGGGCGCAACCCCCACGGTCCGACCTCGAGCAGCCGAGCGCCCGGGATGGCCGCGACCACGGGGGAGTGGGTGGCGCAGACGACCTGCCCACCTCGCGCGGCCACGTCGTGCAGCACACCCACGAGAGCCAGCTGCGCCGAGAACGACAGCGCCGCCTCGGGCTCGTCCAGGCAGTAGAACCCGGGGCTGTCGAAGCGGGCACGGAGCACAGCCAGGAACGACTCGCCGTGGCTCATCTCGTGGAACGTCGGGTCGCTGCCCCCGATGGCCTCGACGAAGGTGAACCACCCGTGCATGGTCTCCGCGCGCAGGAAGAACCCATAGCGGCCGGTCCCGACGCCGCGCTGCAACCGCAGTGCGCCGCCCAGGGGTGACTCCGTCGGACGCGTGCTGTGGTGGCCGTACGCCGTCCCGCCCTCCGGCGAGAGCCCGTACGCCGTGGCCAGTGCTTCGACCAGCGTCGACTTGCCCGAGCCGTTCTCGCCGACCAGGAGCGTGACGCCCGGCGCGGGCGCGAATCCCTCCCGCACCACCTGCGCGACGGCCGGCACGGTGCGCGGCCACGCGTCCGCGGGGAGCGCGGCGGGGTCGTCCACCCAGGCGCGGACGACGGGTGGCTGGTCGAAGCGCATGCCCCGCACCCTAGGAGCACAACTGCCACAACCTAGGATCGACGCCCGTGGGCATCCAGATCACACCGAGCATCCTGAACGCCGACTTCTCCCGTCTGGGTGAGGAGGTGGCGCGCATCCCCTCGGCCGACTGGATCCACGTCGACGTGATGGACAACCACTTCGTGCCCAATCTGACCTTCGGCCCCACGATGGTCGAGGCGCTCGCCCGCAGCACCGACACGCCTCTCGACGCGCACCTGATGATCGAGGACCCCGACCGGCACGCCCCGGCGTACGTCGAGGCCGGCTGTGGCTCGGTCACCTTCCACGTCGAGGCGGCCAAGGCGCCGGTGCGGCTGGCCCGGGAGATCCGCGCCGCCGGGGGCCGCGCGAGCATGGCGCTCAAGCCGGCCACGCCGGTCGAGCCCTACGAGGACCTGCTCCCCGAGCTCGACATGCTGCTGCTGATGACCGTCGAGCCGGGCTTCGGTGGACAGAAGTTCCTCGACCTGGTGCTGCCGAAGATCCGCCGGGCCCGCGCCCTCATGGCCAAGCACGGCGTCGAGACCTGGTTGCAGGTCGACGGCGGCGTCTCGCTGGAGACCATCGAGCGGTGTGCCGAGGCCGGGGCCGACGTGTTCGTCGCCGGGTCGGCCGTCTACTCCGCGCAGGACCCCGACGCGATGGTGGAGTCCCTGCGTGCCGCCGCCCAGGGCGCGACGGCTTCCTGAGAGCACACGACAGCTCGACCACCAGGCTCGAGACCCCCGCGTCTCGCCTGGTGGCACACCCCACCCTCTCCGGGACCCCGCGATGTGGCAGGCTTGATCCCGACGAGTTGATAGCTCGCGTGCTCTGGGGTCGGTGAAAATCCGAGCCGGCGGTGAAAGTCCGCGACCCGGTCACCACCAGTGACCGGTTGACCAGGTGGAACTCCTGGACCGACGGTCAAAGTCCGGATGGGAAGTGCACGCAGGCTGATGCCCGCCCTCCGGGCGCGCAGCAGTCACAGTCGCCCCGGGGCCCGCGTTGCGCGAGGCGAGAGGGGCACCGCGATGGCGGACTTCCGCATGGGGGAGCCGACGGCCATGGCCATGGCTCTGCGTGCCGCGTCGGCGCGCGGGATCCCGTTCGGCCCGAACCCGCGCGTGGGCTGCACGATCATCGATGCCGCCGGCAAGATCGTCGCCGTGGGGCGCCACCGGGGCGCGGGTACGCCGCACGCGGAGGTCGACGCCCTCACCGAGGCCGGCGACCGGGCGCACGGCGGCACGGCCGTCGTCACGCTCGAGCCCTGCACCCACACCGGCCGCACCGGTCCGTGCACCGAGGCGCTGCTGGCGGCCGGCGTACGCCGCGTGGTGATCGGCATGCCCGACCCCAACCCGGTCGCGGCCGGCGGTGCGCGGCTCCTCGAGGAGGCCGGCGTCGACGTGGTCGTCCTCGGTGAGGACGACGTGACGTTCGGTCCGCAGCTCGCGCTGCTCAACCGCGGGTGGACCCACGGCCTCGTGCACGGCCGCCCGTACGTCGTGTGGAAGACCGCGACCACACTCGACGGCCGGGTCGCGGCCGCCGACCTCACCAGCCGCTGGATCACCGGCGACGCCGCCCGCGCAGAGGTCCACGCGCTGCGCGCGCGCATCGACACGATGCTCGTCGGGACCGGCACCGCCCTGACGGACGACCCCGCCCTCACCGCTCGCGACACCGATGACGAGCTCCTGCCCGGCCAGCCGCTGCGCGTGGTGATGGGACGGCGCCCGCTGCCCGCGACCGCGCGGCTGCTCACCGACGGGGCGGCCGAGACGCTGACGCTGACCACCCGCGACCCGCACGAGGCGCTCGCGACGCTCTTCGAGCGCGGCCAGCGCGAGGTGCTGCTCGAGGGCGGACCCACGCTCGCGGCCGCGTTCCTGGCCGCGGGTCTCATCGACGAGGTCATCGCCTACGTCGCCCCGGTCCTGCTCGGGGCTGGCCCCCACCTCCTGGGTGACCTCGGGATCGGCACGCTCGGCGACGCCCGGCGGCTCTCACTGCAGTCGGTCACCCGCCTGGAGCACGACGTCCGGCTGGTGCTGCGGCCCTACCGGCGCCTGCCCTACCTGCCCGACGGCCGCGAGTGGTTCCCGGCCAACAGCCTGTCCGACCTGGACCCCGAGCTAGGGAGCGTGTGAGTTGTTCACCGGCATCGTCGAGGAGCTCGGCACCATCGACGCGATCGAGGAGCAGGCGGACGCGATCCGCCTGACCGTTCGCGGTCCGCACGTCGTCACCGACGCCACCCTCGGCGACTCGATCGCGGTCAACGGCTGCTGCCTGACGGTCGCCGAGCGGTCGACCGAGACCTTCACCGCCGACGTGATGCGCGAGACGCTCACGAAGACCACCCTCGGCACGCTCGAGCCCGGCTCCCGGGTCAACCTCGAGCGCGCGGTCACCCCGTCGACGCGGCTCGGCGGCCACATCGTGCAGGGCCACGTCGACGGCACCGGCACCGTGCTGAGCCGCACGCCGTCGGAGCACTGGGAGCTCGTCGAGATCGCGCTGCCGCCGACGCTGGTGCGCTACCTGGTCCCGAAGGGGTCGATCACGGTCGACGGTGTCTCGCTCACCGTGGTCGACGTCCACGACGGCGACGCCGACGACCCGCAGGCCCCGCCGCGCTTCACCATCAGCCTGATCCCGGAGACCCTCGCCCGCACCACGCTCGGCTCCCGTGAGCCGGGGGAGCGGGTCAACCTCGAGGTCGACGTCCTCGCGAAGTACATCGAGCGCCTGACCGCCGGTCGCGGCGCCAACCAAGGAGAGACAGCATGAGTACGCCGATCCGCCTCGACAGCGTCGAGCAGGCGATCGCCGACATCGCCGCCGGGAAGGCGGTCGTGGTCGTCGACGACGAGGACCGCGAGAACGAGGGCGACATCATCTTCGCCGCGGCGAAGGCCACACCGGAGCTGATGGCCTTCACCATCCGGCACTCCAGCGGCGTGATCTGCGTGCCGATGCCGGGCGACATGCTCGACCGCCTCGAGATCCCGCTGATGACGCCGCACAACAAGGACCCGCTGCGCACGGCGTACACGATCTCGGTCGATGCACGCGACGGCGTCAGCACCGGCATCTCCGCCGCCGACCGGGCCCACACCGTGCGGACCCTGGCCGACTCGGCGACCGAGCCGTGGGAGCTCACCCGCCCCGGGCACGTCTTCCCGCTGCGCTACCGCGAGGGCGGTGTCCTCGTGCGCCGCGGCCACACCGAGGCCGCGGTCGACCTCGCCCGGATGGCGGGCCTGACCCCCGCCGGCGTGCTGGTCGAGATCGTCAACGACGACGGCACCATGAAACGCGGGCCCGAGCTGCGCGAGTTCGCCGACGAGCACGGGCTGGCGATGATCTCGATCGAGGAGCTCGTGCGCTACCGCCGTCGCTACGAGACCCACGTCGAGCGGGTCGCGGAGACCCGCCTGCCCATGCGTGCCGGTGACTTCACGGCCTACGGCTACCGCATCACCGTCGACGGCTCCGAGCACGTCGCGCTGGTGTACGGCGACCCGGAGGCGCTGACGGCGGGCGGACCGGTCCTCACCCGGGTGCACTCCGAGTGCCTCACCGGCGACGCCTTCGGCTCGCGGCGCTGCGACTGCGGTCCCCAGCTGGACGAGTCCTTCGACCGGATCGTCGAGGAGGGCCGCGGCGTCGTGGTCTACCTGCGCGGCCACGAGGGTCGGGGGATCGGGCTGGTCGCCAAGCTGCAGGCCTACCAGCTCCAAGACGGCGGGCGCGACACCGTCGACGCCAACCTCGACCTGGGCCTGCCCGCCGACGCGCGGCACTACGGGACCGCCACGCAGATCCTGCGGGACCTCGGCGTCACCTCGGTGCGGCTGATGACCAACAACCCCGGCAAGGTGACCGACCTCGAGGCCTTCGGCATCGAGGTGGTCGAGCAGGTGCCGCTCACGCCGCGACCCAACGACCACAACCTCGCCTACCTCATGACCAAGCGCGACCGGATGGGCCACACCCTCGACGGGCTCCCCGACCCGTCCGTGCTCGAGCCGGTCACCGACCCGATGGCCGAGGAGATCGCCCGATGAGCGGACACGGCGCGCCCGCCACCACCCCGCTGGAGGCGGCCGGACTGCGCGTCGCCGTCGTCGCCTCGTCGTGGCACGACGAGGTGATGGACGGCCTCATCGCGGGTGCCGAGCGCACCCTGCGTGCCTCCGGCGTCGAGGACCACCTCCTGGTCCGCGTGCCCGGTTCCTTCGAGCTCCCGGTGGTCGCCGGCGAGCTCGCGGCCCAGGGGTACGACGCCGTCGTCGCGCTCGGCGTCGTGATCCGCGGTGGCACCCCGCACTTCGACTTCGTCTGCACCGCCGCCACCGACGGGCTCAACCGGGTCGCGCTCGACCACCGCGTGCCGATCGGCTTCGGCCTGCTCACCTGCGACACCGAGGCCCAGGCTCTCGACCGTGCCGGCATCGAGGGCTCGCGTGAGGACAAGGGCGCCGAGGCGACGTACGCCGCCCTGGCGACCGCACTCCTGCTGCGCTCGCTGCGCGACTGAGCCGCGGGCGGGCGGAGGGTGAGGCAGGACGCGCTGGGACCGGTGCAGCCGGAGGGTGCCCACGCCGTACCCTTGACGTCTGTGAAGACCTTCGAGGACCTGTGGCGCGAGCTGAGCGAGAAGGCGCGGACCCGCCCCGAGGGGTCGGGCACCGTCGCCCAGCTCGACGCCGGCGTGCACGCCATCGGCAAGAAGCTCCTCGAGGAGGCCGCCGAGTCCTGGATGGCCGCCGAGCACGAGTCCGACGACCGGACGGCCGAGGAGATCAGCCAGCTGCTCTACCACGCCCAGGTGCTGATGCTGGCGCGCGGACTCACGCTCGAGGACGTCTACCGACATCTGTGAGGCCGGTCCCCGCCCGTCCTCCCGCCTCGAATCGAGACCACCCATGACCAGTACGCCCAGTACCCAAGCCAGCACCACCAACACCCCGGCCGACACCCCCAACGGCCGCCCGCTGCGCATCGCCGTGCCCAACAAGGGCTCGCTGTCGATCGCCGCGACCGACATCCTGCGCGAGTCCGGCTACCGCCAGCGCCAGGACACCAAGGACCTCACGGTCTTCGACCCCGAGAACGGCGTGGAGTTCTTCTACCTGCGCCCTCGTGACATCGCGGTCTACGTCGGCGCCGGCACGCTCGACATCGGCATCACCGGTCGCGACCTGCTGCTCGACTCCGGTGCGGCCGCCGACGAGGTGCGCGCCCTCGGCTTCGGCCGGTCGCGGTTCCACTACGCCGCCCGCCCCGGCACGATCACCTCGGTGGAGGGGCTGGCGGGCAAGCGCATCGCGACGTCGTACCCGGGCGTCGTGCGCCGCCACCTCGCCGATCGCGGCATCGGCGCCGACGTCGTCCGCCTCGACGGTGCGGTCGAGACCTCTGTCCAGCTCGGCGTGGCCGACGCCATCGCCGACGTCGTGGAGACCGGCCGGACACTGCGCCAGGCGGGCCTCGAGGTCTTCGGCGAGCCGATCCTCGAGTCCGAGGCCGTGCTCATCACCCGGGCGGGCGAGGGCATGCCGGCCGGATTCGACATCTTCCGGCGCCGCATCGAGGGCGTCCTGGTCGCGCGGTCCTACGTGATGATGGACTACGACATCCCCGACGAGCAGGTCGAGGCAGCGGTGGCGCTGACCCCCGGCATCGAGAGCCCGACGGTGTCCCCGCTGCACCGCGAGGGATGGGTGGCCGTACGCTCGATGGTGCCGCGCGACGGCGCCCAGCGTCTGATGGACGCGCTGTGGCAGATCGGTGCTCGGGGCATCCTGCTCACCGACATCCACGCCTGTCGGCTCTGAGCGCGGCGTCCCACCCGCGCCCACCCGGAGTGACCCCATGAGTTCCCAGCCCGTCCCCGCCCGGTCGTCCGCCTCGGGGGAGGTGGACGTCCCCGCGCTGCCGTTCCGGATCCGCCCGCTCGGGGTCCGCCTCGCCGTGGTCGCCGTGCTGGTCGGTCTGTTCGCGGTGTGCGCGGCGGTCTGGATCGGCTTCGACGACGAGACCCGCGCGAAGTTCACCCTCTTCCAGATCAGCACGCTGCTCGTCCTCGGTGCGCTGTTCTTCGCCACGGGGCACGCGGTGGCGCGCTCGCGCGTCGACGTGCGCGCCGACGGCGCGACCGTCGTCAACGGCTACCGCACCTACGAGGTCGCCTGGCGCGACGTGGCGTCGATCCGGATGCGCCGGGGTGCACCGTGGGCGAGCGTGGTCCTCCACGACGGCACCGCCATCGGTCTGCTGGGGGTCCTGCAGACCGAGGGCGTGCGGGCCGAGCGCGCGGTCCGGCAGCTGCGCGAGGTCGCTCGCGCCGCGAACCGCGCCGACCGACCCGCTGCCTGATCCAGCTCGCCCGCCGGCGAAATCGACTCGCGGCCCGCGCGTCCTGATTCGTACGCTCGGCCCATGACCGCTCCCGTCCGCCTGCGTGGACTCGCCCGTGCCGACCTGCCCGTCCTGCTCGCCTTGGTCCAGGCGATCGAGGTCGAGGACCGCACCGATGAGCACTACAGCCTGGCGGACCTCGAGGAGGAGTACGCCGACCCCCTGCTCGAGCCCGAGCGGGACTGGATCGGGGCCTTCGCGGACGACGTCCTCGTCGGCTACGTCCAGCTCACCCCGCGGTCGCCGTCCGAGGGTCGGTTGACGATGTACTCCGGCGGCGGGGTGCACCCCGAGCGCCGCGGACGCGGGATCGGTGCGCAGCTGGTCACCGCGCTCGTCGACCGCATGCGCGACCGACACCGCGAGCAGCCTGGTCTCGAGGCGGTCCTGCTCGCGGGCGGGTTGACCTCCGACAAGGCGCAGCAGCGGCTGTTCACCACCCGGGGATTCGTCGCCGACCGCTACCGGCTCGTCCTCGGGGTCGACCCGCTGGTGCCGACGACGGTGCCGGAGCTGCCGAGGGGGATGCGGATCCGCGGCTACGACCCGGCGGCCGACGGCGAGGCACTCCGCATCGCCCACAATCACGCCTTCTTAGGTCACCACCCGAACTTCGCGACGTGGGACGAGGGCATGTGGCGCCAGTGGGTCACCGGCAACCGCAACTTCCGCCCGGACCTGTCGTTCCTCGTCGTCGATGACGACGCCGACGGCGGCATCGCCGCCTACGTGCAGACCAACGTGTACGCCGCGGTCGAGGAGGCCACCGGTCGCAAGGAGGCCTACATCGCCAAGGTCGGGACCTCGCCCGAGCACCGCGGTCGCGGCCTGGCGAGCGCGGTCCTGCGCCACACGCTCGACGCCTGCCACCGTGCGGGCCTGGACCGGGCGTGCCTCGACGTCGACTCCGACAACCCGTCCGGAGCCGTCGGCCTCTACGAGCGGGCCGGGTTCGCGCTCGAGCAGCACTTCACCGACTACAAGCTGACCGCACCGCCGCTGGGCTGAAGCCTGGAGGGGCGTTCAGGTCCGCCACACGAGGTCGGCCCGCGCGCGCGTGCCGTGCGCGGCGAAGTGCTTCGCCTCGGCGCGCGCCCAGGCCTCCCAGTGAGGGGCGAACGCGTCCCCGTCGCGCTCCAGGCCGCGCCGGAGCCGGACGTCGCGGTCGGCCTCGACCCACACCAGCACCGAGGTCACCTCGGCCCAGGGCGCGGAGCCCGCACCCACGCCCTCCAGCACCAGCACCTCGCCCGGTGCGAGCGCGGGGACCTCGTGCTCCTCGGCGTAGGCGTCGCGGTGCCAGTCGAAGCGCCGGTAGCGCCCGGCACGTCCCCGGCTGAGGGGCCGCAGCAGGTCCTGCCACGCCTGCTGATCGACCTCCGGCAGTCCACTCCAGCCGGCGAACAGGTCGTCCATGTGGACCACCGGCCATCCGTACGCCGACTCCAGTGCCGCCGCCAACGTCGTCTTGCCCGAGCCGGCAGGACCGTCGACGCACACCAGGTGGCCCGCGCCGAGCCGCGGCTCGGCCCGCGCCACCAGCGCGGCGACCTCCTCAGCGACCTCCTCAGCGGCCTGCGCGGCCGGTCGGTCGGTGCTCATCAGCAGCTCACCAGGAGCTCACCAGCAGTGCCCGAGGCCCCGGTACGTCGGCACCGAGTCGACGACGCCCGTACCGGAGACCAGGTGCACCTGCTGGACGTGCTCGGCCGGCTCGCCGGCCTTGCCGTGCCGGAACCACACCAGGTCGCCGATCCGCAGCGCAGCCGCACCCGGCCCGGTCAGCGGGGTCTGGACCTCGCCGGCACCCTCGAGGCCCGTCAGCTGGAGGCCGGCTGGTGCCCACGGCACGGGGGAGCGGTCCTTGCCGGTGGCGCCGGAGGCGATCAGCCCGCCGCCGGCGACCGTCGCGGTGCCTGCGTTGGGACGGCGTACGACGGGGAAGCCGAGGTAGGCCGCCGGTCGCGGCCGGAAGGACCGGAAGTGGTCGAACAGGTGGGGGACGAGGAGGCCGGACCCGGCTGCCACCTCGGTGACGGGCGCGACCGTCGAGGTCTCGATGCTGCCGGTGCCGCCGGAGTTCCAGAACTCCAGCGTCACCCGCTCGGCGAGTGCCGCGGCGAGCGCGCGGCGACGGTCGTCGAGGCGGGTGACCGATGTGCTCTTCAACCGCCGGATGACGGCGGACTTGGCGCGCTGGCCCGGCACAGCGTCGGGGACGCCGGCGACCTGGCCCTCGTAGGTCATCACGCCGACGAGGGCGAACCCGGCGCGGCCGACCACGTGGTCGGCGAAGCGCACCACGTCATCGATGTCGAACAGCGGCGAGCGCTTCGGCCCGACGTGGCCCGCCGGGCCCAGGCGCAGACCGGCGTCGATGTCGATCGCGATCCGGACCGTCGTGGTCGGCTGGTCGGGCAGGGACGCACGCACCCGGTCGACGACGTCGAGGTGGGCCGGGTCGTCGGTCATCAGTGTGATCGCCGCAGCAGCCGCCTCGTCGCGCAGCAGCGCGGCCAGCGAGGCGCCGTCGACGCTCGGGTAGCCCAGGACGATGTCATCGCTGACGCCGGTCGCGTGCAGGTGCAGGGCCTCGGCCAGCGTGTAGGCGAGGACGCCGTGGAACCCGTCGAGCGCCAGCACGCGGCGCAGCAGCGCGGGCACGCGCACGGACTTGCTCGCGACGCGGATCGGCGCACCGCCCGCGCGCCGTCGCAGGTCCGCGGCGTTGGCGTCGAACGCGTCCAGGTCGACGACGTAGCGCGGGCCAGGTGCCGGGTCGAGCCGCGCGACGGCCGCGGTGAGCCGCCGGGCGAGGGCGTCGCGCTCGGCGTCGCCGCCGCCGACGACCGGGTGGTTGCCGGCCATCACTCGATCCCGTGCCGGCGCAGGATGGCGTCGATGTCGTCCATGCCGTCGTCGGCCGCCGCACCGGTCTGGGACGCAGCCGGCTTGGCGCTGCGACGCCCCTCGACCGCGGTGTCCCTCGACCGACGGGGCTCCTCGACCACCCGGGGCGCACGCCGCGTCCCGACGCCGCGGGCACGCAGGAAGCCGGCGACGACCCAGAGCACGACCGCGACACCCAGGAGAGCGACCCCGGTCCACACCATCGGGCTGAAGGTCAGCCGCGTCACGAACGACACCACCGCGTCCCCGATCTCCCACAGCATCCGGATGGCGCCGGTGAGGTACGCCGCAGCGGGCAGCAGGGTGACGGCGAAGGCGCGCAGCCCGGCGACGGCGCCACGGCGCCGCCACACCAGGGCGGTCACCGCCAGCCCGACGGCGGTCAGCACGGCGGTCAGGACCTGCCAGGTCGTCCGGTCGAAGGCACTGTCGAACTCCATGGGCACAGCCTCCCAGACGGGGCCGCCTCGTGCTGCGCGCCGGGCCCTCCACCCGGGCTGAGAGACTGGGGTCGTGAGCGGACCACAGGCGCGATCGATCCCGGACCCGGGGTTCCCCGACGACGCGGGGGAGGTGGACCCGCACCTGCGGGCGGCGCTGGACGTCTATGCCCAGGCGCCCGACGCACCCGGGGCGGCGTACGACGTCATCGCCGTCCTGCAGGACACCCGGCTCCTCGTCCCGGTCGTCGCGCTGCTCGGCGAGGTCGAGGTCGGGGCCCACGGGTTGGCCCAGGAGAAGACCGCCGACATGGCGGCGGTGCTCATGCAGGGCCGCGACGGGCGCCAGGCGCTGCTGTCGTTCACCGGCCTGGAGCCCCTGCAGACCTGGAACCCCGAGGCGCGTCCGGTGCCGGTGTCGGCGATGGACGCCGCGCGCTCGGCTCGCCAGGACGGCGCGGCCGCGTTGCTGGTCGACGTCGCCGGTCCGGTGCTGTTCGTCGTCGAGGGCGAGGACCTGCAGGCCCTCGCCGACGGCTGGCGCCTCACCCGACTCGAGGGCCGCTGGGCCTGGGTCGCGGCGACCGATTCGCCAGGCACCGCGTCCCCGCGCTAGACTTGCCGAGACGTTCTTCCCGCGTGCCGGGAAGGAGATAAGCGGAGGGCTCGCCCTTCCACCCGCACCGACCGCGAGGTCGTCGGGTTCCGGTCATGATCATCCCCTGGTGGGGTGCTCGTGGGGGTCGCACCCACCGTGCGGCCGTGAGGCTTCCGCTCGTCGTCGCGGAAGCCTTTCTTGGTTTCCGGCGTTGTCCGCTACGGACACCGCTGGAGGCGCCAGACTCCTCGCCGCGGCGGTCCGGCCCGCTCGACCCACCCCAGGAGGACCCATCAGCACTGACCTGCGCATCAACGACCGGATCCGCGTACCCGAGGTTCGGCTCGTCGGCCCCAACGGAGAGACCGTGGGCATCGTCGCCACCAACGACGCGCTCCGGCTCGCGCAGGAGGCCGACCTCGACCTGGTCGAGGTCGCTCCGACCGCTCGTCCTCCGGTGTGCAAGCTCATGGACTACGGGAAGTTCAAGTACGAGAACGCCCAGAAGGCCCGTGACGCGCGCCGGAACCAGACCAACACGGTCATCAAGGAGATGAAGCTCCGGCCGAAGATCGACCAGCACGACTACGAGACGAAGAAGGGCCACGTGGTCCGCTTCCTCAAGGCTGGCGACAAGGTCAAGATCACCATCATGTTCCGGGGTCGTGAGCAGCACCGTCCCGAGCTCGGGTTCCGGCTGCTGCAGCGGTTGGCCGAGGACGTGGAGGAGCTCGGCTTCGTGGAGTCCTCGCCGAAGCAGGACGGCCGCAACATGATCATGGTCCTGGGCCCGCACAAGAAGAAGTCCGAGGCCAAGGCCGAGGTCCAGGCCGAGAAGGCCGAGAAGGCCGCCGAGCGGGCAGCCGACAAGGCTGCCGAGCACGCGGAGCGCACGGCGAAGCCGGCCGTCAGCACGACGCAGAAGAAGGTCGGTCGCCGGTCGGAGAACATCGACCCCGACATGTGAGCCCGCACGTGGGCGACCCGCGACCGGGCCGCCACGTGGACGTACGAGACGACGAGTAGGAAGTCAGGCAATGCCGAAGAACAAGACGCACTCCGGTGCGAGCAAGCGGTTCCGGGTCACGGGCTCGGGCAAGCTCCGTCGCGAGAAGGCGGGAATGCGCCACAACCTCGAGCACAAGGCCTCGAAGACCACCCGTCGACTGTCGGGCACGACCGAGGTCGCCAAGGCCGACGTCAAGAAGGCCCGCAAGCTGCTGGGTCGCTGAGGCACCCGCACCTTCCCCCTCACCCACCCAGCTCATCTGTTGCACCAAGGAGTCACTAGTGGCACGCGTCAAGCGGGCGGTCAACGCCCAGAAGAAGCGCCGGGTCGTCCTCGAGCGCGCCTCCGGCTACCGGGGTCAGCGCTCGCGCCTGTACCGCAAGGCCAAGGAGCAGGTCACCCACTCGCTCGTCTACAGCTACAACGACCGTCGCAAGCGCAAGGGCGACTTCCGCAAGCTGTGGATCCAGCGCATCAACGCCGCGGCGCGCGCCGAGGGTCTGACCTACAACCGGTTCATCCAGGGCCTCAAGGCCGCCGAGGTCGAGGTCGACCGCAAGATCCTCGCTGACCTCGCGGTCAACGACGCTGCGGCCTTCTCGGCCCTCGTGCAGGTCGCCAAGGACGCCCTCCCCGAGGACGTCAACGCCCCGCGGGCCGAGGCGTCCGCCTGAGCGCAGGAGCGCCTCGCGTGGGCCCCGGCCCGGACGACGAGCCCGACACCGGGCTCGTCTCCGTGCTGGGTGTCCGCAACTCACGTGTGAAGACGGCACGGCGGTTCCACCGCCGTGCCGTCCGCATGCAGGAGCGGATGTTCCTCGTCGAGGGCCCCAAGGCGCTGGCCGAGGCCCTCGACGTCCCGGGCTGCCTGGTCGAGGTGTTCGTGGCTCCCGAGGCCGCCACGGTGCACGCGACCCTGCTCACCGCGGTGGAGGAGGCCGGGGCCGTCGTACGCCGGGTCGACGACGCCGCGCTGGCCTCGCTCGCCGACACGGTCACCCCGCAGGGCGTGGTGGCGGTGTGCCGGTTCCTCGACCGTCCGCTCGCGCACGTGCTCGACGGTCTCGCCGAGCACGCTGCCGGTACGCCGGGGGAGTCGCTCCCGCCCGTCGTCGCCGTCTGCGCCGACGTCCGGGACCCCGGCAACGCCGGCACCGTGATCCGGTGCGCCGACGCCGCCGGTGCTGCGGCGGCGGTGTTCGCCGGCACCTCGGTCGACCCCTACAACCCCAAGGCCGTCCGGGCCAGCGTGGGCAGCCTCTTCCACCTGCCGGTCGCCCGCACCGACGACGTCCTGGAGACGATCGAGACGCTGCGGGCCGCAGGCCTGCAGGTGCTGGCCGCCGACGGCTCCGGTCCCGACGACCTGGAGGAGCTCGCCGACGCCGGCGTCCTCGGGGTCGCCACCGCCTGGGTCTTCGGCAACGAGGCCCACGGCCTCGACCCCGCCATCGCGCAGGCCTGCGACCGTCGGGTCGCGATCCCGATCCACGGCCGCGCCGAGAGCCTCAACCTGGCGACCGCCGCTGCGCTGTGCCTCTACGCCTCCGCGCGCGCCCTGCGTCGATCGAGTGAGCGCCGATGAGGGAGCGCCGATAGCGTGCAGCTGTGACACCACCGCACCGGACTCCTGCTGCCGACCTCGACCTCGGCGAGGTCCTCGACCAGCTGACCGACGGTGTCGTCGTCGCGGATGCCGACGGTCGCGTCCGCTACGTCTCGGCCGTGGCGGCGACCATGCTCGAGGTCGACCGCGACGACGTGCTGGGGCGCGACCTGGGTGAGGTCGTGGCGCTGCAGGACCAGGAGGGTCGCGACTGGTTCGGCGACAACGCGCCGTACGCCGGACTCTCCACCCGCAGCACCCTCACCGAGCAGGCGTGGCTGCTGCGCAGCGGCGTCGAGGTGCTCGTCACGGCCCGGCTGATCCGCAGCCAGGCCGGCGGGCCGGTCGAGCGCGTGGTCGTGAGCCTGCGCTCGGGACGCTGGCGCGAACGCCTCGACCGCGAGCGCTCGGACCTCGTCGCGACCGTCGCCCACGAGCTGCGCTCGCCGCTGACCGGCGTCAAGGGCTTCGTGCGCACCCTGCTGACGAAGTGGGACCGGCTCAACGACGACCAGAAGAAGCTCATGCTGACGACCGTCCACTCCGACGCCGACCGGCTCACCCGGTTGATCGCGGAGCTGCTCGACGTCGCCCGCATCGACACCGGTCGGCTCTCGCTCTTCCCGCGCCCGGTGGCCACGCTCGACCTCGTGACCCGAGCGGTCGAGAGCGTCCGCGCGGCGACCTCCCGCACGATCGAGGTCGCCGGACCGGCCGAGGAGCTGCCGCGGATCTTCGCCGACCCCGACAAGTTCCTGCAGGTCCTCACCAACGTCCTGGAGAACGCCGTCCGCCACGGCGACGGGCGGGTGCTGGTGACCCTGGCCGCGCCGGGCGAGGTCGATGGACCCGTGGCGATCACCGTCGACGACGAGGGGGAGGGCATCGCCCCGGAGATCCGCCGGCGAGCGTTCACGAAGTTCTGGCAGCACGGCGGGCGGGGTGGGTCCGGGCTCGGGCTCTACATCGTCAACGGACTCACCCGCGCCCACGGCGGGACCGTGGAGATCGGTGACGCACCCGGCGGAGGCGCCCGGGTCGTCATCGCCTGGCCCACCGACGACCGGCGCGCGGGCTAGTTCCTAGAATCCGCATGCAGGGTCTCGCGCCCGACCACCGCGAGCCGCACCCGAAGCTGCACCACGAGGCGCACCGAAAGGCAACGATGTCCGGCCCCAACTCCGAGTACGACCCCGTCGAGGTGACCCCGCTGAAGGCGGAGCAGGTCGCGCTGATGCGGGACGAGGCGCTGGCGGCGATCGCGGCCGCGGCCGACCTCGAGCAGCTCAAGCAGGTGCGGCTGGACCACACCGGGGACCGCTCCCCGCTGGCCCTGGCCAACCGGGAGATCGGTGCACTGCCGCCGCAGGCGCGCAAGGAGGCCGGCCAACGCGTGGGCCAGGCGCGCGGCGCGGTCAGCAAGGCACTCGCCGAGCGGACCGAGGTGCTGGAGGCCGAGCACGAGGCGCGGATGCTGGTCGAGGAGACGGTCGACGTCACCCTGCCGACCGCGCGGGCGCGGCGCGGTGCCCGTCACCCCCTGACCACGGGCGCGGAGAAGATCGCCGACGTCTTCGTCGCCATGGGCTGGGAGGTCGCCGAGGGCCCGGTCGTCGAGGCCGAATGGCTCAACTTCGACGCCCTCAACCTCGGCCCGGACCACCCCGCGCGCACGATGCAGGACACCTTCTGGACCGAGCCGGCCGACAACCACGTCGTGCTGCGCACCCACACCTCGCCGGTGCAGGCGCGCACGATGCTCACGCGCGAGCCACCCTTCTACGTCGTCTGCCCCGGGCGGGTCTTCCGCACCGACGAGTACGACGCCACCCACTCGCCGATGTTCCACCAGGTCGAGGGTCTGGCGATCGACGAGGGCATCACGATGGCCCACCTCAAGGGCACGCTCGACCACTTCGCCGCGCGGATGTTCGGCGAGGGGATCAGCACCCGGTTCCGCCCGTCGTACTTCCCCTTCACCGAGCCCAGCGCCGAAGTCGACCTGATCTGCTTCGTGTGTCGGGGCGCCGGGAGCGCCGAGGACGGCACGACGTGCCGCACCTGTCGCGGTGAGGGCTGGATCGAGTGGGGCGGGTGCGGCGTGGTCAACCCGCGGGTGCTGCGCGCCTGCGGCGTGGACGCGGACCGGTTCACCGGCTTCGCCTTCGGCATGGGCATCGACCGCACGCTCATGTTCCGCCACGGGATCGAGGACCTGCGCTACATGTTCGAAGGCGACCAGCGGTTCGCCACGACCTTCGGGAGTGACCTCTAGATGCGCGCGCCGGTCAGCTGGATCCGTGAGTACGCCGCCCTGCCCGCCGAGGCGTCGAGCGAGGAGATCGCGAAGCGCCTCACGGCGCTCGGTCTCAAGCTCGAGGCGCTCGAGGTCGGCGGTGCCGACATCACCGGCCCGCTCGTCGTCGGCCGCGTGCTGACGATGGAGCCGGAGCCGCAGAAGAACGGCAAGACCATCAACTGGTGCACCGTCGACGTCGGTGACGCCAACGGCACCGGAGAGCCCCAGGGCATCGTCTGCGGCGCGCACAACTTCGCGCCCGGCGACCTCGTCGTCGTCGTGCTGCCCGGCGGCGTCCTGCCCGGTGGTTTCGCGATCTCCGCGCGCAAGACCTACGGCCACGTCTCGGCCGGGATGATCTGCTCCGCCCGCGAGCTGGGCCTCGGCGAGGATCATGACGGGATCATCGTGCTGCCGGCCGACGCCGGAGAGCCCGGTGACGACGCGTTCGAGGTCCTCGGTCTGCGCGAGGACGTCATCGAGATGGAGATCAACCCCGACCGTGCCTACGCGCTCTCGCTGCGCGGCGTGGCCCGGGAGGCGGCGATGGCCTTCGGCGTCGGGTTCACCGACCCGGTCGACCGCGCTGTGCCTGCGGCGAACGACGAGGGCCACCCCGTCGTCGTCGACGACCCCGAGGGCTGCCCGGTCTTCGTCGCGCGCGTCGTCGAGGGCTTCGACCCGACGGCCGCGACCCCCGACTGGATGGCCCGGCGCATCGTCCAGGCGGGCATGCGCCCGATCTCGCTCGCCGTCGACGTCACCAACTACGTGATGCTCGAGACCGGTCGGCCCATCCACGGCTACGACGCCGACAAGGTGGCCGGGGCGCTGCGCATCCGGCGCGCGAGCGAGGGGGAGCGGCTCACCACGCTCGACGGCACGCAGCGGGTGCTGTCGGCTGAGGACCTCGTCGTCACCGACGACACCGGCGCGATCGGCCTGGGCGGCGTCATGGGTGGCGAGGCCACCGAGATGTCTGACACCACGTCGCGCGTCCTCGTCGAGGCGGCCCACTGGGACCCGGTCGCGATGTTCCGCACCGGACGTCGCCACAAGATCACCTCGGAGGCCGGCAAGCGCAACGAGCGCGGTGCCGACCCCGCCACCTGCGAGGCTGCCGCCGACCGGGTCGTCGAGCTGCTGACGACGTACGGCGGGGGCGCCGCCGCCGAGGGCGTCACGGTCGTCGGCTCGCTGCCGGCGCGCCGCACCGTACGGATGGCCGCCGATCTCCCGGCACGCGTGACGGGGCTGACCGTCGACGCCGCCACCACGGTGGCGCACCTCGAGGCGGTCGGCTGCACCGTCGAGCGCGACGGCGACGACGTCCTCGCCACCGTCCCGCTGTGGCGCCCTGATCTCAGCGACCCGTTCGATCTTGTCGAGGAGGTCGCCCGGATCGTCGGCTACGACCAGGTGCCGGCCGTGCTCCCGCGCCCGCTCGGTGGCCGCGGCCTGACCCGTCAGCAGCAGCTGCGCCGTCGCGCCGGACGCCTGCTCGCGGGTGCGGGTCTGACCGAGGTCGTCAGCATGCCGTTCGTCGGCGAGGCCGACCTCGACGCGCTCGAGCTGCCGAAGGACGACGACCGGCGCCGCAGCGTGCCCCTGGCGAACCCGCTCTCGGCCGAGCAGCCCGGCTACACGGCCACGCTGCTGCCCGGCATCCTGCGCGCGGCCGCCCGCAACGTCGGTCGGGGTGCCGAGGGGGTCGCGATCTACGAGACCGCCACGGTCGCCTTCGCTACCGAGGGGCCCGGTGCCGAGGCGCCGATCTATGGCGTGGACGCCCGCCCGAGCGAGGCGGAGTTCGCGACGCTCGACGCTGCGCTCCCGCGCCAGCCGCAGCACCTCGCCGTCGTGCTGGCCGGTCCGCGCGAGCTGGCCGGGTGGTACGGCCCGGGACGCGACGCCGACTGGGCCGATGCCCTCGACGTCGTCCACCGCCTGGCCGAGGACCTCCACGTCGAGCTCGAGGTGGGCGCGGCGCAGGTCGCGCCGTGGCACCCGGGCCGCTGCGCCGAGATCCGCCTGACCGGCCCCGAGCCGGTCGTGCTGGGGCACGCAGGCGAGCTGCACCCGCGGGTCTGCGCGGCGCTCGACCTGCCCCGTCATACGTCCGCGGTGGAGATCGACCTCGACGCCCTGCTCGCCGCGGCCCCGGAGGTCGTGACCGGCCCCGTCCTGTCGTCGTTCCCGGTGGCCAAGGAGGACGTCGCGCTGGTGGTCCCGGCCGACGTGCCGGCAGGCACCGTGGAGCAGGCGTTGCGCGACGGCGCCGGTGCGCTGCTGGAGTCGGTGCGGCTCTTCGACGTCTACGTGGGCGAGCAGGTCCCCGACGGTCACCGCAGCCTGGCGTTTGCGCTCCGGCTCCGGGCACCTGACCGGACGCTCACCGACGAGGAGGCGGCAGCGGCGCGTGACGGGGCGGTCGCCCGTGCGGTCGCGGTGTGCGGGGCGCAGCAGCGCGGCTAGCCCGTCGTCCCGAAGCCGTCGGCGGCGCAGCGCACCGCGGGACCCCGATGTGCACACCTATGTGAGTGCATGTATAGTCATGCGTCATGATCTCAGTCGCCGTCGCCGGAGCCAGTGGCTATGCCGGGGGAGAGGTGCTCCGGTTGCTGCTGGGTCACCCCGAGGTGCGCATCGGTGCACTGACCGGGGGGTCGAACGCCGGCACCCCGCTCGGTGAGCTGCAGCCGCACCTGGTCCCGCTCGCCGACAGGGTGCTCGAGCCCACCACCGCCGAAACCCTCGCGGGTCACGACGTGGTGTTCCTCGGCCTTCCGCATGGCCAGTCGGGCCCGATCGCCCAGCAGCTCGGGGACGACGTGCTGGTGATCGACTGCGGTGCCGACTTCCGGCTCACCGATGCCTCGACGTGGGAGCGGTTCTACGGCGGCGACCACGCGGGCTCCTGGCCCTACGGCCTGCCCGAGCTCGCCGACCAGCGCGCTGCCCTCACGGGGGCGAAGCGGGTCGCTGTCCCGGGGTGCTACCCGACCGTCTCCACCCTGGCCCTCGCGCCGGCGGTGGCCGCGGGCCTCGTCGACCCGGCCGCCCTGGTCGTGGTCGCCGCGTCCGGCACGTCGGGTGCCGGGAAGGCAGCCAAGCCGCACCTGCTCGGCTCCGAGACCATGGGCAACGCCAGCGCCTACGGCGTCGGCGGCGTCCACCGGCACTCCCCGGAGATCGTGCAGAACCTCTCCCTGCTCACCGACGAGACCATCCGCGTCTCCTTCACGCCGATGCTGGTGCCGATGCCGCGCGGCATCCTGGCCACCGCCTCCGCGCCGCTCGTCGACGCCTCGACCGACGCCGCCCGCGCCCGGGAGGTCTACGCCGCGGCGTACGCCGACGAGCCGTTCGTGCACCTGCTGCCCGAGGGCCAGTGGCCCACGACCAAGGCCGTGGTCGGCTCCAACGCCGTCCACCTCCAGGTCACCGTCGACCCCGACTCCGGACGTCTCGTGGCCGTCGCGGTCGTCGACAACCTGGCGAAGGGCACGGCGGGCGCAGCGGTGCAGTGCATGAACATCGCGCTCGGACTGCCGGAGGCCACCGGCCTCACGACGGTCGGACTGGCCCCGTGAGGCTCGCGGTCTACCCCGAGACCCTCGCCGTCGTACGCCTCGGTCCCGGGGCCGAGGTGCCGTCCTGGGCCGAGTCGTCGTCGGTCTTCTCCGTCACGGCGACCGCGACGGAGACCTCGGTCGTGTGCGCGGCGCGCAGCGTGCCCGGCAAGGCGCGCGCGCTCAAGCCGTTGACCGCGTTCGCCGTCGAAGGCGCGCCCGAGGTCACCACCAGCGGTGTCCTGGTCGAGCTGCTGACTCCGCTCGCGGAGGAGGGGATCAGCGCGTTCCCGGTGCCGACCCACGACACACTCTGGATCCTCGTGGCGGTCGACGACGCCGAGCGTGCCGGCGAGGCCTGGCGACGATCGGGGCACGAGGTCGCCCCCGCCGTCCCCGTCACCCCCGGCAGCTCCCCGAAGCCCGCCGGTCGTCCTGAGAAGAGCACCCGATGAGCATCACGTCCCCCGCCGGCTTCCGGGCCGCCGCCACCGCGGCCGGCCTCAAGAGCACCGGCGCACCCGATCTCGCCCTCGTCGTCAACGACGGACCGTCCTACGCCTCGGCCTCGGTCTTCACCACCAACCGCTGCAAGGCCAACCCCGTGCTGTGGAGCGAGGAGGTCGTCAAGGACGGCACCGTGCGTGCCGTCGTCCTCAACTCCGGTGGCGCCAACTGCTACACGGGCCCCGAGGGCTTCCAGACCACGCACGCGGTGGCCGAGCGCGTCGCCGAGCGGATCGGTGTCGGTGCGATCGACGTCGTCGTGTGCTCGACCGGGCTCATCGGTCTCACCAACGACCGCCAGCAGCTGCTGGACGGTGTCGACGTCGTGAGCGCCGCCCTCGCCGCCGGTCCCGAGGCCGGCGCCGCTGCGGCCGAGGCGATCATGACCACCGACTCCGTCAGCAAGCAGGTCCTCGTTGAGGGCCCCGGATGGAGCATCGGCGGGATGGCCAAGGGCGCAGGCATGCTGGCGCCGCAGCTCGCCACGATGCTCGTCGTGCTGACCACGGACGCCGTCGTCTCCGCCGAGGACTGCGACACCGCGCTGCGGGCCGCGACCCGGGTCAGCTTCGACCGCCTCGACAGCGACGGCTGCATGTCCACCAACGACACCGTCACGCTGATGGCCAGTGGTGCCTCCGGCATCACCCCGTCGCTGGACGACTTCACCGAGGCGCTGCAGCGCGCGTGCGTCGACCTGGCGATGCAGCTGCTGGCAGACGCCGAGGGCGCCGACCACGAGATCGCGATCACCGTTCTCAACGCCGCGTCCGAGGAGGACGCGGTCGAGGCCGCACGGTCGATCGCGCGCAGCAACCTCTTCAAGGCCGCCATCTTCGGCAAGGACCCCAACTGGGGCCGGGTGCTGGCGTCGCTCGGCACGACGCAGGCGGCCTTCGACCCCGCGGACCTCGACGTGGCGATGAACGGCGTGTGGGTCTGCCGCAACTCGACCCCCCACGAACCCCCCGACAAGGTCGTCTTCTCCGGTCGCGAGGTGACCGTGACGGTCGACCTCAAGGCCGGCGACGCCCGGGCGACCGTGTGGACCAACGACCTGACGCACGCCTACGTCCACGAGAACAGCGCCTACAGCTCATGAGCGAGGAAGCAGTGAACGCGACCCCGAAGCCGGCTCCCGACCCGGCCAAGGCGGCGACCCTGGCGGCGGCGCTGCCGTGGCTGATGGAGTACCACGGCAAGATCATCGTCATCAAGTACGGCGGCAACGCCATGACCGACGACGCGCTCAAGACCGCGTTCGCCGAGGACATCGCGTTCCTGCGCTACGCCGGGTTCAAGCCGGTCGTCGTCCACGGCGGAGGGCCGCAGATCTCGCAGATGCTCGACCGGCTCGACATCCGCTCCGAGTTCCGCGGCGGGCTGCGGGTCACGACGCCGGAGGCGATGGACGTCGTCCGCATGGTGCTCGTCGGTCAGGTCCAGCGCGAGCTCGTCGGCCTGGTCAACTCCCACGGCCCGATCGCGGTCGGCCTCTCCGGTGAGGACGCCGGGCTGTTCACCGCCGTCCCCGCGACCACGGTCGTCGACGGCGAGGAGGTCGACCTCGGACTCGTCGGCGAGGTCGACCAGGTCCGGCCCGAGGCGGTGCTCGACCTGCTCGACGCCGGTCGCGTGCCGGTGATCTCCAGCGTCGCGCCCGACCAGGACGGCCAGGTCCACAACGTCAACGCCGACACCGCAGCCGCGGCGCTCGCGGTGGCACTGCACGCGGCGAAGCTGCTCGTGCTCACCGACGTCGAGGGGCTCTACCGCGACTGGCCGCACAGCCCGGACCTGATCGGCGAGATCAGCCCGGAGGCGCTGCGCGAGCTCATGCCCGGCCTGGCCAGTGGCATGGTCCCCAAGATGGGTGCCTGCCTGGCCGCGGTCGAGGGGGGCGTCCCCAAGGCGACCGTCGTCGACGGCCGCGAGCCGCACGCCGTGCTGCTGGAGATCTTCACCGACGAGGGCATCGGCACCCAGGTCCTGCCCGGCGTGCCCACCAAGATCCGCACCGCCAAGGTGCCCCCGAAGCCGAAGGAGGACGCGTGAGTTGCCCTGTGTCAACCTCCGCGCCGTCAGGCGGCGATTTGGTGGTGTTCGTTGAGGACGCGTTGGAAGGCTCGGTGCTGGCTAGGGTCGTAGGTGGCCCGGTCTTGCCAGCAGCGCCAGATGATGTCGACCCAGGCGCGGGCGAGGATCCGGACGGCGTGGGGGTGGTCGTGGTTGCGTGCCCTGGCGCGGTTGTAGAGGTCGGCGGCCCACGGGTTGGCGTGTCGGGAGTCAGCGGCGAAGTCACACAGGGCGTCGCGGAGTTCTTTGTCGCATCCCCACCGGAAGGTGACGGCTTTGACCTTGCCGGACTGCCGCGTCGAGGGCGCGACGCCGGCCAGACAGGCCAGGGAGTCGGCGGTGGGGAACCTGCCGCGGGCGTCCCCGATCTCGGCGAGCAGTCGCGCGGCGCGCACGGTCCCGGAGCGAGGCAGCGAGGTCACGACGTGCGCGTCGGGGTGGACGTCGAGTTGCTCAGCGATCGAGTCCGCGAGCGTGGCGATCTGGGTGTTCAAGCTCCGCAGGACCGCGACGAACGCGAGCGTGGTTGCGGCATGGGGGCCGGTTTCAGCACCGGTGGTGCCGCGGGGCGCAGCGAGCAGCCGTTGGTGCAACACGGCAGGGTCGGTGCGCCCGGAGTAGGCGAGCTTCTTCAGCCATGCTGCGAGCCGGTCGGCGGTGAGCCAGTCGGCTTTGGTCTGGGTGGGGAACCGTTCCAGGAAGGACAGGCTGATCGCGGAGTCCAGGTGGGCGAACAGGTCCACGATGCCGGGGAACACGACCTGCAGGTGCGCGCGGAGCTGGTTGGCTGCCGCGACGCGGTGCGCGACCAGGTCCCGACGAGCACGCACGCTGGAGCGCAGCGCTTGGGTGGCCGGGGTCGATCTGGTCAGCGGGGTCAGGCGACGGCGGTCGGTGCGGACCACATCTGCCAGGACGTAGGCGTCGAACCGGTCGTCCTTGTTGCCGGCCGAGCCGTAGCGCGAGCGGAGGTTCTTGACCTGGTTGGGGCTGATCACCAGCACGGTCAGCTCGGTGGCAAGCAAGGCATCGATGACGGGCCCGTCGCCGCGTTCGATGCCGATCTCGACGACCTCAGCTGCCAACAGACGTCGTACGAGTCGTTTGAGGCCGGCAGCGGTGTGCTCGACGGTGAACCGGTCAAGCACCTCGCCGTCGGGGTCCAGGATGCACACGACGTGGTCGTCCTTGGCCCAGTCCAGACCGGCGCACACTCGTGGTCGGGTCGCTTCAGGGGTCACACTCATGGTCAGTTCCTCGCTGTTGGAGCAGTGAGAGAACACCCGGTGGTCCCGGGACCCTGCAGCCGGTCGCTCACTGATCGGCGCTCATCGGCGCATAGCCCTGTAGCCGGTCGGCGGGTCCTGGGCCACCGGACCTCGCAGAACTCACGCTGGACCTCGAAGGTCGAGCGACCGTGGCGATGGTCCGGTGGGGACCAGGGGTGTACCGGCAACCCATCTGAAGCCACCGACCTGAGGAAGGTAATCCAGTGAGCGCCCCCGACACCACGACCCCCGGCACCCAAGCATGGGGGGCGCGCTACGCCGACGCCCTGATGAACACCTTCGGCCCGCCGAAGACCGCCCTCGTCAGCGGCCACGGTGCACGCGTCGTCGACGCCGACGGCAAGGAGTACGTCGATCTGCTCGGCGGCATCGCCGTCAACACCCTCGGCCACGCCCACCCGGCGCTGGTGCGCGCGGTGAGCGAGCAGGCCGGCCGGCTCGTCCACGTCTCGAACTTCTTCGCGACCCCGCCCCAGGTCGCGCTCGCCGAGCGGCTGCTGGCGCTGCTCGGCACCGAGGGCCGGGTCTTCTTCGCCAACTCCGGCGCCGAGGCCAACGAGGCCGCCTTCAAGCTCACGCGGCGTACGGGCCGCACCCGGGTCGTCGTGGCCGAGGGCGGGTTCCACGGCCGCACCATGGGGGCGCTCGCGCTGACGTCCAAGGAGGCCTACCGCTCGCCGTTCGAGCCGCTGCCCGGTGACGTCACCTTCGTCCCGTACGGCGACGCCCACGCACTCGCCGCGGCCGTCGACGAGACGGTGGCCGCCGTGCTGCTCGAGCCCGTGCAGGGTGAGGCCGGGGTCGTCGCGCCCCCGGCGGACTACCTCACCCGTGCCCGCGCCATCACCCACGAGGCCGGCGCGCTGCTCTGGCTCGACGAGGTGCAGACCGGGATCGGGCGGACGGGCACGTGGTTCGCCCACCAGAACCCCGCCCTGGTCTCCGGCACCGTCGTGCCCGACATCGTGACCCTCGCCAAGGGGCTTGCCGGCGGTGTGCCCATCGGGGCGTGCATCGCCACCGGTGGCGCCGGCAAGCTCTTCGATCCCGGCAACCACGGCACCACCTTCGGTGGCAACCCGCTCGCCGCGGCCGCTGCCCTCGCGGTGCTCGACACCATCGAGGCCGACGACCTGCTCGCGCGCAGCTCCGCCACCGGCGAACGGCTGCGGGCAGCGCTCGCTGCGGATGACCGCGTCACCGAGGTGCGGGGCACCGGCCTGATGGTCGGGATCACGCTGGCCGCCGAGGTCGCGGCCGAGGCCGTGACCGCCGGTCAGGACGCCGGGTTCATCCTCAACGCCACCGGCCCGGACCGGATGCGGTTCGTCCCGCCGTTGGTGCTCACCGACGCCGACGTCGACGACCTGGCGGCCGCGTGGCCGGGCATCCTCGACGCCGCTGGGGCGGCTCACGACGGGGGGAGCGCCGCATGAGCACCCCGGTCCTGCGGCACTTCCTGCGCGACGACGACCTGTCACCCACCGAGCAGGCCGACGTCCTGGCGCTGGCCGCGAAGATGAAGGCGCACCCGTTCGCCGTACGCCCGCTGGAGGGTCCCCGCACGGTCGCGGTCATCTCCGACAAGCCGACCCTGCGCACGCAGGCGTCGTTCGCCGCCGGCATCGCCGAGCTCGGCGGCTACCCGATGATGGTCGACGGCAAGCTCGCCCAGATCGGCACCCGCGAGTCCGTCGAGGACACCGCCCGCGTGCTCGGCCGTCAGGCGGCAGCGATCGTGTGGCGCACCGGTGACCAGTCGCGCATCGCCGCGATGGCCGCCCACGCGGGTGTGCCGGTGGTCAACTCCCTGACCGACCAGTTCCACCCGTGCCAGACCCTGGCCGACCTGCTGACGATCACCGAGCACCTCGGACCGGTGGCCGGCCGCACGCTCGCCTTCGTCGGCGACGCCGCGTGCAACATGGGCCACTCCTACGTCCTGGCCGGCACGCTCGCCGGGATGCACGTGCGGGTAGCGGCACCTGACGGCTACGCCCCTGACCCGGCGATCGTCGCGCGGGCGGCCGAGATCGGCCGGGAGACCGGCGGCTCGGTCGAGGTGCACACCGATCCTGCTGCGGCGGTCGCGGGGGCCGATGTCGTCGCGACCGACACCTGGGTCTCGATGGGTTCGGAGGACCAGGCCGCCGAGCGTGAGCAGGTCTTCGCGTCCTACCAGGTCGACCAGGAGCTGCTCGACCGGGCCTCCGACCAGGTCATCGTGCTGCACTGCCTGCCCGCCTACCGCGGGAAGGAGATCACCGCGGAGGTGCTCGACGGTCCGCGCAGCGTCATCTGGGACCAGGCCGAGAACCGGCGCCACGTGCAGAAGGCCGTGTTGGCCTGGCTGCTCGCCCACGCCGCCGACGCCGCGGCGCAACCGGGGGAGGGGCCGTGAGCGAGACCGCGATCACGCCCCTGACCAAGAGCGCCCGGCAGCAGCGCATCGTCGAGCTGCTCTCGACCCACCCGGTGCGCTCGCAGGCCGAGCTGGCCGCGCTGCTGTCGCGCCACGGCGTCCAGGTCACCCAGGCGACGCTGTCGCGTGACCTGGTCGAGCTCGACGCCGTGAAGGTCCGCGTGCCGTCCGGGGCACTGGTCTACGCCGTGCCCGCCGAGGGCGGCGACCGCACCCCGGTCGTCGCCGGCGGCAGCCGGGCGGCCGAGAACCGGCTCGCCCGCCTGTGCGGTGAGCTGCTGGTCTCGGCGGAGGCCTCGGCCAACCTCGTCGTCCTGCGTACGCCGCCGGGTGCGGCGCAGTACCTCGCTTCAGCCTTCGACCACGCCGACCTCGGCGACGTGCTGGGCACCATCGCCGGTGACGACACCGTGCTGGTGATCGGCCGCGACCCCGCCGGGGGCGAGGCACTCGCTCGTCGCTTCACCTCCCTGGCCGACGGCCAGAGCCACCACTGACGCGCCTGCGCGTCCTCCGACAACCCCACCATCGGCCTGCGGGCCCGAACCTCGAAGGAACACCCAGTGAGCAAGGTCCTGACCTCCCTGCCCGTCGGCGAGCGCGTCGGCATCGCCTTCTCCGGAGGTCTCGACACCTCGGTGGCGGTCGCCTGGATGCGGGAGAAGGGCGCCGTGCCCTGCACCTACACCGCTGACATCGGGCAGTACGACGAGCCCGACATCGAGGGCGTCCCCGGGCGTGCGCTGCAGTACGGCGCGGAGCTGTCGCGCCTGGTCGACTGCAAGGTCGAGCTGGTGGAGGAGGGCCTGGCCGCGCTCGCCTGCGGGGCGTTCCACATCCGCTCGGGCGGCCGCGCGTACTTCAACACCACCCCGCTCGGTCGTGCCGTGACCGGCTCGCTGCTCGTGCGCGCGATGCACGAGGACGGCGTCGACATCTGGGGTGACGGCTCGACGTTCAAGGGCAACGACATCGAGCGGTTCTACCGCTACGGCCTGCTGGCCAACCCGGAGCTGCGCATCTACAAGCCGTGGCTGGACGCCGAGTTCGTCCACGAGCTCGGCGGCCGCGCCGAGATGAGCCAGTGGCTCACCGAGCGCGACCTGCCCTACCGCGACTCGCAGGAGAAGGCGTACTCCACCGACGCCAACATCTGGGGCGCGACCCACGAGGCCAAGACGCTCGAGCACCTCGACGTCTCCTTGGAGACCGTCGAGCCGATCATGGGCGTGAAGTTCTGGGACCCGTCGGTGACGATCGAGACCGAGGACGTGACCATCGGGTTCCGTGCCGGTCGCCCGGTGTCCATCAACGGCGTGAGCTACGAGGACCCGGTCGCGCTGGTCCACGAGGCCAACCAGATCGGCGGTCGCCACGGTCTCGGCATGTCCGACCAGATCGAGAACCGGATCATCGAGGCCAAGTCGCGCGGCATCTACGAGGCGCCGGCCATGGGTCTGCTGTGGATCGCCTACGAGCGGCTGCTCAACGCCATCCACAACGAGGACACGATCGCCAACTACCACGCCGAGGGCCGCCGGCTCGGCCGCCTGCTCTACGAGGGCCGCTGGCTCGACCCGCAGGCCTTGATGCTGCGCGAGTCGATCCAGCGCTGGATCGCCTCGCTCGTGACCGGCGAGGTGACGCTGCGGCTGCGCCGCGGTGAGGACTACACGATCCTCAACACCGCCGGCCCCTCGTTCTCCTACCACCCCGACAAGCTGTCGATGGAGCGCACCGAGAACGCCGCCTTCGGCCCGACCGACCGCATCGGCCAGCTCACGATGCGCAACCTCGACATCGCCGACTCGCGCGACAAGCTCGAGCAGTACGCCGGCCAGCCGCTCGACGAGGGCACGGTCCTGGTCAACCAGGGCCCGCTCATCGGCGAGATCCGTGCCGGCGGCGCCGCCGCGATCGAGGCGAACCCGCGGGCGGAGGTCGAGGCCGAGACCGAGGAGGCTCTCGACCACGCCGCCATGGAGTTCGGATCCGACTAACGCTCGGGGGCTCCGCCCCCAGACCCCCGAAGAATCGCACTCTGGTCGGTCGAGCGAAGTCGAGACCCCACCAACCGAACGGATGACATGACCAAGTCCGAAGCCACCAACACCGGCTCCCTGTGGGGCGGGCGGTTCGCCAGCGGACCGTCGCCGCAGCTCGAGGCGCTGTCGCGCTCGACGCACTTCGACTGGCGGCTCGCGCCGTACGACCTGCAGGCGTCCCGAGCCCACGCCGGCGTCCTGCACGCGGCCGGCCTGCTCAGCGACGCCGACCGCGACGCGCTGGTCGCCGGCCTCGACCGGCTTCGTGCGAAGGTCGCCGCCGGCGAGGTGTCCGCCGATCCCGGTGACGAGGACGTCCACGGTGCGCTCGAGCGCCTGCTGCTCGCCGAGGTCGGCGCCGAGCTCGGAGGCCGCCTGCGCGCGGGCCGCTCGCGCAACGACCAGATCGCCACGCAGCTGCGGGTCTTCCTGCGCGAGCACGCGCGCACCATCGCGGCGGCGGTGCTCGACCTCGCCGAGGTGCTCGCGACCCAGGCCGACCACCACCTCGGCGCGGTGATGCCGGGGCGCACCCACCTGCAGCACGCCCAGCCGGTCCTGCTGTCACACCACCTCCTCGCACACGCCTGGCCGTTGGCGCGCGACGTCGCACGCCTGCGCGACTGGGACGCCCGGGTCGCGGCGGACTCGCCGTACGGCTCGGGTGCACTGGCCGGCTCGAGCCTGGGCCTGGACCCCGAGGCGGTGGCGGCCGAGCTCGGCTTCACCGGGTCGGCGGCCAACTCGATCGACGGCACCGCGGCGCGCGACTTCGCCGCGGAGTTCGCCTTCGTCGCGGCGCAGATCGGGGTGGACGTGAGCCGGATGGCCGAGGAGGTCATCCTCTGGGCGACGAAGGAGTTCGGCTTCGTCCGGCTCCATGACTCGTGGTCGACCGGGTCGAGCATCATGCCGCAGAAGAAGAACCCCGACATCGCCGAGCTGGCCCGGGGCAAGGCCGGCCGGGTGATCGGCAACCTGACGGGCCTCATGGCGACGCTGAAGGCGTTGCCGCTGGCCTACAACCGCGACCTGCAGGAGGACAAGGAGCCGGTCTTCGACTCCGTCGACACCCTGGAGGTGCTGCTGCCCGCCTTCACCGGGATGGTCGCCACCCTCGAGTTCGACACCGCCCGCATGGCCGAGCTGGCCCCGCAGGGCTTCTCGCTGGCCACTGACGTCGCCGAGTGGCTCGTGCGGGAGGGGGTGCCGTTCCGGGTCGCCCACGAGGTCGCCGGCGAGTGCGTACGCCGCTGCGAGCAGCTCGGCGTCGAGCTCGACGAGCTCACCGATGACCAGCTCGCGGAGATCTCGCCGCAGCTCACGCCGGGCGTCCGCTCGGTACTCACCGTCGAGGGCTCGGTGGCCTCGCGCGACGCTCGTGGCGGCACCGCCCCTGCCCGGGTGAGCGAGCAGCTGGCCGAGCTGCGGGTCGTTCTGGCCGACCACCGTGGCTGGCTCGACTGACGACTGGGCCGTCCTCGACGGCCACGCCGCCGAGGCCGCGCCGCGGCTGCTCGGCTCGCTGGTCGTGCACGAGCACCCCACCGAGGGGCGGGTCGGGATCCGGCTGACCGAGGTCGAGGCCTACCAGGGTCCGGAGGACCCGGGCTCGCACGCGCACCGCGGCCGCACCGACCGCAACCAGGTGATGTTCGGCCCGTCCGGACACCTCTACGTCTACCGGATCTACGGCATGCACGACTGCGCCAACATCGTGTGCTCCCCCGAGGGGGTCGGGGCCGGAGTGTTGCTGCGCGCCGGTGAGGTGGTCGAGGGCCTCGAGCTGGCGCGGTCGCGGCGCCCCGGCGCCAGCGACCGCGACCTCGCGCGCGGTCCGGCGCGCCTGGCCCGAGCACTCGGCCTCGACCGCAGCCACGGCGGCGCCGACCTGCGCGTCGGTCCGGTGACGTTGCACCTGGCTGCCGAGCCCGCGGGACCGGTCCGCACCGGGCCCCGCGTCGGGCTGCGCCTCGCCGCCGACTTCCCGTGGCGGTTCTGGGTCGACGGTGACCCCACCGTGTCGCCGTACCGTCCGGCGGCGCCGAAGCGCCGCCGCTGAGCCGCGTAGCCCCCGGTCAGCCGCGCAGCGCAGGCAGCAGCTCCGCCTCGGCGTAGGCGAGGAAGTCCTCCTGGGAGGAGTCACCGATCTGGATGAGTGCGACGTCGGTGAAGCCGGCCTCCTCGAACTCCCGGACGGCCGCGACGATCGCGTCGGTGTTGGGCCCGCACGGGATGTTGTCGGCGACGTCGGCCTCGGTGACGAACTGGGTGGCCGCGTCGAAGGCGGCCGTGCCCGGCAGCTCGGCGTTGACCTTCCAGCCGCCGGCGAACCAACGGAACTGCTCATGCGCCGTGCGGACGGCCGCGTCCTTGTCGGGACCCCAGCAGACGGGGATCTGCCCGACCTTGCGGCTGGCGCCGCCGGACTTCTCCTCCTCCCAGGTCGTGATCAGGTCGGGGTTCGGCTCCACCGCGATGAGGTGGTCGGCGTACGGCGCTGCGGTGCGGATCGACTGCGGCCCGGAGACCGCGGCACCGATCTGCACACGCTCCTCGGGGAGGTCCCAGATCTTCGCGGAGTCGACGCGGAAGTGCTGGCCGGCGAAGTCGACGTACCCACCGTCGAGGAGCCGACGGATGATCTCGAGCGCCTCGGCGAACATCTCGTGGCGGACGTTGGCCGGCGGCCATCCGCGACCGACGACGTGCTCGTTGAGGCTCTCGCCGGCACCCAGCCCGAGGGTGAACCGGCCCTCGCTGAGCTCGCCGATCGTCGCGGCCTTCTGGGCGACGACGGCGGGGTGGTAGCGGATGATCGGGCAGGTCACGAAGGTCATGAGCTCCACCTGCGAGGTCACCTGGCTGACCGCGCCGAGCATGCTCCACGCATAGCCGGAGTGCCCCTGCTCGTCGAGCCAGGGGAAGTAGTGGTCGCTCATCACCTCGAAGTCGAAGCCGGCCTGCTCGGCGCGGGCGGCGTACGCCACCAGGTGTCGGGGCGGGGACTGCTCACTCATCAGGGTGTATCCGTAGCGGGTCATGTCACCTGCGGTACCCACGGTCGGGTCGATTGCACGGATACGGCAGGCTGTGACCTGTGAGTACGACGTCTGCGGCCGGCACCGACCCCGGCCTCCTCGACGACCTGCGCTGGCGTGGGTTGATCGCGCACAGCACCGACCTCGACGCGCTGGGCGAGGCCCTGCGTGCCGGGAGCGTGCGCTTCTACGTCGGCTTCGACCCCACCGCCCCCTCGCTGCACATGGGGCACCTCGTCCAGATCCTCACCGCCCGGCGGCTGCAGGTCGCAGGGCACACGCCGTACGCCCTGGTCGGCGGGGCGACCGGCATGATCGGCGATCCCCGTGACTCCGGCGAGCGGACGCTGAACTCGGCCGACGTCGTCGCGGAGTGGGTGCAGCGCATCCGCGGCCAGATCGAGCCGTTCCTCGACTTCGACGGACCGTGCGCTGCGACGATGGTCAACAACCTCGACTGGACCGCCGAGCTGTCGGCGATCGACTTCCTGCGCGACATCGGCAAGCACTTCCCGGTCAACCGGATGCTCGCGCGCGACGTCGTGAAGCGTCGGCTCGAGGACGGCATCAGCTACACGGAGTTCAGCTACGTCCTGCTGCAGTCGATGGACTTCCTCGAGCTGCACCGCCGCCACGACGTCGCGCTGCAGTTCGGCGGCAGCGACCAGTGGGGGAACCTGAGCGCGGGCGTCGACCTCGTCCGCCGCGCGGAGGGCGCTCACGTGCATGCCTTCGCCACGCCGCTGCTCACCCGCGCCGACGGGACGAAGTACGGCAAGTCCGAGGGCGGCGCATTGTGGCTCGACCCGGAGCTGCTCTCGCCGTACGCCTTCTTCCAGTTCTGGCTCAACGTCGAGGACGAGAAGATCGGCGAGCTGCTCCGCGTCTTCACGTTCCTGTCCCGCGAGCAGATCGAGGAGCTCGAGCAGCTCTCGGTCGCCGAGCCGCACCGCCGCCACGGCCAACGCACCCTCGCCCGCGAGGTGACCACGCTGGTCCACGGAGCCGACGAGACGGCCCGGATCGAGGCCGCCTCCGCGGCGCTCTTCGGCGGGGGAGACCTGCGCGACCTCGCGGTCCCCACGCTGGCGGCCGCGCTCCGCGAGGCGGGCGCCACCGAGCTCGAGGCCGGGGACGAGCTGCCCACCGTCGTCGACCTGCTGGTCGCGAGCGGGCTGGCCACCAGCAAGAGCGAGGCGCGCCGCACCGTGGGGGAGGGCGGCGCCTCCATCAACAACGAACGCGTCACCGACCCCGACCACCGGCCGGCCCGCGCCGACCTGCTCGGCGGGTCGTGGCTGGTCGTGCGACGCGGCAAGAAGCGGTTCGCGGGCGTCGAGGTCCGCTGAGGTGAGCGGCGGCGTGCCCGGATCGGTCGAGGACCTGATGGAGCGCGCCGCTGCCCACCTGCCCGCGCCGGTGGCCGCCTACCTGGCCATGGGCTCCGGTGCCGGCATCGCCGCGGCGGAGGCCACGCCCGCGTGGGACGCGCTCCGGTTCGCGCCGCGCGTGCTGCGCTCGGTCACCGACGTCGAGCTGCGCGATGCAGACGGATTGCTTCCCTTCGGGATCGCGCCCGCCACGCTCCAGCGGGCAGTGCACCCCGACGGCGAGCTGGCCACCGCTCGCGGAGCGGCCGAGGCCGGTGCGCGCATGGTCGTCTCGAGCAACACCGGCACGCCGTTCCGCGCGATCGCCGAGACCGGCGTGACCTGGTGGCTGCAGACCTACCTCCCGCCCGACCGCCCCAGCGCCGAACCGCTCCTGCAGCGAGCGGTCGAGGCCGGCGCGGCCGCAGTCGTCCTCACCGCCGACACCCCGGTCGTCGCGCGCAAGCGGGACGCCGTCGCCGCCCGGGTGTGGGGAGAGATCGACCCAGCGTTCGTAGGCGCCGAGCATCCGCGTACGCCGCTGGAGGTCCCCGAGCGCGGGGAGGGGACCGACCGGTATCGCGAGAAGGCCACCGACCTCGGCCCCCATGACATCGGGTGGCTGGCCGCCGTGACCGGGTTGCCGGTCGTGGTCAAGGGCGTTCTGCGTGCCGACGACGCTCAGCGGTGCATCGACGCGGGTGCCGCGGCCGTGTGGGTGTCGAACCACGGCGGGCGCCAGTTCGACGGCGCGCTTCCGACGGCCCGGGCCTTGCCCGGCGTCGTCGCGTCCGCCGCAGGCCAGGTCCCGGTGTACGTCGACGGGGGTCTGCGTGAGCCTCGCCACCTGTGCGGGGCCTGGGGGCTGGGCGCCGCGCAGGTCTTCCTCGCCCGCCCGGTCCTCGCGGCCCTCGCGCTGGGAGGCGCCGCCGGCGTCCGGGACCTCCTGCTGGGGTTGGCCGAGGAGCTCGTCGAGGCGTGCCGCCTGCTGGGTGCCACCACGCCGGCCGACCTGGCTGGGACGGTGGTGAAGAGCGAACACCACCGCGGTGATTCGTGCGGTTTGGATCGGTAAAACCCCGTGTGACCTGCGGGGATCGTGTGTCCGCAGACGACCAGGTGCAGGGCCGATTTGCTGCGGGTAGGGCGTTCACCTAATGTTCTCTCTGTCGCCAGGAGCGGCGGGACGCAAGGCCGAGAGGCCGGGCGGCCGGCCCCGGGCGATCAGACCCCCCTCCTTCCGCCGATCAGGTGGAGGATGTCGGGGGTAGCCGGTGCGGGTCTGGGTTTGACGCCAGACTGCGAGGCCGGTAAGTTTGATCGGGTTGCCCCGCGACGAAGGCCGAGAGGCTGGGACGTGGGCGCGCTTGATCCTTGAGAACTCAACAGTGTGCTAAAAGTCGACGAATTAATTTGTAACGCCCCGTCGGCATCTTCCGGTGGCTGCTCTCTTTTGGGGGTGGTTGTTGATAGGTGTTGACGGTTCCTTTGGTAAGACGCTTGGCATGGGCCTTTTGGTTTGTGTCGGGTTTTTCTTGCCGGGATACTCCTAAATGGTCGATGGACTGCTCGTTTCGGCGGGTGGGCATCAGCATTTTTCTATGGAGAGTTTGATCCTGGCTCAGGACGAACGCTGGCGGCGTGCTTAACACATGCAAGTCGAGCGGTAAGGCTCCTTCGGGAGTACACGAGCGGCGAACGGGTGAGTAACACGTGAGCAATCTGCCCTTCACTTCGGGATAACCACCGGAAACGGTGGCTAATACCGGATATGACCACTTCAGGCATCTGATGGTGGTGGAAAGTTCTGGCGGTGGAGGATGAGCTCGCGGCCTATCAGCTTGTTGGTGGGGTAATGGCCTACCAAGGCAACGACGGGTAGCCGGCCTGAGAGGGTGACCGGCCACACTGGGACTGAGACACGGCCCAGACTCCTACGGGAGGCAGCAGTGGGGAATATTGGACAATGGGCGAAAGCCTGATCCAGCAACGCCGCGTGAGGGATGACTGCCTTCGGGTTGTAAACCTCTTTCAGTAGGGACGAAGCGCAAGTGACGGTACCTACAGAAGAAGCACCGGCCAACTACGTGCCAGCAGCCGCGGTAATACGTAGGGTGCGAGCGTTGTCCGGAATTATTGGGCGTAAAGGGCTCGTAGGCGGTTTGTCGCGTCGGGAGTGAAAACTCAGGGCTTAACCCTGAGCCTGCTTCCGATACGGGCAGACTAGAGGTATGCAGGGGAGAACGGAATTCCTGGTGTAGCGGTGAAATGCGCAGATATCAGGAGGAACACCGGTGGCGAAGGCGGTTCTCTGGGCATTACCTGACGCTGAGGAGCGAAAGTGTGGGGAGCGAACAGGATTAGATACCCTGGTAGTCCACACCGTAAACGTTGGGCGCTAGGTGTGGGGCTCATTCCACGAGTTCCGTGCCGCAGCTAACGCATTAAGCGCCCCGCCTGGGGAGTACGGCCGCAAGGCTAAAACTCAAAGGAATTGACGGGGGCCCGCACAAGCGGCGGAGCATGCGGATTAATTCGATGCAACGCGAAGAACCTTACCTGGGTTTGACATATGCCGGAAAGCCGTAGAGATACGGCCCCTTTTAGTCGGTATACAGGTGGTGCATGGCTGTCGTCAGCTCGTGTCGTGAGATGTTGGGTTAAGTCCCGCAACGAGCGCAACCCTCGTCTTATGTTGCCAGCACGTTATGGTGGGGACTCATAAGAGACTGCCGGGGTCAACTCGGAGGAAGGTGGGGATGACGTCAAGTCATCATGCCCCTTATGTCCAGGGCTTCACGCATGCTACAATGGCCGGTACAAAGGGCTGCGATACCGTAAGGTGGAGCGAATCCCAAAAAGCCGGTCTCAGTTCGGATTGGGGTCTGCAACTCGACCCCATGAAGTCGGAGTCGCTAGTAATCGCAGATCAGCAACGCTGCGGTGAATACGTTCCCGGGCCTTGTACACACCGCCCGTCACGTCACGAAAGTCGGCAACACCCGAAGCCGGTGGCCCAACCCTTGTGGAGGGAGCCGTCGAAGGTGGGGCTGGCGATTGGGACGAAGTCGTAACAAGGTAGCCGTACCGGAAGGTGCGGCTGGATCACCTCCTTTCTAAGGAGCATTTGTATGGGAGGCTTACCGGTTAGCCGGTGGTCTCTCCAGACATGTTGGTTTCGAGGGCGAATGTTCCTCGGCTGGCATTGCTCACTAGTGGAACGTCGATTATTTGGTCGCGCTGTGAGGCGCTTCGTCAGTACAGCCGCCTCGCTTCCTTTGGGGAGTGGGGTGGAGTGGAACCTCGAAGCTTCGAGCAGTTCGGTCTAGCACACTGTTGGGTCCTGAGGGATCGAGATTCTTCGATCGCCTCGTCGGGCCATCAGCGCCATGAACTGTTGCTCCCTGTGGGGGGTGGTAAGCGTGGAGTTGGCTGGTGGTGCCGCCCGTATCTTGAGAACTACACAGTGGACGCGAGCATCTTTGTAGAACGACAAGCTACTAAGAGCACATGGTGGATGCCTTGGCACCAAGAGCCGATGAAGGACGTAGGAGCCTGCGATAAGCCCCGGGGAGTTGGCAACCGAGCTGTGATCCGGGGATTTCCGAATGGGGAAACCCAGCTGGAGTCATGTCCAGTTACCTCTGCCTGAACACATAGGGCAGTTGGAGGGAACGTGGGGAAGTGAAACATCTCAGTACCCACAGGAAGAGAAAACAAGAGTGATTCCGAGAGTAGTGGCGAGCGAAATCGGAACAGGCCAAACCAGTTGCGTGTGATAGCCGGCAGGCGTTGCGTGACTGGGGTTGTGGGGCCGTCTTGTTGGTTCTGCCGAACCAACGCAGAGTAAGAAACCATCGTTGAAGTTGAAGTGGATTGGAAAGTCCCGGCGTAGAGGGTGATACCCCCGTACACGTAAGACGATGGCTCTGAGACGTCACCCCAAGTAACACGGAACCCCTGAAATTCCGTGTGAATCTGGCGGGACCACCCGTTAAGCCTAAATACTCCTTGGTGACCGATAGCGGACAAGTACCGTGAGGGAAAGGTGAAAAGTACCCCTGGCGGGGAGTGAAATAGTACCTGAAACCATGTGCTTACAATCCGTTGGAGCGAGATCTTTGGATCTTGTGACAGCGTGCCTTTTGAAGAATGAGCCTGCGAGTTAGCGTTGTGTTGCGAGGTTAACCCGTGTGGGGAAGCCGTAGCGAAAGCGAGTCCGAATAGGGCGTTTGAGTAGCGCGACCTAGACCCGAAGCGGAGTGATCTATCCATGGGCAGGTTGAAGCGCGGGTAAGACCGCGTGGAGGACCGAACCCACTTAGGTTGAAAACTGAGGGGATGACCTGTGGATAGGGGTGAAAGGCCAATCAAACTCCGTGATAGCTGGTTCTCGCCGAAATGCATTTAGGTGCAGCGTCGCGTGTTTCTTACCGGAGGTAGAGCACTGGATGGTCTAGGGGGCCCACAAGCTTACCGAAATCAACCAAACTCCGAATGCCGGTAAGTGAGAGCGCGGCAGTGAGACTGCGGGGGATAAGCTCCGTAGTCGAGAGGGAAACAGCCCAGACCATCAGCTAAGGTCCCTAAGCGATAACTAAGTGGAAAAGGATGTGGAGTCGCAAAGACAACCAGGAGGTTGGCTTAGAAGCAGCCACCCTTGAAAGAGTGCGTAATAGCTCACTGGTCAAGTGATTCCGCGCCGACAATGTAGCGGGGCTCAAGTTATCCACCGAAGCTATGGCATTCACATATTAAGCTAGGCCTTTGTGGTCCAGGTGTGTGGATGGGTAGGCGAGCGTCGTGTGGCGGGTGAAGCGGCGGTGTGAACCAGTCGTGGACGCTACACGAGTGAGAATGCAGGCATGAGTAGCGAAAGAAGAGTGAGAAACTCTTCCGCCGAATGATCAAGGGTTCCAGGGTCAAGCTAATCTGCCCTGGGTAAGTCGGGACCTAAGGCGAGGCCGACAGGCGTAGTCGATGGACAACGGGTTGATATTCCCGTACCGGCAAAATAGCGCCCATGGCGAACCTAGTGATGCTAAGTGCCCGAAACCATCATTGATCCTTCGGGACGATGGTGGCGGAGCGCATGACCCGAACTAGTAGTAGCCAAGCGATGGGGTGACGCAGGAAGGTAGTCCAACCGTGGCGATGGTAGTCCACGGCTAAGAGTGTAGGGCGATGAGTAGGCAAATCCGCTCATCATGTGCCTGAGACTCGATGGGGAGTCCTTTTGGACGAAGTGGATGATCCTATGCTGTCGAGAAAAACCTCTAGCGAGCTATGCGCCGCCCGTACCCCAAACCGACTCAGGTGATCAGGTAGAGAATACTAAGGCGATCGAGTGAACCATGGTTAAGGAACTCGGCAAAATGCCCCCGTAACTTCGGGAGAAGGGGGGCCGGATCCGTGAACCACCTTGCGTGGGGAAGCGGTGATGGCCGCAGAGACCAGGCCCAAGCGACTGTTTACTAAAAACACAGGTCCGTGCGAAGTCGTAAGACGATGTATACGGACTGACTCCTGCCCGGTGCTGGAAGGTTAAGGGGACGTGTTAGCACTTTGTGCGAAGCGCAGAACTTAAGCCCCAGTAAACGGCGGTGGTAACTATAACCATCCTAAGGTAGCGAAATTCCTTGTCGGGTAAGTTCCGACCTGCACGAATGGAGTAACGACTTGGGCGCTGTCTCAACCATGGACTCGGCGAAATTGCATTACGAGTAAAGATGCTCGTTACGCGCGGCAGGACGGAAAGACCCCGGGACCTTTACTACAATTTGGTATTGGTGTTTGGTTCGGCTTGTGTAGGATAGGTGGGAGGCTGTGAAGCGGCGACGCCAGTTGTCGTGGAGCCATCGTTGAAATACCACTCTGGTCGTACTAGATGTCTAACCTAGGTCCGTTATCCGGATCAGGGACAGTGCCTGATGGGTAGTTTAACTGGGGCGGTTGCCTCCTAAAATGTAACGGAGGCGCTCAAAGGTTCCCTCAGCCTGGTTGGCAATCAGGTTTCGAGTGTAAGTGCACAAGGGAGCTTGACTGTGAGAGTGACAGCTCGAGCAGGGACGAAAGTCGGAACTAGTGATCCGGCGCTGGCATGTGGAAGCGGCGTCGCTCAACGGATAAAAGGTACCCCGGGGATAACAGGCTGATCTTCCCCAAGAGTCCATATCGACGGGATGGTTTGGCACCTCGATGTCGGCTCGTCGCATCCTGGGGCTGGAGTAGGTCCCAAGGGTTGGGCTGTTCGCCCATTAAAGCGGCACGCGAGCTGGGTTTAGAACGTCGTGAGACAGTTCGGTCCCTATCCGCCGCGCGCGCAGGAGTCTTGAGAAAGGCTGCCCCTAGTACGAGAGGACCGGGGTGGACGAACCTCTGGTGTGCCAGTTGTTCTGCCAAGAGCACGGCTGGTTAGCTACGTTCGGAAGTGATAACCGCTGAAAGCATCTAAGCGGGAAGCACGTTTCAAGATGAGGACTCCCACCGGGTTAACCGGGTAAGGCCCCCAGTAGACGACTGGGTTGATAGGCCGGAGGTGTACAGCAGTAATGCCTAGCCGACCGGTACTAATAGGCCGAGGGCTTGTCTCTCAAAGATGTTGCGCGTCCACTGTGTGGTTCCCGAGTTGCGGTCGGTGAACCGATCGACAATTCCATAGAGTTTCGGCGGCCATAGCGATGGGGAAATACCCGGCTCCATTCCGAACCCGGAAGTCAAGCCCTTCAGCGCCGATGGTACTGCGACCGGGAGGTCGTGGGAGAGTAGGACGTCGCCGGACAATTCTTTGGTAGAGGCCACCCCTTTTGGGGTGGCCTCTACGCTTTTGTGCACCCCTTTTCGGCTCAGCGGAGGTACTCGGTGTCCACGGCACGATTGCGCGCGAGCGCGGCACCCGCGACGGCGTACGACCTGGTGATGCTCGACCTCGACGGCGTGGTCTACATCGGCCCCGACCCGGTGCCGGGAGCTGCCGAGCACCTCGCGGCGGCGCGTGCCCAGGGAGCGCACCTGGCGTTCGTGACCAACAACGCGGCCCGTCCGCCCGCCGTCGTCGCCGAGCACCTGGTGGCGCTGGGTGTCGAGACCGGCGCCGGGGAGGTGGTCACCTCCGCGCAGGCAGCGGCGCGGTTGGCGGCCGACCAGGCTCCGACCGGGGCACCGGTGTTCCTGCTCGGCGGCGACGGTCTCGAGGTGGCGCTGTGGGCAGAGGGCCTGGAGCCGGTGGAGGATCCCGGCGCCGACCCGGTGCTCGTGGTCTCGGGGTTCGCGCCGGAGATCCGCTGGCGCACCATCATGCGGGGCGCGATGCTCGTGCGCGACGGGGTTCCGTGGATCGCCGCCAATACCGACTCATCGGTCCCGACGCCGGACGGCATCGGTCCCGGTCACGGCGTGCTCGTCGACATGATCGCGCGCTTTTCCGGTGTGACACCGGTCGTCGCCGGGAAGCCGGCGCGCCCGCTGCTCGACGAGACCGTACGTCGCGTGGGCGGCGTGCGTCCGCTCATGGTCGGGGACCGGCTCGACACCGACATGGCGGGTGCGCGCGCCGCACAGGTGGCCGGGATGCTGGTGCTGACCGGCGTGATGGATCTGCCCACCCTCGTGGCGGCGGTGCCGGCCGAACGTCCCGACCACCTCGCTCTCGACCTCCGCGGGCTGCTCGAGGACCAGCCGGCGGTGGCCCCGGACGCCGACGGGGCCGTACGCCACGAGGGCTGGACGGTCTGCGTCGTCGACGGGTCGGTCCGGGTGGATGGCCGAGGTGACGTGCAGGACTGGTGGCGCGCCGTCGCAGTCGCGGCATGGGCACACCTCGACGCGCACGGGGCGGTGGCGGGGGTTGCTGGACTGACCCCCCCGTCCCGGTAGCGTGCTGCCCGAAGAGGCGCAGCGGGCCACGGTGAGCCCAGGACCAGACAGGAGCGGTGCGGTGGACCTCGAGATCGACGACGAGCGTGAGCCCGCGCGGCTGACACCGACCGGCCACCCGGAGGTCGACGCCGTGCTCGACACGATGATCGACCTGCCCGAGCGCCCCGTCGCCGAGCACGTCGCCGTGTTCGAGAACGCCCACGAGACGCTGCGGCGTACCCTCGCCGGCGCCGGACAGGCCCAGGAGGGCTGAGCGGGCCATGCCCCGACGTCTGCGGCTCGACGCCGAGCTGGTCCGCCGGGGGCTCGCGCGTTCGCGCGACCAGGCCGGCGAGCTCATCGCCGCCGGGCGGGTGACGGTGGCCGGTGCCGTCGCCACCAAGCCGGCGACCGCAGTGACGACCGACGTCGCGATCGTCGTCCGCGACGACCCCGACCGGCCCGACTACGTCTCCCGCGGGGGACACAAGCTCGCGGGTGCGCTCGCGGCGTTCGTCCCGCAGGGTCTCGTGGTGGCCGCCCGCCGCTGCCTGGACGCGGGAGCGTCCACGGGTGGGTTCACGGACGTGCTCCTGCGCGCCGACGCGCGCGAGGTGCTGGCGGTCGACGTCGGCTACGGACAGCTCGCGTGGAGCCTGCGCCAGGACCCGCGGGTCGTGGTCCACGACCGGACCAACATCCGCGACCTGACGCTCGAGCTGCTCGGCGGCCCGGTCGACCTGGTCGTGGCCGATCTGTCCTTCATCTCGCTGCGGCTCGTGCTCGCGCCGCTCGCGGCGGTGACCGCGCCGGACGCGGACCTGGTCCTCATGGTCAAGCCACAGTTCGAGGTCGGCAAGGACCGGGTCGGCAAGGGCGGCGTGGTCCGGGACCCGGCGTTGCGCGCGGAGGCCGTCGCCGACGTCGTCGCCGTGGCCCGTGAGCAGGGCTGGGGCGCTCGCGCGGTCGCGACGAGCCCGCTGCCCGGTCCGTCGGGGAACGTCGAGTTCTTCGTCTGGTTGCGGCGCGGTCCTGGCAGCGTGAGCGACGAGGACATCGCGCGCGTCACCGAGGACGTGTCGGTGCCGGGTGAGAGAGTGGCGCCATGAGCGACGTACGCCGGGTGTTCCTGCTGGCCCACACGGGCCGGGAGGAGGCGTGTGCCGTCGCGCGCGAGTTCTGCTCGCGGCTGCTCGACTCCGGGCTCGTCGTCCGGATGTCACCGACCGAGCTGGCCGACCTCGAGCTGTCCGACTCTCGCATCGAGGGCATCGAGCCCGGTCCGGCGGCCATGCGGGACTGTGAGCTGGCCGTGGTGATCGGCGGCGACGGCACGATCCTGCGCGCCGCCGAGCTCACCCGCGGCACCGACACCCCGCTGCTCGGTGTCAACCTCGGCCACGTCGGCTTCCTCGCGGAGGCGGAGTCCGACGACCTCGAGGTCACTCTCGACGCGGTCGTCCATCGCCGCTACACCTACGACGAGCGGCTGACCATCGACGTCGCGGTCTACCAGGACAAGGAGCTCGTCGCGCAGACCTGGGCGCTCAACGAGGCCAGCGTGGAGAAGGGCACGCCCGAACGGATGCTCGAGGTGGTCGTCGAGGTCGACGGCCGTCCGCTGTCGCGGTGGGGCTGCGACGGCGTCGTGTGCGCCACCCCCACCGGTTCCACCGCCTACAACTTCTCCGCCGGCGGCCCGATCGTCTGGCCCGACGTCGAGGCGATGCTGCTGGTGCCGCTGAGCGCGCACGCGTTGTTCGCCCGCCCCCTGGTCGTCGGACCGTCGTCGGTGCTGGCGATCGAGGTGCTCGCCAACAACAAGGGCTCCGGGGTGTTGTGGGCCGACGGGCGCCGCACGGTGCCGCTGCCGCCGGGCGCTCGCATCGAGGTACGCCGCGGGCAGCACCCCGTCCGCCTGGCGCGGCTGCACGAGGCGCCCTTCACCGACCGGCTGGTCGCCAAGTTCGCCCTGCCCGTCGGGGGCTGGCGCGGGGCCGCCGAGCAGCGGATGCAGCGACGTCTCGCTGAGTCCATTCTCGAGGAGTCCCGCCGCGAGGACCCGACCGGCCGCGAGGGCGCGGATGCTTGAGGAGCTGCGGATCACCCAGCTCGGCGTGATCGAGGAGTCGGTGCTCGAGGTCGGTCCCGGTCTCACCGTGATCACGGGTGAGACCGGCGCCGGCAAGACGATGGTGGTGACCGCCCTCGGCCTGCTGCTCGGTGGGCGGGCCGACGCCGGCGCGGTGCGCGCCGGAGCGGCGGCCGCGCGTGTCGAGGGGCTCCTCGCCCTGGACCCCGACGCCACGACCGCGGTCGACGAGGTCGGCGGCGAGGTCGAGGACGGTCGCGTGCTGGTGGCACGCCAGGTCTCGGCCCAAGGACGCTCGCGCGCCTACGTCGGGGGAGCGGCGGTCCCGGTCGGGACGCTGGCCGGCATCAGCGCGCCGCGGGTGGCGGTCCACGGACAGTCCGACCAGCACCGGCTGCTGCAACCCGACGCCCAGCGCACCGCGCTCGACTCCTACGCCGGGCCGAAGGCCGCGGCGTTGTTGGCCGACTACTCCACGCTCTACGCGCGGCTGTGCGCCGCCGAGCAGGAGCTGAGCACGACGAAGGCCGGCCTGCGCGAACGCGCGCGCGAGGCCGACGTGCTGCGCTTCGGCCTCGAGGAGATCGCCGCCGTCGAGCCGGTGCCGGGAGAGGACGTCACGCTGGCCGCCGAGGAGGCGCGCCTGGGCCATGCAGACACCCTGCGCACGGCCGCCGAGTCGGCCCGCACGGCGCTGAGCGGCGACGGTGACACCGCCGACGTGCTCGGCCTGGTGGCCACGGCCCGCCGGGAGCTGGAGGGCGTGCGCGAGCACGACGCCGAGGCGGGCGCCCTGGCCGACCGCCTGGCCGAGGTCAGCTATCTGCTCTCCGACCTCGCTGCGGATGTGGCCTCCTACGCCACCGGGGTCGAGATCGACCCGGCGCGCATGGCTGCGGTCTCCGAGCGCCGGGCGGCCCTGACCGCACTGCAGCGCAAGTACGGCGACACGGTCGACGAGGTCCTCGCGTGGTCGGAGCAGGCGTCGCAACGACTGCTGGCGCTCGACGGGAGCGAGGACCGCGTGACCGCGCTGGAGTCGGAGGTCGCGCAGCTGCGCGAGCGGGTGGCGACGGGGGCGCAGCAGCTCAGCACCCTGCGCCGCAAGGCGGCCACGGCGCTCGCGAAGGCGGTGACGGCGGAGCTCGTGCAGCTGGCGATGCCACACGCGCAGGTCGAGGTCCGGCTGACCCAGCGCGACGAGCCCGGGCCCCACGGCATCGACGAGATCGAGATCCTGCTCGCGGCCAACCGCGGCAGCGAGCCGCGTCCGCTCGGCAAGGGCGCCTCCGGTGGTGAGCTCTCCCGGGTCATGCTCGGCATCGAGGTCGCCCTCGCCGACACCCGCCCGGTGCCCACCTTCGTCTTCGACGAGGTCGACGCCGGCGTGGGTGGGAAGGCGGCGGTGGAGATCGGTCGCCGGCTGGCCCGCCTGGCGACCCAGGCCCAGGTGTTGGTGGTCACCCATCTGCCCCAGGTCGCGGCCTTCGCCGACCGTCACGTCGTCGTCGCCAAGAGCCACGACGGCACCATCACGACCTCCAGCCTGCAGCACCTCGACGACACCGAACGGGTCCGTGAGCTGTCGCGGATGCTGGCCGGTCTCGAGGACTCCGCGACGGCGCTGGCCCACGCGGAGGAGCTGCTCGCCACGGCCCGGGCGGAGCGGTCCGGAGCCTGACCAGGTGCGTGGCAGGATTGCCGCGCCATGAAGTTCTGGACCCGCAAGCCGCCGGCACCCGAGCTGCCCGGGACGCTCGGCACGATCCGGGTCGACCGCCGCACCTCGGCTGCCCTGTTGCGCGCGCGCCCGGGCGACATCCTGGTGCTCGCCCACCGCGACCTGGACCGGGAGACGGCGTACGCCATCCTCGCTCGGGAGGTGGCGGCGGTGGTCAACACGCGCCCGTTCATCTCCGGGCGCTACCCCAACCTCGGTCCGCAGGTGCTGACCGACGCCGGGGTGGTCCTGATCGAGCTGGACGACGAGTCCCTGGTCGCCACCCTGCGCGACGGTCGGAGCGCACGCGTCCACGAGGACCGGTTCCTGGTCGAGGAGGAGCTCGTGGCGACGGGTCGCGTCCTGACCTCCGAGCTGGTCGCCGAGGAGATGGAGCTCGCCCGCACCGGACTGGTCTCCCAGCTGCAGAGCTTCACCCACAACGCGACGGAGTTCCTCCGCCGCGAGCAGGACGTCCTGCTGCACGGTCTCGGCGCGCCGACGCTGCGCATCCCGATGGCGGGGCGCCCCGTCCTCGTCGTGGCCGGGGGGCCCGACACCGACCGCGAGCTGCGCGGGCTGCGCCGGTTCGTCGCCGAGCAGCGCCCGGTCGTCGTCGGCGTCGACACCGGGCTCGACGCCCTGGTCGCGGCGCGGGTCAAGACGCACGCGGCCGTGGTCGGGAAGACGGGGTTGGCCGAGGTCAGCGACGAGGGACTGCGCTGGGCGCCCGAGGTCGTGCTCCACACCGACCGCACCGACCGGGTCACCGGCGGTGAACGTCTCGAGTCGCTGGGGATCCGGCCGTCGCGCTTCGCTTCCGAGGCCACCACGGAGGATCTCGCGCTGCTGCTCGCCGACCTGGGAGAGGCGTCGGTGGTCATCTGCCTCGGGACCCACGCCACGCTCGACGAGTTCCTGGATCGCCAGCGTTCCGGGCTCGCGAGCACGTTCCTGACCCGCCTGCGGCTGGGGCCGCGCCTCGTCGACGCGGACGCGGTGCCGACGCTGTACGGCGGACGGACCCGCGGGTGGCAGCTCGCGCTGGTGATGGTGGTGGGGATCCTCGCCCTGGCCATCGCGGTGGCCACCACGCCCGTCGGCAACGCGTGGTTCTCCGACGCCGCGCATGCCCTCGGCGACTGGTTCGGCGACACCTACGACAGCTGGTTCGGGGACGCACCATGATGACCTTCCGCTACCACATCGTCACCGTCGTCTCCGTGTTCCTCGCCCTCGCGGTGGGGATCGCCATCGGTGGCGGCCCGCTCAAGGGCGAGGTCGACAACTCCTTGGTCACGCAGGTCGAGACCGACCGGCGCACCATCGCCACCCTGGAGTCCCAGCTCAGTGCGGCGAAGACCACGGCCGACTTCAACGCGGCCGCGGCCGGCGCCGTGGCGCCGTTGGTCCTGGGCGACCGGCTGGCCGGCCACGCGGTGGCGGTCGTCGCGCTGCCCGGCGCCGACCCGGCGACCGTCGCGGCCCTCGGTGACACCGTGGTGTCGGCCGGAGGCACGCTGGCAGGGAGCTACCGGGTGGCCGCGGCACTGCTCGACGAGGAACAGCGTCAGCTCGTCGACGACCTGTCCGCGCAGTTGGCCACCGAGGTGCCCGACCTGGCCGCCGACACCGACGGCTACGCGCTCACCGGCGCCCTGCTCGCGCGCGCGATCGCGACCAGCGAGGACGCGCCGCAGGACGCCGACCAGGTCACCAGCGCGGTGCTCGCCGGACTGAGCACCGCCGGCCTGGTGATGGCCGAGGAGGCTCCTGAGCAACGCGCCGACCTGGTCCTCCTGGCCGCGGGCCCGGCGCCGGAGAGTCAGCTGCCTGGCGGCGCGGCGGCGGCACTGAGCCCTCTCGTCGGAGCGCTGGCCGAGGGCGCCGCCGGCGTGGTGCTCGCGGGACCGACCCGGGCAGCGCGCCCGGGCGGTGTGCTCGCCCTCCTGCGCGACGACCTGCGCACTGCCGGCCGGGTCTCGACCGTGGACTCCGCGCAGCTCGTGCTCGGCCAGATCGTGACGGTGCTCACCCTGGAGCGGGCGCTTGCCGGCGAGGTGGGTCATCACGGGGCCGTCGACGCGGCGGACGGCGCGGCGCCGGGATCGTGACCGTGCGGCGGTTGGTAGGGTGAAACCCCGTGGACGCACTCGCGCCACACCACGCCGACCACGGGAGCATCGTTGGCCGCAACGCATGTCACCAAGCACGTCTTCGTCACCGGCGGGGTCGCTTCCTCGCTGGGCAAAGGCCTGACGGCCAGCAGCTTGGGCAGTCTGCTCAAGGCGCGTGGCCTGCGGGTGACGATGCAGAAGCTCGACCCCTACCTCAATGTCGACCCCGGGACGATGAACCCGTTCCAGCACGGCGAGGTGTTCGTCACCAACGACGGGGCCGAGACCGACCTCGACATCGGCCACTACGAGCGCTTCCTCGACGTCGACCTCGTGGGCTCGGCCAACGTCACGACCGGCCAGGTCTACTCCAGCGTGATCGCCAAGGAGCGTCGCGGCGACTACCTCGGTGACACCGTGCAGGTCATCCCGCACATCACCAACGAGATCAAGGACCGGATCCGCGCGATGAGCGGACCCGACGTCGACGTGGTGATCACGGAGATCGGTGGCACCGTCGGCGACATCGAGTCCCTGCCGTTCCTCGAGGCAGCCCGCCAGGTGCGCCACGATGTCGGTCGCGGCAACTGCTTCTTCCTGCACGTCTCGCTCGTCCCGTACCTCGGCCCGTCGGGGGAGCTGAAGACCAAGCCGACCCAGCACTCGGTGTCGGCGCTGCGTTCCATCGGCATCCAGCCTGACGCGATCGTGTGCCGCGCGGACCGGCAGATCCCCGAGTCGGTCAAGCGCAAGATCTCGCTGATGTGCGACGTCGAGGACGAGGCCGTCGTCACGGCCGCCGACGCACCCTCGATCTACGACATCCCCAAGGTGCTGCACTCCGAGGGCCTGGACGCCTACGTCGTACGCCGCCTGGACCTGCCGTTCCGCGACGTCGACTGGACGGTGTGGGACGACCTGCTGCGCCGGGTGCACCACCCGGCCGAGGAGGTCACCGTCGGGCTCGTCGGCAAGTACGTCGACCTGCCGGACGCCTACCTCTCGGTCGTGGAGGCGCTGCGGGCCGGCGGCTTCGCCCGCGAGGCCAAGGTCAACATCGAGTGGATCCCCTCCGACGAGTGTGCGACTCCCGAGGGTGCGGCTCGCCGGCTCGGTGAGGTCGACGCCATCTGCGTGCCGGGAGGGTTCGGCGTACGCGGTCTCGAGGGCAAGATCGGCGCGCTGACGTTCGCGCGCACCCACAAGATCCCCACGCTCGGGCTGTGCCTGGGTCTGCAGTGCATGGTGATCGAGTACGCCCGCAACGTCGCCGGACTCGAGGGCGCGGACTCCACCGAGTTCGACCCGACCTGCGAGGTCCCCGTGATCGCGACCATGGCGGAGCAGAAGGCCTATGTCGACGGTGCTGGTGACCTCGGCGGCACGATGCGTCTGGGGCTCTATCCGGCTGCGCTGAAGTCAGGCTCGGTGGTACGCGAGACCTACGGCGGCGCGGCGAAGGTCGAGGAGCGCCACCGGCACCGCTACGAGGTCAACAACGCCTACCGCCCGCAGCTGGAGGCAGCCGGCCTGGTCTTCAGCGGCACCTCGCCCGACGACACCCTTGTGGAGTACGCCGAGCTCCCGGCCGACGTCCACCCCTACTACGTGTCGACCCAGGCACACCCGGAGCTCCGCTCCCGTCCGACCCGCCCGCACCCGCTCTTCGCCGGGCTGGTCGGCGCCGCCATCAAGCGCCAGCGCGAGCTGCTGATCCCGCTGGACGACGCGTCACTGCGGCGCCCGGTGGAGGACTGAGAACGTGCGGATCGGGGTGCCGCGCGAGGTCAAGAACCACGAGGACCGCGTCGCGCTGACACCCGCCGGGGTCGACGAGCTCGTCCGCCGTGGGCACAGCGTCGTGGTGGAGACCGGGGCGGGAGCGGGCTCGCTGATCAGCGACGCGGACTACCGCGCCGCCGGCGCCCGGATCGGCACCGCCGACGAGGCCTGGGCCGAGACCGACCTCGTGCTCAAGGTCAAGGAACCGGTGGCCGAGGAGTACGCACGGCTTCGGCCCGGCGGGGTGCTGTTCACCTATCTGCACCTCGCCGCCGACCGGACGCTCACCGAGGAGCTGGTGGCGCGCGAGGTCACGGCCATCGCCTACGAGACCGTGCAGCTGGCTTCGGGCACGCTTCCGCTGCTGCTCCCGATGTCGGAGGTCGCCGGACGCCTCGCCCCGCAGGTCGGAGCGCAGTCGCTGCTGCGTCCCGAAGGCGGCCGCGGCGTGCTCATGGGTGGGGTGGGCGGCGTCGCCGGGGCCCGGGTGGTCGTCATCGGCGCCGGGGTCGCCGGCCAGCACGCGGCCGACGTCGCGATCGGCATGGGGGCCGAGGTGACGGTGCTCGACACCGACGTCGACAAGCTGCGCTCCATGACCTGGCGCCACGGCACGCGCGTGCGCGCGATGGCCTCCAGCGCACTGGCGATCCGTGAGGCCGTGCTCGAGGCCGACCTGGTGATCGGTGCGGTGCTCGTGCCGGGCGCCCGCGCTCCGGAGCTGGTCGACAACGAGCTGGTGGCGCGGATGCGTCCCGGTTCGGTCCTCGTCGACATCGCCGTCGACCAGGGCGGTTGCTTCGAGGACACCCGACCCACGACCCACGACGCGCCCACCTACCAGGTGCACGGGTCGACCTTCTACTGCGTGGGCAACATGCCCGCGGCCGTGCCGACGACCTCGACCTACGCACTGACCAACGCCACGCTGCGCTACGTCCTGGCGATCGCGGACAAGGGCTGGCGACCGGCGCTCGCCGCCGACCCCGCGCTGGCGCTGGGTCTCAACACCCACGCCGGACTGCTGACCAACGCTCCCGTGGCCGCGGCGCACGGCCTCGATGCGGCCCCGCTCGCGGAGGTCCTCGGCTGAGCCAGACCCGCCCCGACGCGCTGCACCAGGCGGTCCGGACCTACCTCGACCACCTGGTGGTCGAGCGCGGCCTCGCCCCGAACTCGGTGGCGTCCTACCGGCGGGACCTGCGTCGCTACGTGGCCCACCTCGCCCGCCAGGGGGTGAGCGACCTGGAGGCGGTGACCGAGGCGCTGGTCGTCGGCTTCCTCGCTGCGCTGCGCGAGGGCGACACCGATCACCCGCCGCTGTCGGCGACCTCGGCCGGCCGCGCCGTCGTCGCCGTACGCGGGCTGCACAGGTTCGCGCTGCGCGACGGTCTGACCACGCACGACCCTGCCGCCGACGTCCGGCCGCCGCCTCCGCCGAAGCGACTGCCGAAGGCCCTGAGCATGGGCGACGTCGAGGCGCTGCTGGCCGCAGCGGGGGAGCCGGAGAGCACGCTGGCGATGCGGGATCGAGCGCTGCTCGAGACGCTCTACGGCACGGGTGCGCGCATCTCGGAGGCGGTCGGGCTCGACGTCGACGACATCGACCTGACCGAGCAGACCGTCCTGTTGCGCGGCAAGGGCGGCAAGGAGCGGCGGGTGCCGGTCGGACGCTACGCGTGCGAGGCGCTCGAGGCCTACCTGGTGCGCGCACGGCCGGACCTGCAGGCGGTCGGGACGGGTACGCCGGCGGTGTTCCTCAACAGCCGTGGGGGCCGGCTGTCGCGGCAGAGCGCCTGGACGGTCCTGACGAAGGCCGCTGACCGCGCCGGCATCACGGCCGAGGTGTCCCCGCACACCTTGCGACACTCCTTCGCCACACACCTGCTCGACGGCGGCGCGGACGTGCGAGTCGTGCAGGAGCTGCTGGGGCACGCATCGGTGACGACCACCCAGATCTACACGCTGGTGACGGTCGACAGCCTGCGCGAGGTGTACGCCGCGGCGCACCCACGCGCCCACCAGCAGTGACACCGCCCGCGCCTCGGTCGTCCACAGAGATGTGCACAGGGGCACCGTCGCCTGTGCACCCCGACCGGGGCTCGTGCACAGATCGCCAGGCGGTCTGGGGTTAACCGGCGTTCGTGTTGTGGGGACCTGACCCGCGGGTCTAGGGTCGCCCGCGACTCGCAGTCGCCGAGTCGACAAATCTCCGCCCGGGTAGCGCCGGTCACCGAGCCGATCGAGAGGTGGACACATGGTCGATGGGGGAGCTCCCGCAGGTCCCGGCGCACACGGGGCGAGCGCCCCGTCGATGCCACCGCGGTTCCGTCCGCCGCACGATGTCGCTGCCTCGACGCGCGACGACGTCGCTGGCCCGGAGCCACTGCCCTTCCGGCCACCCGCCGCACCGACTGTCGGCGGCACCCCCGAGACTGGACCCGTGAGCAACGAGCAGCCCGTCCTCGGCCCCACCGGACGCCCCCTGCCGGTCCTCCCGGAGCCCGCGCCGGTGACCAGCCACGGTCCGGCGCGCGTGATCTCGCTGTGCAACCAGAAGGGCGGCGTCGGCAAGACCACGACCACCATCAACCTGGGCGCCGCGCTCGCCGAGTTCGGGCGCAAGGTCCTGCTGGTCGACTTCGACCCGCAGGGCTCGCTGTCGGTCGGGCTGGGTCTCAACCCCCACGAGATCGAGCTGACCGTCTACAACCTGCTGATGGAGCGCGACGTCGAGCTCTCCGACGTGGTGGTCCCCAGTGGTGTGCCCGGCATGGACCTGCTCCCGTCCAACATCGACCTGTCCGCCGCCGAGGTGCAGCTGGTCCACGAGGTGGCGCGCGAGCAGACCCTGCAGCGCGTCCTCCAGCCCGCCATCGCCGACTACGACGTCATCCTCATCGACTGCCAGCCCTCCCTCGGCCTGCTGACGGTCAATGCGCTGACGGCCTCCGACGGTGTCATCGTGCCGCTCGAGTGCGAGTACTTCGCCCTGCGCGGCGTCGCGCTGCTCAAGACGACCATCGACAAGGTCAGCGAGCGGCTCAACCCGAAGCTGGAGATCGACGGCGTCCTCGGGACGATGTTCGACGGGCGCACCCTGCACGGCCGCGAGGTGATGGAGCGACTGGTCGAGGCCTGGGGTGACAAGGTCTTCCATACGGTGATCCGCCGCACGGTGAAGTTCTCCGACTCCACGGTCGCGGGCGAGCCGATCACGTCGTACGCCTCGTCCTCACCGGGTGCCGCGGCCTACCGCGATCTCGCCAAGGAGGTGCTGGCGCGTGTCTCGACGGGTGAGCCTGCCCGCGGCTGACGACCTGTTCCGGCCGACCGCCGAGCCCCCGCAACCCCCGCCCGCCGAGGCTGCGCGCCCGGCCGCCGAGCCCGCGCCGGCTCCGGTGGAGCCTGCTCCGGCCGAGCCGGCCGAGCAGGCACGCCGCCGGCCGTCGGGCCGGGTCCGCCACGACGAGAAGATGACGGTCTACATGACCGCCGCGGAGCTGGTCGAGCTCGAGCAGACCCGGTTGCGGCTGCGGGCCGAGCACAGCCTGGCCGTCGACCGTGGCCGGCTCGTGCGCGCGGCGATCGCGATCGCGTTGGCCGACCTCGACGAGCACGGCGAGGACAGCCAGCTGATGCGACGGCTGCGCGAGACCGGCGCGTGAGCGGACCCACGCCGGCGGCGGAGACGCCGCTCGCCGAGCTGGCCGAGGCTCCCACGGCCGCTGGGGAGACGGCCACCGAGGTGGCGCCCGACAGCGCGGAGGGCACGCCGGCCTTCCAGGTCCATCTGGCCAACTTCGAGGGCCCGTTCGACCTGCTGCTGAGCCTGATCGCGAAGCACAAGCTCGACATCACCGAGGTCTCGTTGGCGAAGGTCACCGACGAGTTCATCGCCCACATCAAGGCCGCCGGTGAGGTCTGGGACCTCGAGCAGACGACGTCGTTCCTCCTGGTCGCCTCCACCCTGCTCGACCTCAAGGCGGCCCGGCTGTTGCCCCAGGGCGACGTCGAGGACGAGGAGGACCTCGCGCTGCTCGAAGCGCGTGACCTGCTCTTCGCACGGTTGTTGCAGTACCGCGCCTTCAAGCAGGTCGCGACAGTCCTCGAGACCCGCCTGGCCGCGGAGGGCAAGCGGTTCCCGCGCGCGGTGGGGCTCGACGAACGCTTCGCCTCGCTCCTGCCGGAGGTGCTGATCGGCCTCGGACTGGAGGAGTTCGCCGCGCTCGCCGCGCGCGCGATGCAGCCCAAACCGGAGCTCGAGCTCTCGCTGCAGCACATCCACGCCCCGACCGTGAGCGTCCGCGAGCAGGCCGAGGTCGTCGTCGAGCGCCTGCGAGCGCGCGGGTCGATGACCTTCCGCGCCCTTGCCGGTGACGCCCCCGACACCCTGACCAAGGTGGCGCGGTTCCTCGCGCTGCTGGAGCTGTTCCGCGAGAGCGTCGTGTCGTTCGACCAGGTGACCCCGCTGGGTGAGCTGACGGTGCGCTGGACCGGCGCCGACGACGCCGAGGTGACGATCACCGACGAGTTCGACGGGGCTCCGCCCGACGAGGACTCGCCCCTGCCCGACCTGACTGCTGTGGAGGAGGACGCGTGACCGAGGAGACGACCCTGGAGGTCCCGCTGGTCGCGTTGCGACCGGCGGTGGAGGCCGTGCTGATGGTCGCCGACCAGCCGTTGGACGCCACCAGCCTCGCGACCGCGGCCGGCTACCCGGTCGAGGAGGTCACCCGGGTGCTGGAGGAGCTGGCGGCGGAGTACGACGAGCAGCAGCGTGGCTTCGAGCTGCGTCACGTCGCGGGCGGGTGGCGCTACTCCACCCGCGAGGAGTACGCCGCGGTGGTCGAGAAGTTCGTGCTCGAGGGCCAGCAGGCCCGGTTGACGCAGGCCGCGCTGGAGACGCTCGCCGTCGTCGCCTACATGCAGCCCGTGAGTCGGGCCCGGGTCTCGGCCGTGCGGGGGGTCAACGTCGACGGCGTGATGCGCACGCTGCTCACCCGCGGGCTGGTCGAGGAGGCCGGCACCGACGGCGAGCATGGGGCGCACCTCTACCGCACGACGACGTACTTCCTCGAACGCATCGGGATCACCTCCCTCGACGAGCTGCCCGACCTGGCGCCGTTCCTGCCCGAGATGAGCGACATCGACTTCGACCTCGACGCGACGATGGGGTCGGTCGCCGCGGTGGACGAGGCGCCATGAGCGAGCACCATGCAGGCGGCAGCGACGAGACGCCCAGCCCGGACGAGACCGGCGACGACCGGCTGGTGCGGCTGCAGAAGCTGCTGGCACAGTCCGGGGTCGCGAGCCGGCGCCGGTGTGAGGAGCTGATGCTCGCCGGCGAGGTGGAGGTCGACGGGGAGGTCGTCACCCGCCTCGGCACCAAGGTCGACCCGACGACCGCCGTGATCCGGGTGAGCGGCAAGCGTTTGCCGCCGCGCAGCCCGCACGTCTACCTCGCCCTCAACAAGCCGCGCGGTGTCGTGTCGACGATGTCGGACCCCGAAGGGCGCCGCAGCCTCGGTGACGTGGTGGCCGACCGCCCCGAGCGGCTCTTCCACGTGGGACGCCTCGATACCGACACGTCGGGCCTGATCCTGCTGACCAACGACGGTGACTTCGCCCAGCGCCTGGCGCACCCGTCGTACGAGATCGACAAGGTCTACGTCGCCGAGGTCGAGGGCGAGGTGCGGCCCGCCACGCTGCGCCGGCTGCGCGAGGGCGTGGTGCTCGACGATGGACCCGTGCAGGTCACGCGGGCGCGCCTGGTCGAGCGCGGTGCCGGCGGCGCCAAGGGGCGCTCGATCGTCGAGGTCACGCTGCACGAGGGCCGCAACCGCATCGTGCGACGCCTGCTCGACCACGTCGGACACCCCGTCCGGCGCCTGACGCGCACCAGCATCGGACCCGTCGTGCTGCGCGGCCTGGCGAGCGGGGAGCTGCGCGAGCTGACCAACGACGAGCTCGGCGCCCTGCTCGACGGCGCGGGGATGTAGGCCCGCTAGCCTGGCGTCCGGCAGACAACCTGGTGAGGAGACACGACGTGGCGGTGCGAGCGGTCCGGGGCGCGACCCAGCTCGAGGCGGACACCCGCGAGCAGATGCTCGAGCGGGTCGCCGAGATGGTCACCGACGTCATGGAGTGCAACGGCCTCGCCGTCGACGACTTCATCTCGGTGATCTTCACGGCGACCTCCGACCTGCACGCCGAGTTCCCGGCGTACGTCGCCCGCCAGCTCGGCTTCGGCGAGATCCCGTTGATCTGCGCGCGCGAGCTGGAGATCTCCGGCTCCATGCCGCGGGTCGTGCGGATGCTCGCGCACGTCGAGACCGACCTGCCGCGCGCCGAGATCACCCACGTCTACCTGCACGGGGCGGCAGCGCTGCGCACGGACCTCTCACGGGTCCGGTCGGTCCCCGACGACGCTCACCGCCGGTGACTGAGTCCGGCGTACCCGGTCCGGTCGAGGTGATCGGTGCCGGACTGCTGGGCACCTCGCTTGGGCTCGCCCTGCAGGCCGCGGGGATCGAGGTGCTGCTGACCGACCTGGCACCGGAGAACGTGCGCACCGCCTCGGGCCTGGGTGCCGGACGCGCGCGCACACCCGACGACCGGCCTCGCGTCGTGGTCGTGGCGGTGCCGCCGGACCACCTGGCGACGACCATCGCCGCGGCCCTCGACGCGACCGACGCGGTGGTGACCGACGTCGGCAGCGTGAAGTCGGGCCCGGTCGCCGCCATCGCCGACCACCCGGCACTGGCGCGCTACGTCGGCAGCCACCCGATGGCCGGCAGCGAGCGGTCCGGTCCGTTGGCCGGATCGGCGTCGCTGTTCGAAGGACGCCCCTGGGCCGTCACCCCGCACGCGGCCAGCGACCCGCAGGCGGTCGCCACCGTGGAGACGCTGGTGCGCCTGTGTGGCGGGGTGCCGATCCGGCTGACGCCGGAGGAGCACGACAAGGCCGTCGCCCGGGTCTCCCATGTCCCGCACCTGCTCGCCGCCCTGGTCGCCGGACGACTGGCTGACGCGCCGGCCGACCACCTGCTGCTCTCGGGGCAGGGCGTGCGCGACGTCACCCGCGTCGCCGCCGGTGACCCGGCGTTGTACGGCCAGATCGTCGACGCCAACGCGACCGCTGTGCTCGAGCTCCTCGGCGAGCTGCGCGGTCAGCTCGACGCGGTCATCGACGCGGTCGAGCAGTCCGACCGCAGCGCGCTGCAGTCCCTGCTCGCGCAGGGAGCGGCCGGCACCCGGGCGATTCCCGGCAAGCACGGCGTGCCGGACCGGCCCATGGCCACGGTCTACGTGTCCGTGCCGGACAACCCGGGCGAGCTGGCGCGGTTGTTCGCCGACGCCGGCACCGTCGGGGTCAACATCGAGGACGTGCACATCGACCACGACCCGGGCCGCCCCGTCGGACTCGTGCACCTGGTCGTCGCCGAGGACCGGGCAGGCGAGCTCGTCGACGGGCTCGTGCACCGTGGGTGGACCGCGCGCTCGTAGGCCGACCACCGGGGTGCGACGGTACGATCCGCGGGTGTCCACGTCGTCTCCTGCCATCGACCCGACCGTGCTCGCCACGGTGGTGGTCGCCCTCGACGGACCGTCCGGGTCCGGCAAGTCCTCCACCGCCCGCGGGGTCGCCTCGCGGCTGGGCCTGCGCTACCTCGACACCGGCGCCCAGTTCCGGGCGATCACCTGGTGGATGCTGCAGCACGAGGTCGACGTCCACGACGCCGCAGCGGTCGCCGCACGCGCCGACGAGGCGGTGCTCGCCTCCGGCACGGACCCGCAGGCTCCGACGATCACCGTCGACGGCACCGACGTCGCCACCGCCATCCGGCAGGCGGACGTCACCGGGGCGGTCAGCCCGGTCAGCGCCGTACCCGAGGTGCGGGCGCGACTGCTCGCCGACCAGCGTGCGCTGATCGGCGAGGGCGGCATCGTCGTCGAGGGCCGCGACATCGGCAGCGTGGTGGCGCCCGACGCGCAGGTGAAGGTCTACCTGACCGCCGACCCCGCGGCCCGCGCCGTGCGGCGCGCCGCGGAGGAGGGTGGCAGCGACGTGGAGGCGACGCGGGCCTCGCTGCTCTCGCGCGACACGATCGACTCCGGGCGGGCGACGGCCCCGCTGACCATGCCCGACGGAGCCGTCCACATCGACACGACCGACTTCACGCTCGACGAGGTGATCGACCAGGTCGTGGCGCTCGTGGGGGCGGTGGAGGCTCCCGCGTGACGCCGCGCACCGTTGCGCACCCGCGGCGGTGGTTCATGCGCATCGCCCGGCCGCCGGCCCGGGTGCTCGTGCGCCGGCGGTTCGCCGTCCGGGTGCACGGAGCGGAGCACCACCCGACCAGCGGGCCCGTCGTGGTCGCCTCGAACCACATCGGTCTGGCCGACGGCCCCCTGATGGTGGCCTTCGGGCCGCGCCCGGTGCACGCGCTCACCAAGCAGGAGGCGTTCACCGGCAAGCTCGGTCTGCTGCTGGCCGCAGCCGGACAGGTGCCGCTCGACCGGTTCGCGCCGGACCCGGCAGCGATCCGGTCGTGCCTTCGGGTGCTCGCCGACGGCGGGGTCGTCGGGGTGTTCCCGGAGGGACGCCGCGGCACCGGTGATCTGGGGCGGTTCCACCGCGGTGCGGGCTATCTCGCGATGGTCGCCGGGGCCCCGGTCGTGCCCCTGACGGTGCTCGGCACCCGTGAGCCCGGCGGCAGCGCGGAGTCCTGGCCGGCCCGTGGCGCGGTCGTCGACCTGGTCTACGGTCGGCCGTTCACCGTGGACGCCGTACCGTGGCCTCGTACGCAGGCGCACGTGCGCGAGCTGTCGCTCGAGCTGCGCGCCCACATGCAGGTCGAGCTGGCGCGGGCACTGGAGCTCACGGGGCGGACGTTGCCCGGACCGGTCGACACCGCCGAGCTCGACGCCGACCCGCCGACGGCGCTGGTCGACGACTGAACCGGCCGCCGGCCGGACCGAGAGAATCGAAGCAGAGGAAGTAGCAATGAGTGAGCACGAGGCCGAGTCGGTCGAGACGGCGGACCGGCCCGTGGTGACCCCGACGTTGGCGGTGGTGGGACGTCCGAACGTCGGCAAGTCCACCCTGGTCAACCGCATCATCGGGCGCCGCGAGGCCGTGGTCGAGGACGTCCCCGGGGTGACCCGCGACCGGGTCTCCTACGACGCCACCTGGAACGGCCGAGCCTTCACGGTCGTCGACACCGGAGGCTGGGACCCCGACGCGCGCGGGCTCGCCGAGCGGATCGCGGCCCAGGCCGAGGTCGCCGTCAGCGCCTGCGACGCGGTGATGTTCGTTGTCGACGCGACCGTCGGCATCACCGATGCCGACGAGGCGGTCGTGAAGATCCTGCGCCGCTCCGGCAAGCCGGTGGTCCTGGCGGCCAACAAGGTCGATGACCAGCGCACCGAGGCCGAGGCGTACGGCCTGTGGAACCTCGGGCTGGGCGAGCCCTACCCGGTGTCCGCGCTGCACGGCCGCGGCTCCGGCGACCTGCTCGACGCCATCCTCGCCGCGCTGCCGGAGACCCCGGAGCAGGGCGAGGCGGAGGTCGGCGGTCCGCGCCGCATCGCGATCGTCGGCAAGCCCAACGTCGGCAAGTCCTCCCTGCTCAACAAGCTCGCCGGCGAGGAGCGGGTCGTCGTCGACAACGTCGCCGGCACCACGGTCGACCCGGTCGACGAGCTGATCGAGCTGGGGGGCCGCACCTGGCGCTTCATCGACACCGCGGGCATCCGCAAGCGCGTGAAGGAGGCCTCGGGGCACGAGTACTACGCCTCGTTGCGCACGTCGTCGGCGATCGACCGTGCCGAGGTCGTCGTGCTGGTCATCGACGGCGGGCAGTCGATCTCCGAGCAGGACCTGCGGATCATCCAGGCGGTCCGGGAGGCCGGCCGCGCCCTGGTGATCGCGTTCAACAAGTGGGACCTGGTCGACGAGGAGCGGCGCTACTACCTCGACCGCGAGATCGAGCGTGAGCTCGTGCAGGTGCAGTGGGCGCCGAGGATCAACGTCACCGCGCGCACCGGCTGGCACATCGACCGGCTGGTGCCCGCGCTCGACAAGGCGCTCGCCGGGTGGGAGACGCGCATCGGCACCGGTGCGCTCAACTCCTTCCTCGGCCGGCTGGTCGCCGAGCACCCGCACCCGGTCCGGGGCGGCAAGCAGCCCAAGATCCTCTTCGGAACCCAGGCCTCCACGGCGCCCCCGACGTTCATCCTGTTCACCAGCGGCAAGCTCGAGGCGTCGTACGAGCGCTACATCGAGCGGCGGCTGCGCGAGGAGTTCGGATTCGTCGGCACGCCGATCCTGCTGCAGCAGCGGGTGCGGGAGAAGCGCAAGCGCTGACGAAGCGGGGCATGCGCCCCAGACGAGGATCGCAGTGACGTGGTGACTGCGATCCTCGTGCAGGGAGCACGGACGGTCCTTGACGCCGAGCGTCCCGTGGGCAGTAATGGCACATGCGCCCCCGCTGGTTCCTCTGCGCGTACGCGGTCATCGTCCTGGGTGCCGCCCACGTCGCTGCTCTGGCCACCCGTTCCGCCAACGACGCGAGCATCGGGGGAGTGCTCCTGCTGCTTGCAGTGGCGTTCCTGGGGCTGCCGTGGAGCATCGGCTACTTCGCGGCGTTCGACTGGGCGGTCACCGGTACGGTTAGCGAGGCCTTCGTGCTCTCGGGCCTGGCAGTGCTCAACGCCGTGCTCGTCACGCTGGTCGTCGGACGCCCCGTCCGCCCGCGCGCGGTGAGGGCGGATCAGTCGGCGTAGCGCTCCCACAGCACCGCGGTCTCGGCCTCCACGTCGCCGGGAGTGGTGGCGGGGTTGATCCGTTGGAAGTTGCGACCGCCCCGGGCGAAGGTCTGTCGGACGGCAGCGGGGAGCTCGGGCTCGGGGACGGGACCGGGTAGCCAGGCGCACGGACGCTGGTGGGGCAGATCGTGGCGCCGGGCGACGGGGGACTCGTCGTACGTCGCCTCGCCCGTGATCCGGCCGAGCCGGTAGACGCCGGCGGCGTCCTGGGTCCAGACGAAGGCACCGGCCGGCGCGGCGGCGAAGCGCTCGGCGCGAGCCTGGACACGGGCGTCGGTGGTGTCACCGCCGTCGCCGCGCTCACCCACGCCGCAGAGGTCGTGCTCGAAGGCCCAGGCGAGGGCGGCGGCGTGGTCGACGGTGTCGTCGCGCGAGCGCATCGGGGCGCGGAACACGGGTGAGGGGGAGGGGGCGGACACGCCTGGTTCCTACCCGTTGCACGACTTGACCCTCTCGAACAGGTGTTCGATCATGGTCGGGTGTCCGCCGCTCCCGACCTCACTGCGCCCGCGCTGGTGGCTCAGCTGCGCGAGCGGATCGGTGCGCTCGAGGGAGCACCGGCGCGGACCCCGCTGCCGACCTACGACGCCTTCGCCCCGCTGATCCAGCTGCGGGCGGGTGGCACCTATGTCGTCGACGCGGCGTCGGTGGCGCTGGCGCTGGTCGCCGGTGCGAGCGCGGGCGGGGAGTGGGTCGGGGTGCTCGGCTGGCCCGACCTGGGAGCCGAGGCGGCTCACGACCTGGGGGCCGACCTGTCGCGGGTGGTGCTGGTGCCTGATCCCGGTGGACTGTGGCTGGAGGCGGCCGCCGCCCTGATCGACGTGGTCCGGTTGGTCGTGCTGCGTCCCGCCGGACCGGTGGATCCGAAGTCGGTCGCGGTGCTGGATGCCCGGTTGCGCAAGCGCTCCGCGGCCCTCGTGGTGTGGGGGGAGTGGCCCCGGTGTGAGGCGCGGTTGAGTCTGGAGCGGGTCTCGTGGACCGGTCCGGGCCGGGGGAGCGGCAGGCTCGCACAACGCCGCGCCGAGATCGCCGTACGCCGGGGTGGGGCGCCGCCGGCGCGGGGTGGCTGGGTCGTCTCAGGAGGGGTCGTCTCATGAGGGGCCGTCTCATGAGGGGCCGGCCGTGAGGGTGCTGGTCGTCTGGTGTCCGGACTGGTCCGTGGTGGCCGGGTTGGCCGACGCGGAGCTGTCGCCACAACTGCCGGCGGCGGTGCTGGCGCGCAACCTGGTCGAGGTCTGCAACCTGCCTGCACGAGCGGCCGGGGTGCGCCGGGGGATGCGCCGCCGTGACGCCCAGGCGCGGTGCCCGGAGCTGGTGCTGCTCCACGTCAATCCCGAACGCGACGCACGCACCTTCGAGCCGGTGCTGGCCGCGGTCGAGGCGGTCCGTCCCGGGATCGCGCCGCTGCGCCCGGGTCTGTTGGCCCTGCGGGCGCCCGGACGCTACTACGGCGGAGAGCCGCATGCCGCGGCGCTGCTGGCCCAGACGCTGGTCGAGGCGGGGGTCGTCGACGTCCGCATCGGGATCGCCGACGACGTCTTCACCGCCGAGCAGGCCGCCCGGCGGGCCGAGCCGCAGGACCACGTGGTGGTGCCGCCGGGGGGATCGGCGCCCTATCTGCGGACGCTTCCGGTCGAGGCGCTGCTGGCCGACCCCGAGGCGACCGAGATGGTCTCGCTGCTGCAGCGACTCGGGCTGCGCACGCTGGGCGAGCTCGCCCAGCTGCCGGGTCCCGACGTCAGTCATCGGTTCGGTGCCTACGGTCTGGAAGTCTGGCGCCGTGCCCGGGGAGAGGCGGCCGGCCTGCTCGCCACTCGCACCCCGCCGCCGGAGCTGGCGTGTGAGGTGGGCTTCGAGCCGCCGCTGGACTCCGCCGAGGCGGTGACCTTCAGCGTGCGCACCACCGCCGAGCGGTTCGTCGCCGGGCTGGCCGCGCGCCAGCAGGTCGCGACCGCGGTGCGGGTGGAGGTGGAGTGTGAGGGCGAGCGTGGGGAGAGCGTGCTGGTCTCGGCCCGTTCCTGGTTGCACCCGCGGCACTTCAGCGCCCGCGACCTGGTCGACCGGGTCCACTGGCAGATCCAGGGACAGACGCAGGGGTCTGTGCGCAGTCGCCGATCGGTGGCGGCGATCAGCGAGCCGATCACCCGTGTCCGCTTCGTGCCCGAGGTCGCCGAGCCCGCCGCCGACCACGCCGAGCCGCTGTGGGGCGGCGGTGCCAGTGAGTTGGTCGCCCGCGGGATGGCGCGCGTGCAGGCGATGCTCGGCTACGACGCGGTGGTGGTCCCGGTGCTGCAGGGCGGTCGGTCACCGGCGGCGCGGCAGGCGACGGTGCCGTGGGGGGAGCGACCCACCGGGTTGCGGCCCCTCGACCGGCCCTGGCCCGGCAGCCTGCCGGGTCCGGCTCCGGCGCGGGTCTTCGCCGTGCCGCTGGCCGCGGAGGTCCGCGACCGGCGTGGGGGCACGGTGTGTCTCGACGGGCGCGGCGCGGTCACCGGTGAGCCGGCCACGGTCCTGCTGCCCGACGTCGGCTGGCAGCCGGTCGAGGCCTGGGCGGGGCCGTGGCCGGTGGACGAGTCGTGGTGGGAGGCCGGTGCCGCGGCATCTCCTGCCGCATCTCCTGCTGCCCGGTTCCAGGTCGTGGGCATCGACGGGCGGGCGTGGCTGCTGCGTTGTCGGGACGCGACCTGGGAGCTGGAGGCTGCATATGACTGATTCGGTGCTGATCTGGTTACGCGAACCCGAGGTCCAAACCGATGTGCGGGACACGCCTAGTCTCCGAACGAGGGCGCGGCATTGCAACCCGAGTCGACTCAGGATAGCGTTCTGTGACCCTACTCACTCACGGAATCTCTTGGGGGAATTCATGAAAAGACAAAGGGTCCTTGCCGCCTATTCAGCGGCGCTCTTTTTTGTACTCACCGTTAATGTGGCTCCGGCCGGAGCCTCGAGTTCCGATGCGGAAGTACGCACGCAGTCATCGCAGCCGGCGACGGGGTTGCGACACCTGAACAGATTGCCCTGCTTGTGGACGAGGGGCTGGCCGATCAGGTGGTCGACCCAAACAGCGCGGAAGTTGAAGTCACGCACGCGGAGGATGGCGCCGCGCTGTCAAGTAATGCGATGGTTCCGAACGCCGCCTACTGCACCATTGATGGCCACTACACCGTGACATGGACGTTCAAGAGCTACCTAGGCAACGTGCGCTACCGGTGGTTCCATCGCACCAACTACTGTCGCGGTGGCGGGAAGGTGCGCGTCAAGAGCCACAATGACGGGGTCCGGGATGCTGACTTCATGATTCAGGTGCGCGAGGTCGTGTCGAAGGCGAAGTCCGGCGGGGGCACGGGCCAGGCTCGAGCCTACATGCAGCGGCACCTTGAGTCGTGCGTGATCAAGTACGGTTGCACCGCGTCGAGTTACCCGTGGAATCGCAGCTTCATCAACGCTAATGGCACCTACCGCCACGAGGGATCAAACAAATGAAAAGCAAAGCGCTGCGTCTGATTCTGGCTTACCTCGCCGTCATAGTCGGGTTGTTTCTTGTCGCGGGCCTTTCGGGTCTGGGGGTCGGGCCGTTGGAGTTCGGCATCCTTGCTCTGATCGCCATCGCGGTCGGTGTCTTGGTGACCCGCCGCATCGCTGGCAGCAGCCAGACTGGCGCGAGTTCAGGCGGCACTGCACACGGTGTCGGCGCCAAGAGCGATCCGCGCGTGAAAAGCTGAACGCACACGCGGATCGCAACAACGACCGTGACCCGGACACGCGTCGGCGACCGGGCGACGGGTGAGGTGTTGGACCACGATGGCTTCCAGAGCCCAGCGCAGCTGCGACGCGAGAGCTTCGCTCGCGGTTCGGCCGCTGCGGTGGTGTCCTGGCGCCACACACGAGTGCAGCCGGTGCAGGAGTAGCGGCGGATCGTGATCACCAACCTGGTGGGTCGCCAACCGAACGGCTCACGGCCAGGCGCCGGGTCACGGTGTCGCGAGTGACACCCTCACAGCCACAGCGGCGACACCAACGCTCGTCGGAATCGGCGGTTCGACGACGCGATAAGCGAGCACGGCCGGTCGGGTTTGAGCTGTTGGCCGGTGACGAGGGGGCCGAGGTCATCGAGACGGCAGAAGGTGGTCAGATCGGCGGTGTCGAACCCAGGATCAGGGCACGCCGCGGCGGTAGCGTCGTGCACGTCGAGGTCTTTCAGGTGGAAGGCGTAGGAACCTCCATCCTCGAAAGACCTCGACCCCTGCTCACCGACGCGCTGGGAACGGCACCGCGTCCCATACCCTCAACTGCGGATAGCCGGTTATGTTGACCCCGTTGGGATGGATTCACGCTCGTCGACGCAGCCGAGCTGCTGGGGATGAATCCGTCGACCGCCCGAGGACGGTACGCCGCGGCGCGAGAGATGCTCCGCTCGGCATTGGCCGACGTCCGGTGCTGACAAGACGAGCGCGCTGATGGGCTGGAGCAACCCCGCCGTCCCGTGGCGCGAGCTGGAGCGGCGGCTGTCGGGGAGGCCGGGCGCCGAGGACGCGCCGATCTCCCGCAGGGGGTCCCGCCCGACCGTGCCGGCGCCCGACGTCGAGGTGCCCGAGGGTCCGGCGTACGCCGAGCTGCACTGCCACAGCCACTACAGCTTCCTCGACGGGGCGAGCGCGCCGGAGGACCTGGTCGCACAGGCGCTGCGGCTGGGACTGCACGGGTTGGCGCTGACCGACCACGACGGGTTCTACGGCGCGCCGATGTTCGCCGAGGCCGCCGAGGAGCATCCGGCGCTGCGCACGGTCTACGGCGCGGAGCTCTCCCTCGGGCTGCGCGCACCGCAGAACGGCGTCCCCGATCCCGAGGGATCCCACCTGCTGGTGCTGGCCCGCGGGGTCGAGGGCTACCACCGCCTGGCCGCGGCGATCACCGAGGCCCAGCTGCGCGGCGACGAGAAGGGCCGCCCGGTCTACGACCTCGACGAGCTCACCGACCGCGGCCGCGACCACTGGGTGGTGCTGACCGGCTGCCGCAAGGGCACCGTGCGCGCAGCGCTGGCGGCCGGCGGCCCCGCGGCAGCCGCGGCCGAGGTCGCCGCGCTCGTCGAGCGGTTCGGGCCCGAGGGCGTCGTGGTCGAGCTGATCGACCACGACCTGCCCGGAGATGATGAGACCAACGCCGTGCTGGCCGGCATCGCGGCCGACCTGCGGCTGCCTGTCGTGGCCACCAACAACGTCCACCACGCGCGTCCGGACGAGTTCCGGCTGGCCGCCACGATGGCCGCGGTCCGGGCCCGCCGCAGCCTGAGCGAGATGGACGGCTGGCTGCCTCCCGGCCCGGCGGCGTACCTGCGCGGCGGGGCCGAGATGGCCGCCCGGTTCGCGGCGTACCCCGACGCGGTGCCGCGCAGCGTCGTCCTCGCCGACGAGCTCGCCTTCGACCTGCACAAGGCCTCGCCCCGGCTGCCCAAGCGCGGCATCCCCGACGGGCACACCCCGGCGTCGTGGCTGCGGGTGCTGGTGGAGCGGGGCTTCGCCGAGCGGTACGCCGGCACGCCGCTCGAGGAGCAGGCGCGCGAGCGCGTCGCCAAGGAGCTGGAGGTCATCGAGCGCAAGGACTTCGCCGGCTACTTCGTCATCGTCCACGACATCGTCGCCTTCGCCCGCAGCCAGCAGATCCTCTGCCAGGGCCGGGGGAGCGCGGCCAGCTCGGCGGTCTGCTACGCCCTGGGGATCACCGCGATCGACGCGGTCTACTACCGGCTGCCGTTCGAGCGGTTCATCTCCGAGCACCGCGACGAGGAGCCCGACATCGACGTCGACTTCGACTCCGACCGGCGCGAGGAGGTGATCCAGTGGGTCTACGACACCTACGGTCGCCACAACGCCGCCCAGGTCGCCAACGTGATCAGCTACCGCCCGCGCATGGCGGTGCGCGACGCGGCCAAGGCGCTGGGGCACTCGACGGGCCAGCAGGACGCCTGGAGCAAGCAGATCGACGGCTGGGGCAAGGAGGTCTCGCGCGACCTCGGCATCCCCGAGCCGGTCGTCGACCTCGCCGAGCAGCTCATCGGCGCTCCGCGCCACCTGGGCATCCACTCCGGCGGGATGGTGCTCACCGAGCGTCCCATCGGGGAGGTGGTGCCGATCGAGCGCGGCCGCATGGACAAGCGCACCGTCCTGCAGTGGGACAAGGACGCTGCTGCGTCGATGGGGCTGGTCAAGTTCGACCTGCTCGGCCTGGGCATGCTCGGCGCCCTCGACCACATGATGCGGATCATCGATGAGCACCTCGGGGTCCGCTGGGAGCTGGAGACGATCCCGCGCGAGGAGCCGGCCGTCTACGACATGCTCTGCCGCGCCGACTCGATCGGCGTCTTCCAGGTCGAGAGCCGCGCCCAGATCGGCACGCTGCCGCGGCTGCGGCCGCGCCGGTTCTACGACCTGGCGATCGAGATCGCGCTGATCCGCCCGGGTCCGATCCAGGGTGGCGCGGTGCACCCCTACGTCCGGCGTGCCACCGGCAAGGAGGAGGTCACCTACGACCACCCCGACCTCGAGCCGGTGCTCGAGCGCACGCTGGGGGTGCCGTTGTTCCAGGAGCAGCTGATGGCGATGGCCGTCGCGATCGGCGACTGCACGCAGGACGACGCCGACCTGCTGCGCCGGGCGATGGGCTCCAAACGCGGCATCGAGCGGATCGAGTCGGTCAAGGAGAAGCTGTACGCCGGCATGGCTCGGCGCGGCATCACCGGGGAGCGCGCCGACGCGATCTATCTCAAGATCCTGTCGTTCGCGAACTTCGGCTTCGCGGAGTCGCACGCGCTGAGCTTCGCCCTGTTGGTCTATGCCTCGTCGTGGTTCAAGCTGCACTATCCGGCGGCGTTCCTCGCCGGGCTGCTGCGCAACCAGCCGATGGGGTTCTACTCCCCGCAGTCGCTGGTCGGCGACGCGCGCCGGCACGGGGTGGACGTACGCCGCCCCGACGTCGTGCACTCCCGCGCGCAGGCCGATCTCGAGCCCTACCCCGACGCCCCCGCCCCGATCGAGCACCGCGACGACGGGGCGTACGCCGTACGCCTGGGGCTGGACGCGGTCAAGGGCATCGGGCTCGAGGTCGCCCAGCGCATCGTCGACGCGCGCGCAGATGCGCCGTTCACCGGTGTCACCGACCTGTCGCGCCGGGCGGACCTCAGCACCGCGCAGCTCGAAGCGCTGGCGACCGCCGGCGCCTTCGACTCGCTGGGCCTGGACCGGCGCGCGGCGCTGTGGCAGGCGGGGTACGCCGAGCGGCCCGACCAGCTGCCCGGGTCCACCCCTGCGCCCCCGGCCCCCATGCTTCCGGGGATGAGCGAGGTGGAGGAGACGCTGGCCGACCTGTGGGCCACGCGGATCTCCCCGGAGCACCACCCGGTCGAGCACCTGCGCTCCCAGCTGCAGGCCGCCGGCATCCGCTCCATCGCGGACCTGGCGACCACCACCCCGAACCGCCGGGTGCTGGTCGCCGGGCTGGTGACCCACCGACAGCGTCCGGGCACCGCGCAAGGCGTCACGTTCCTCAACCTCGAGGACGAGACCGGGATGCTCAACGTCATCTGCACCCCGAAGGTCTTCGCCACCCACCGCACTGCCGCCCGCTCGAAGGTCGCCGTGGTCGTCCGCGGCATCCTCGAGCGCAGCGAGGGGGTCACCAACCTCGTCGCCGAGCAGGTCGAGGGCATCGACGTGGTCGTGCCGGGAGCCGGTGCGGTGCTCCAGGCGCGGCAGTCCTCGCGGGACTTCCGCTGAGACAGCGAACGGCTGAGCCTGACTCAGCCCCGCGTGACGCCTGCCGCGGCGAGCTCGGCGAGCGCGGCCTCGCTGGTGTCCGGAGCGACGCCGGCGTGCATGCCGTCGAGGAGCACGACCGCGAAGCCCTCCTGCACCGCGTCGAGTGCCGTGGCGCGCACGCAGTGGTCGGTGGCGATCCCGGTGAGCTCGACCGTCTCGACCCCCAGGTCGCGCAGGACGTCGGCCAGCGGGCGGCCGTCGTCGGTCGCACCCTCGAAGGCGGAGTACGCCGGCACGCCCTGGCCCTTGCGGACGTGGTGGGTGACGTGGGTCAGGTCGAGGTCGGGGGCGTAGTCGGACCCGGTCGAGCCCTCGACGCAGTGCACGGGCCACGACGTACGGAAGTCCGGCTCCTGCCCCGGCTCCGGGAAGTGCCCGCCGTTGGTGTCATGGGCGTGGTGCCAGTCGCGGGAGGCGACGACCGCGGCGTAGTCCCGGTGGTGCTCGGCAAGGTGGGTGCTGATCCGGCGGGCGACCTCGGCGCCACCGGCGACGCCCAGGGAGCCACCCTCGACGAAGTCGTTCTGGACGTCGATGACAAGCAGGGCGCGACTCATGTCACCCATCGTGCCCCATGCCAGGCGCGTGGCCCTTGCGCCCCTGGGGCATTCTCGTCCACGTGCACCAACAGCCCCCGGATCCCGCCCGTTGGCGCATCCTGGGAGTGACGGTCAGCGTCGGCTTCATGGTGCTGCTCGACGTGACGATCGTGAACGTCGCGATCCCCTCGATGCGCGCCTCCCTCGAGACGACGGCCGCCCACATCCAGTGGGTGATCTCCGGCTACGCGCTGGCGTTCGGCCTCACGCTCGTGATCGGCGGGCGACTCGGCGACGCCTGGGGCCGGCGCCGGATGATGCTCATCGGACTGACCGGCTTCGTGCTGGCGAGCGCTGCCGCGGGGCTGGCGCCGACCATCGGCACCCTGATCGCCGCCAGGCTCGTGCAGGGCTTCGCCGCCGGACTCCTGACCCCCCAGAACTCCGGGCTGATCCAGACGCTCTTCCGCGGGGCCGAGCGCGGCACCGCCTTCGGCATCTTCGGCCTGACCGTCTCGATCTCGTCCGCGATCGGCCCCGTCCTCGGCGGACTGATCATCGCGCTCGGCGGGTCCGCCGACGGGTGGCGGTGGATCTTCCTGGTCAACGTCCCGATCGGGCTGGTGCTGCTGGTGGCGATCGCCCGGATGGTCCCCGGCCGGGACCCGGACGCCGGACCGGATCCGCGCCTCGACCTGCTGGGCGCGGTGCTGCTCGGGGCGACGGTGCTGTGCGTGCTCTACCCGGTCGTCAGCGCCGAGGGCGGGAGCCGGCTCCCGCTCCTGCTGCTCCTCCTGGCCCCCGTCCTGGGCTATGCGTTCGTGCGCTGGGAGCGGCGCGTGGTCGGCCGCGGTCACGCGCCGCTGCTCGACGTCGGCCTGCTGCGCAAGGTGCCGGGCTACGCCAGCGGGCTGGCCGTGGGCTCGCTCTACTTCACCGGGTTCACCGGGATCTTCCTCGTGCTCAGCGTCTATCTGCAGGACGGGCTCGGCATCAGCGCGCTCCAGACGGGCCTCGTCCTCGTGCCGTTCGCGATCGGCTCGGCGATCTCGTCGCTCATTGCGGGACGCTTGGTCTCCAAGGTCGGGCGGGTGCTCACCGTGGTCGCGCTCGGCGTGATGATGCTCGCGGTGGGCGTGCTCGCCCTGGTCGTGCCCTGGGGCGAGAGCGGTGCGCTGTGGCTGGTCTTCGCCCTGCCGCTGCTGGTCGCCGGACTCGGTGGTGGCGCGGTGATCTCCCCGAACTTCACCCTCACGCTCGCCGACGTCCCGACCCGCATGGGCGGCGCCGCCGGGGGAGCCCTGCAGACCGGTCAGCGCATCGGCACCGCGATCGGTGCCGCACTGGTGATGACCACCTATCAGATCGCGCTGTCGGCGTACGACGACCCGGGCCGGGCGCTGCAGTGGGCGATCGGTGCGGCGCTGGTGCTGCTGAGCGCCGCCTGGGCCGCGGCCCTGTGGTCGTGGCGGCACGAGGTGCCGCTGGACCAGATGAACTGAAACCTGTTCCAGCTGGCAGCGGCGCCACTACGCTGCCGCGATGGCGAACAAGCCCTCCTCCCTGCTGCGCGTCGCCCTCGTCTACGTCGTCGCGATCACCGTGGGTGCGGCCTGGTTCTTCGCCGGCCCCGACACCCGCTGGCTGTGGCTGGACGGCCTGATCGCCGACGTCTTGGCGACCCTGGTGATCTTCGCGGCCAGCCGGCTGCACCGGAACTCCAGCTTCTACGACGCCTACTGGAGCGTGCTGCCGCCGTTGCTGGTCGCGGCGTGGTGGGTCGAGGCGGACCGCGCGGATGTCGCAGGAGACCCGTTGCGTCTGGGCCTGCTGCTCGGCGTCGTCGGTCTGTGGGCCGTCCGCCTGACCGCCAACTGGATCTACGCGTTCCCCGGCCTGCACCACGAGGACTGGCGCTACGCGTTGCTGCGGGAGCGCGCGGGCAGGTTCGGCTTCCTGGCCGACCTCTTCGCGATCCACCTGGTCCCGACCCTGCAGGTCTTCCTGGCGCTGCTGCCGGCGTACGTCGTGGCGACGCGGGGCGACCGGGCGGTCGGCTGGCTGGACGTGCTGGCCGTCGTCGTCGGTCTCGGCGCCATCCTGCTGGAGACCGTGGCTGATGCGCAGATGCACCGCTTCGTGCGCGACCGCCGGCCGGGCGAGGTCATGGAGCGCGGCCTGTGGGCATGGTCGCGACACCCGAACTACCTCGGCGAGCTCGGGTTCTGGGCGGGCGTCGCGTTGTTCGGCCTGGCCGCCGACCCGTCGGCGTGGTGGGCACTCGTGGGCGTCGCCGGGATGCTGGCGATGTTCTACGGCGCGAGCATCCCGATGATGGAGCGACGCAGCCTCGAGCGGCGTCCGGCCTACCAGGACGTCGTCGACCGGGTGCCCCGGCTCTTCCCGCGCCCTCCCGGACGCACCCGCGCCCGCGAGGCCGCCGCCCGATGACCCGCCCCCGCGTCGTCGTCGCGGGTCTGGGCGACTCCGGCCTGCTGACGGCGATCCACCTCGCGCGGCACGCCGACGTCGTCGGGGTGTCGACCAAGCCCGGACTCGTCAGCGGGCAGGAGCTCGGGCTGCGGTTGGCCCGCCCCGACGAGTGGGCGCGTGACTACCGCATCGGGTTCGACCGGTTCCGCGCGGCGCGGTCCGTCCGCACCGTCCACGGGACGCTGAGCGGACTCGACGTCGCGGGACGGCGCGTCACGGTAACGCTGCCCGACGGCGCGTCCGAGCACCTGACGTACGACGCACTGGTGGTGGCGACCGGGGTGCGCAACGGCTTCTGGCGCCGGCCGGACCTGCAGACCGTCGCCGAGGTCGAGGCCGACCTGCTGGCGGCCCACCGCCGGCTCGCCGAGTCGGGCTCGATCGTCGTGGTCGGGGGCGGAGCCGCCGCGGTCAGCGCGGCAGGCAACCTCGCCGCCCGGTGGCCCGACACCCGCGTCGACCTGTACTTCCCCGGGGAGCGTGCGCTGCCGCACCACCACGGCCGGGTGTGGAGCGCCGTGCGTGCGCGGCTGGAGCGACTCGGGGTCGGCATCCATCCGGGGCACCGTGCCGAGCTGCCGGCCGGTGGCGCGCCCACGGAGATCACCTCGGGCCCGGTCCGGTGGTCCACCGGGCAGGAGCCGGTGAGAGCAGATGCGGTGATCTGGGCAGTGGGTGCGGTGCGGCCCAACACGGACTGGCTCCCGCCGGCACTCCTCGACGATGCGGGCTTCGTGCGGGTCGGCCCGGACCTGCGCGTGCCGGACGCGCCGGGGGTGTATGCCGTGGGCGACGTCGCCGCCACCGACCCGCTGCGCACCTCGGCGCGCAACAAGGGCCACCAGGTCGTCGCTCACAACGTGCGGGCCGAGCTCGCCGGCCGCACCCTGCGCACCTACCAGGCGCCGCGCCGTCGGTGGGGCTCGGTCCTCGGTCCTCAACCTGACGGACTGGTCGTGTTCGCCCCCGACGGGCGGGGGTTCCGCATCCCGCGCCCCGTCGTGCGCGGCGTCCTGCAACCGGTGATCGTGCGGTGGGGGATCTACCGCGGGATCCGCCGTAGGGGCGCCGCCGTCGACGAGGGCACCTGAGTTCAGGACTTGTGCGGGACGCCCTGGATCGTGCCGCCGTCAACGACGAACTCCGCGCCGGTGGCGTACGACGACTCGTCGCTGGCGAGGAACACGATGAACGCCGCGACCTCGTCGGGCTCGCCGGGCCGTCCCATCGGGATCGTCAGCATGTCGTCGGGGATGCCGGCGGTCATGGGCGTGCGGATCATCCCCGGGTGCACGGAGTTGCAGCGCACGTTGTGGGCGGCCAGCTCGAGTGCGACGGACTTCGTCAACCCCCGCACGGCCCACTTCGTGGCGGAGTAGGCGTGCGTCCACGGGGTGCCGCGGAGACCCTCGATCGAGGAGATGTTGATGATCGAGCCGCGACCGGAGGCGATCAGCGCCTTGGTCGCGGCGCGGATCCCCAGGAAGGTCCCGGTGAGGTTGATGTCCAGCGCCTGCTGCCACGCCTCGAGGTCGAACTTCCCGATCGGCCCGCCGTTGGCGATGCCAGCGTTGTTGACCAGCACGTCGAGCTTCCCGAACTGCGCGGTGGCAGCCGCCACGGCCGCCTCCCACTGGTCGGGCTCGCGCACGTCGAGGTGGACGTAGTGCGCCGCGTCGCCGAGCTCGTCGGCCAGCGCCTTGCCCTGCTCATCGGAGATGTCGCCGATGACCACGCGCGCGCCCTCCGCGACCAGCATGCGGGCGTCGGCGGCGCCCATGCCCTGGGCACCGCCACTGATCAGAGCGACCTTGTCCTGCACGCGTGCCATGTCAGCGTCCGTTCGTCGGAGGGGTGCGACGTGGCTTAGTGAAACACGTTCTATTCCGCTCCGCTGGCACGTCGCAGGAGTTCCTCGAAGGGTGTCGGCTCGGCGAGCTCGTCCTGCGGCGTACGGCGCTGCGGGGTGGCGCTGTCGCCGGGTGTTGTCTTGCCTGCCAGCAGTGCCAGCTCGCCGGCCGCGCGGTGGATGCGGCGGTCGAGGTCCCGGCCGGCGAAGTCGTCGGTCGCGGCGAACACACCGGTGGGCACGACCACGGCCCGGAGGTAGCCGAACAGCGGTCGCAGGGCGTGGTCGAGCACGAGCGAGTGCCGCGCGGTGCCGGCGGTCGCTGCGATGAGCACCGGGGTGCCCTCCAACAGTCCCTGCTCGAGCACGTCGAAGAACGTCTTGAACAGTCCGGAGTAGCTCGCCGAGAACACCGGCGTGACCGCGATCAGCCCATCGGCGGAGCGCACCTGCTCGATCGCGTCCGCGAGCGCGGGACCCGGGAATCCGGTCAGCAGGTGGTCGGTGAGCTCGTGGGCGAGCTCGCGCAGCTCGACGTGGGCGACGTCGGCCTCCTCCAGTGCCTCGGCGGCGGCCGCGCCGAGGCGGTCGGCCAGGAGCCGGGTGCTGGAGGGGTTCGACAGGCCTGCCGAGACGACGACGATGCGGGTCATGCGGACGCCTCCTGCGTGTCCTCCGCGCGGCGACCGGTGGCCGCGTCGGGGGCGGCATAGACCGTGGCGTCGACCGCGCCGCCGGCCTGGGCGACCAGCGAGCGGTGGGTGGGCGCGTCGGGGATGTGCGCGGGACGCCCCTCGGCGAAGCCCTCGCGCAGGGCGGGCAGGATCTCGCCGAGCAGGTCGAGCTGCTCGAGCACCGTCTTCAGGGGCAGGCCGGCGTGGTCGACGAGGAACAGCTGGCGCTGGTAGTGCCCGACGTAGTCGCGGAACGACAACGTGCGCTCGAGCACCTGCTGGGGCGAGCCGACCGTCAGGGGGGTGGCCTGCGTGAAGTCCTCCAGCGACGGACCGTGCCCATAGACCGGAGCGTTGTCGAAGTAGGGACGGAACTCGTTCCAGGCGTCCTGGGAGTTCTTGCGCATGAAGAACTGCCCGCCCAGGCCGACGATAGCGGTGTCGGCCGGTCCGTGGCCGTAGTGCTCGAAGCGGCGGCGGTAGAGCGCGACCATCTGCCGGGTGTGGCTGGCGGGCCAGAAGATGTGGTTGTGGAAGAAGCCGTCGCCGTAGTACGCCGCCTGCTCGGCGATCTCGGGGCTGCGAATCGAGCCGTGCCAGACGAACGGCGCGACACCGTCCAGCGGACGCGGCGTCGAGGTGAAGCCCTGCAGCGGGGTACGGAACCGGCCCTCCCAGTTCACCACGTCCTCGCGCCAGAGGCGGTGCAGCAGGGCGTAGTTCTCGATGGCGAGGTTGATCCCCTCGCGGATGTCCTTGCCGAACCACGGGTAGACCGGCCCGGTGTTGCCCCGCCCCATCATCAGGTCGACGCGGCCGTCGGTGAGGTGCTGCAGCTTCGCGTAGTTCTCCGCGATCAGCACCGGGTCGGTGGTCGTGATCAGGGTGGTGGCCGTCGACAGGATGATCCGCTCGGTCTGGGCGCCGATGTAGGCCAGCGTGGTGGTCGGTGCGGAGGCGATGAACGGCGGGTTGTGGTGCTCACCCGTGGCGAAGACGTCGAGGCCGACCTCCTCCGCCTTCTTCGCGATGGCGACGGTCGCCTTGATCCGCTCGTGCTCGGTCGGCGTACGCCCGGTGGTCGGGTCGGTGGTGACGTCCCCGACGGTGAAGATCCCGATCTGCATGGTGGCCTCCCGGCTGTGTGCGGCTGATCACTTGGTGATGCGTCACTTACATCCTGTCAAACAAAAGGTGACGTGTCACCATTCCCGCGGAGCCTGACGCGTCACATCGCCCACGGCGAGTCGGGGCGGCAGGCTCAGTCGGGCGCGCCGGCGTCCGGTGCGCGGCGTCCGTCCTGGGCGGAGCGGTACGCCGGCTCCCGCAGCCGGGCGGTCCAGCGGTAGTTGTCCAGGCCCGGAGGCGGGAACCGCAGCGGGTCGAAGGAGATCTCCTGCGGCGCCGGTCGCAGCAGCCGCAGAGCGGCGAACGTGCGCCACGGCCCCCGCGCGCTCGCCCAGGCGACGGCGTACGTGTCGGGCCCGGTCGAGCGGGCTCCGAGCACGAGCGGTCCGTGCGGCCCGCGGTACGGCATCAGCGTGGTGAGTGCGGGGGAGTGCGGCGAGCGGGCCGGGCGGAGCAGGAACCGCGTGAGCGCGCCGCTGCCGGTGCTCGCCAGCAGCAGGTCGGACCACCCGTGCTCGACGTCGACGCGGAGCGCGAGGCCCTGGAAGTCCGGCCACCCCGTCGGCAGCCCGATGGCGGTGGAGACCCGGGCCAGCGCCGGGTCGGTGCCGGGCTCGTCGATCCAGTCCACCCCCGTGGGAGGGCCGGGGTGACCGGTGCGTTCGAGCGTGGCCTCCCACACCTCGCCGCGCGGGTGCAGCGGCTTCTCCGCGGTGCGTACGGCGTCGACGGCCGCGGTGGCGGCAGCGAGGATCGCGCCACCGGCGCGGGCGAGCTGGTTCACCGGTCGGGGGGTGCTCATGACGGAGGTGTACCCAGTCCGGAGACGAAGAATGGTCACCCGCGGCCGATCCGGAGGTGCCGGATGCGTCACGGGTGACCATTCTCGAGATGCTGAGGGGACCGCGTCCTAGGCCGGCGCGACCTCCTGCTCGCTCGCGACCGACTTCGCCCACTTGTAGTCGGCCTTGCCCGCGGGGGTGCGCTTCATGGCCGGTACGACGATCAGGTCGCGCGGGACCTTGTAGCCGGCCAGCGACTGGCGGGCGAAGGTCTGGATGTCCTCGAGCGTGGGGTTGCGGCCCTCGCGCGCCGAGACCACGGCCGTCACCCGCTCGCCGAGCCGGCTGTCGGGCACGCCGACCACCAGGACGTCGGCGACGTCGGGGTGGCCGTGCAGGACGTTCTCGACCTCCTCCACGTAGACCTTCTCGCCGCCGGTGTTGATGCACTGCGAGCCGCGGCCGAGGAACACGATCGAGCCGTCGTGGTCGCGGTAGCCCATGTCGCCGAGCACCGAGCAGCGGCGCCCGTCGGGCAGCGTGCGGAACGTGCGCGCGGTCTTCTCCTCGTCCTTGTAGTAGCCCTGCGGCACTCGGCCTGTCCGCGCGATCAGGCCGACGTTGTCGGGCCCGGGCGGCAGCTCGTTGAGCTTGTCGTCGACGACGAGCATGGTGTCGGTCGCCGGCACCCGCAGGTTGCCGTTCTCGTCGAGGCTGATCTCACCGTCGTTGCCGGACTCCGAGGCGCCGAAGTTGTCGCGCTGCATCGCGTTGGGAGCGAGCGCGCGGAACCGGTCGCGGCACGCCTGCGACCAGATCGCTCCGCCGGAGGTGAACATGAACAACCCGGAGTAGTCGACCTCGTCCTTGCGGCGCTCCATCTCGTCGGCCAGCGGCATGCCCATCGCGTCGCCCACGATGAGCAGGCTCTGCAGGCCGTCGTGGGCGATGCCGTCGACGATCTTGGCGGGGTCGAAGTCACGCAGCATGACCAACCGGCCGCCGAAGATGAAGTAGAAGAACATCGCGTACGACGCCGCGCCGTGCATGAGCGGTGCCGCGATCAGGAACGAGATCGGCGGCATGGCCACTGCGGCGGTGGCGATCGCCTCGAGGTCGGGGTGCGGGTCGCCGTACGGGTTGCCGCCCGACAGCGGCTTGTGGAACAGGTCGTCGTGGGTCCAGACGACGCCCTTGGGGTAGCCCGTCGTGCCACCGGTGTAGAGGATGTAGTGCTCGTCGCCCGTGCGCGGTGCGAAGTCACGCTCGGTCGACTGCTGCTGCCAGTCGGCGTGGTCGACCACCGCGACGCCGCGCGCCTCGGCGGCTGCGGTCAGCGCCTGCTCGGCCGTGCCGACGACGAAGACGGTGCGGACCAGGGGGAGGCGGTCCAGGATCCGCGCCAGGGACTCCTGGTGCTCGGGCTCCTCGACGACGACCGCGACGGAGTCGGAGTTCGTGAACAGGTAGTCGAGCTCGGCGTCGGTGTAGCGGTAGTTCACGTTGATCGGCACGGCGCGGATCTTCAGCAGCCCGACCATCGTGGTCACGTGCTCGACGCAGTTCTTCAGGAAGATCGCGACGTGCTCGCCGGCCTGGATCCCCGACGCTGAGAGCAGGTGCGCGACCTGGGTGGCCTCACGGTCGAACTCGGCGTACGTGAGGTTGCGACCTTGGTAGGTGAGGGCGACCCGGTCCGGGACCGCGTCGGTGACGGTCTCGAAGACGGTGGCGAGGTTGAACTTCACGGAGGCCTCCTGTGAGGGGTGGGATCCGGCAGGTCGGGTCCCGCGGCGGCGGGTGGTGGCGCTGAGCCTAGGAGGGTCGGGCCCTGGGTGTGACTCGAATCACCACTGGCCGGGACAGAGGGCCCCAGCCCTCTTCGCGACGGTGAGCGTGGCGGGAGACCTCGGACGGTGGCGTCGATCTACTAGGTTCGACAGATGGACGCACGCCCACCCCTTCCGCCCTTCACCCCAGAGACCGCGGCCCAGAAGGCTCGCGCTGCCGAGGACGCCTGGAACAGCTGCGACCCGGAACGGGTCTCGCTCGCCTACACACCGGACAGCAGGTGGCGCAACCGGGACACGTTCGTCACGGGCCGCGCCGAGATCGTCGCGTTCCTTCAGCAGAAGTGGGAGCGCGAGCTCGAGTACCGACTGATCAAGGAGGTCTGGACCCACGGCGACAACCGGATCGCGGTGCGCTTCGTCTATGAGTCCCACGACCCGCGCGGTCAGTGGTTCCGCTCGCACGGCAACGAGAACTGGGAGTTCGACGAGCACGGCCTGATGCGCCAGCGGCACGCCAGCATCAATGACATTCCGATCGACGATGCGGATCGACTGTTTCACTGGGACCGTTCCGGGCCGCGGCCGGCCGACCACCCCGGGCTCACCGAGCTGGGTCTCTGACGGCACACGCCCCACGCCTGGAAACGACGAACGGACCTACGATTTCGTAGGTCCGTTGTCCTCGATGTCCTGGGACATCACACGGTCGGGCTGACAGGATTTGAACCTGCGACCCCTTGACCCCCAGAGCAGACAGACCGTGATCCCTGGTCCGGGATGCTGGTCCGTGGTGGTCGTGGGCCACGTCCTGACCGGCTATCCGTGATCCTCCGTCCGGGCCGGTCCCGGGAAGTCCGTGACATCGGGTGTGACACCGGACCACGCGCGCGGGGAGGGCGGACGCTCACGGACACCCGCGCTCGATGTCGCGGGGCAGCCAGAAGCCGAGGAAGCCGTTGTCGAAGGTGGTGCGCACCTCGTCGACGAGGACCTCGTCGTTGGCCTCGTCGACGATCTTCACCCGGACGTCGGCGGAGTCGAGCTCGCCGAGGCACGTGGTCAGCGAGTGGTAGAAGCACTCGTGGGTCTGGTCGACGTACGGCGCGACCGCGAGGTAGAAGCGGTCCTCGGGCACGTCGAGGCTGACCTCCCGGCGTCCGAGGTGAGCATCAGCTCCCCGGGCCGCACCGACGCCATCAGGTCCCTCGGCCGCTCGGCCGGCGCCAGCCTGTCGAGATGGTCGATGATCTGCACGGCGCTCATCCCGTCCAGGGCGTGTCCAGCCAGCAGGTCCTCGACCTCGGCCGGTGCCGGCACGGGCTCGGACGCTGCGCTGCTCGGTGCGTCCGCCTCCTGGCCGTCCTGCGCCGAGCAGCCGGTCAGGGCCACGGCCAGCGCCACGACGACCCCGGCGACCGCACGGCTGGGCGGTGTCTTCCTCATGGGACTCCTTCTCGACGGGTGCTCCACGGTACGTCTCCGTAGACTTCGTCTCGTGAGCCTCGTGGTGGCGGTATCCCTCGTCGTCGGTCTGGTGCTGCTCATCGGCGGCGGTGAGCTCCTCGTGCGCGGGGGCGGTGGGCTCGGCCGGACACTGGGCATGTCCCCGCTGGTGGTCGGCCTCACCATCGTGGCGTTCGCGACCTCTGCTCCCGAGCTCGCCGTCTCCCTCGACGCCACGCTGTCGGGGTCGCCCGGACTCGCGGTCGGCAACGTCGTCGGCAGCAACATCACCAACGTCCTCCTCGTCCTCGGTCTTGCCGCCGTGATCCTGCCGCTCGCAGCGCAGCGGCAGCTCGTGCGCTTCGACGTGCCCTTCGTGATCGTGGTGTCGGTCCTGGCGCTGCTGCTCATGCTCGACGGCTCGATCGGGCGCGTCGACGGAGTGCTGCTGGTCGCGCTGCTGGCGGCGTACGTCGTCTGGACCGTCCTGCTCGGGCGTCGTGCCGGCACCGACGACCCGCCACCCGGAGCCGCCGTACCGGCCCTCTCGCGGCCCCTCGTCGACGTCGTGCTCGTCGTCGTCGGCATCGCCCTGCTCGTGCTCGGTGCCCGCCTCCTGGTCTCGGCCGCCACCAGCATCGCCACCGCCTTCGGCGTCAGCGACCTGGTGATCGGGCTGACCGTCGTCGCGGTCGGCACCTCCCTGCCGGAGGTGGCGACCTCGGTCATCGCGGCGATCCGCGGCGAGACCGAGATGGCCGTCGGCAACGTGGTCGGCAGCAACGTCTTCAACCTCACGGCGGTCCTGGGACTCACCGCCGTGATCGCGCCGGACGGCGTGCCGGTCGAGGCCGCCGCGATCCGCTTCGACGTACCCGTGATGATCGCGGTCGCACTGGCCCTGCTCCCGATCCTCTTCACCGGCATGGTCATCGCGCGCTGGGAGGGTGGCGTCTTCCTGGCGATGTACGCCGGCTACGTGGCCTACCTGCTGCTGGCGGCCGCCCAGCACGATGCGCTCCCCGCGTTCAGCACGGTGATGCTGGGCTTCGTCGTCCCCCTCACCGCGCTGACGATCGCGGTCCTGGTGGTCCAGGAGATCCGGCTGCTCCGACGCCGCGGTTGACGTCTCCGTTGCGCTTCGGGGCTCGAATGAGCCGTGACCAACTGCGGTGCGCCCCGCGTCTGCCCCTCCGTGCGCCCGACGCGACCGCTGGCGCTCGCGACGACCGTGGCAGCGGTGCTGGTGCTCGTCGTCGCAGTGGTCGCGGGCACGTCACCCCGCACCCCGGCGAGCGCCGCACCGTCCCTCACCGGCGCGACGCCGGTGGCCGACCTGGTCGTGAGCTCTCCGTCCGCCATGGCGTCGCAGACCATCGTGGCGGACGGCTCCGGGTCGACCGACGACGTCGAGGTCACGTCGTACACCTTCGACTGGGGTGACGGCGCCTCGACAGGCCCGACCGTCGAGGCGACTGCGCGACACGCCTACCCGAGACCCGGCCGGTACGTCGTGACCTTGACCGTCACCGACGGGGACGGCGGATCTGCGGCGGCCTCCACCGTGGTGCGGGTCGTGCCTCGCGACCCGGCCCGTCCGCCCAACGCGGCACCGACCGCCCGGGTGACGGCCACGCCGAAGGGTCCCCTGGCCCCGCTCGCGGTGTCGGTCGACGCCAGCGGCTCACGCGACGACGGAGGGGTGACCCGCTACTCCTTCGACTTCGGCGACGGGTCGAGCACCAAGGCCCAGCCGGCCTCGTCCGTCGAGCACCACTACTCCGAGCCCGGCACCTACACCATCGCGATGACGGCGTTCGACGAATCCGGCCTGCAGGACACCGCGACCACGACGGTCAGCGTCGACGAGGAGCCGGAACCACTGGCGCTCGCCAGCGAGCCGACGACGGTGTCCTTCACCTTCGACGACGGCTTCGCCGACCAGGTCGGTGCGGCGACGGTGCTCAGCGAGTACGGCATGGGCGGCACCTTCTACGTCAACAGCCCCCGTCTGGGCACCACCTCGCTCTACATGACCCGCGCCCAGGCCGACGCCCTCGTCGCGACAGGCCACGAGATCGGTGGGCACACGCTGGGCCATGTCGACCTCGCCGACGTCTCCACCGTGGAGGCGAAGCGCCAGATCTGCGACGACCGCGCGAACCTCGTCGCGATGGGCTACCGCGTCAGCAGCTTCGCGTACCCGTTCGGCTCGACGGGCCCCACGGCGAAGGAGGCCGTCGCCGAGTGCGGTTACACCAGCGCCCGCGGTGTCGGCGACCTTCGCTCTCCGGCCTACGGGTGCTACCTGTGCGCGACCGCCGACACGATCCCGCCCGTCGACCGGTGGCAGATCAAGACGAACAGCTCGGTCAAGTCCGACACCACGCTCGAGATGCTCCAGACGTACGTCGAGCAGGCCGAGCAGGACCATGGCGGCTGGGTGCCCCTGGTGTTCCACCGGACCTGTGCCGGCTGTGCGACGAACTCGATCGACATCGCCACCTTCACAGCGTTCGTCGCCTGGCTCTCCGAGCGACCGTCCACGACCCAGGTCCAGACCGTCGCCCAGGTGATGGGCGAGTCCACGACACCTCCCCCCACGCCGTCCCCGAGCCCGACCCCCACACCGACCCCCACACCGACACCGACACCGGAGGATCCCGACTCGGTGACTGCCGGCACCCAGACCCACCCGACGCAGAAGCCTGTGGCGTTGCTTGAGCGGATAATCGCGGTCTCGTCGAATCCCGGCGACGTGGTGCTGGATCCGTCCTGCGGGTGCGGGACGACGGTCGACGCTGCGCAGAGGCTTGAACGTAGGTGGATCGGAATCGACGTCACGACGCTGTCAATCGACCTGATCGACGCGCGACTACGAGCCACCTACGGCGAAGGCATCCGCGACACCTACGAGATGCTCGGGATCCCGCGTGACCTCCTCGGAGCTGCAGCGCTGTTCAAGCGGTCGCCCTTCGAGTTCGAACGCTGGTGCGTGATGTTGGTCGAAGGTCAGCCCAATGAGAAGCAGATTGGCGACAGGGGCGTTGACGGTGTCATCCGATTCCCGCTCGGCGGCAAGGGCAACACCGGACGCACGCTCGTCTCGGTCAAGGGTGGCGCGACGAACCCCGGTCACGTGCGCGACCTGATAGGGACCGTGCAGTCGCAACGTGCCGAGCTCGGGATCCTGGTAACGATGAACCCGCCCACACGGGGGATGATCGAAGCGGCGAACCAGAGTGGGGCGTGGACCCACCCGGCGAATGGGCAGCGCTACCCGCTCGTGCAGATCATGACGGTGGAGGCGCTACTAGCTGGCGAGCGCCCTAACCTGCCCCCAGCACTGATCCCGTACTTCCAGGCAGAGAAGCGCCACCCGAGCGACGACACCCAACCGCTGTTCTGACCGCTTCCTTGTGAGCGCGTCAAGGAGTTCTGCCGCCGCAGGCGTGGCTAGCTCGCGCGGCACGAGCAAGGCTCGGCAGCTGTGCTGTCGCACCCGCTAACAAGCTCCGTGGTCACAAGTAGTGAGGTCACAACTCTCCGGCTACGCCGAAGCTTCATCCGCCGTCGCCGCGGTCGCTGCTGCGTGCTGCTCGCGTCGCCGGGTTAGACGGCTGAGCGACGACTCACGTTCGATCGCGGTGTGGCCCAACTCACCCCGCGTAAAAGATGCGATCCGCAGTCTCGACTGTGAGGACCTCTCGGGCGTCATGGTCAAGATTTGCGATGAACGGTGCCAGTCGGCTCAACGCGAGCGCCGTGCGGTGCGCCTCCTTTGCTTCTCGGTGTTGCTCAGCCCCTCGCGCCGCGAGGAAACCGCCGATGACTAAAGCACCGAGGGTGAGCCCTAAGCCCGGATCCACCGATCGGCCGGGTCGGATGAGTTGATGGCGGTCGTGGCGACTTGAACCAGATCTGGACGCGATGATGTGCCGGACCTCGCTGTCCGGTGTTGTCCACTTGGTCCTCGGGTCGCGCAGCACTGGCTGCTGGATGATCAGGCCGCGAGGACCGGTGGCGGGTCGTTGACTCGGTCGAGCAGTGCTGTCCAGGCGGCTTCCCATGGCCAGGCCCGTGGGAGGTGCAGGGTGATCCGGCGTGCTGAGGTCGCGACCCGTGCAGGCACGATGATCAGTTTGCGACGCAGCGTCGCGGTGGTCGCCTTTGCCAACTGCGGGTCGGTCAGGCTCGCGGCGGCTCGGGTCAGGTTGAACGCGATGACTGCGAGCACCAGCCAGGCGGCGTTGGCGGTGAACACCCCGGACGGCAGGTGGGCCAGCGCGGAGCTTTTGAGGTCGGCGTGGACTTGTTCGATGACCGCGTGATGGCGGTGAATCTTGTCGGCGGCGACGGTGTCCAGCACGTCGGCGTCGGTGGTGGTGAAGAAGGCGTGGAAGCGCCAAGTGTCGAACAGGGTGTCTTGGCCGGCGGCCTTGTTCTTCTCGGCGTTGAAGTCCGGGATCCTGCGGACCACGAGCCGGCCCGGCACGTGGTCGGTCTTCTTCTGCGCAGCGAACGCGGTGAAGTCGATTTCGGCGACCTCGGCCCGGGAGATCCACCGCTGGCTGGCTTCGTCGAAGACGGCATCGGTGTACTCGATCGTGGTCCACGCGTCGTCGCCGATCGCAGCGATCGCGGCCTTGACGCGCTTGTCCATCCGCACGGTCACCGACACCGCGGCCCCACGAGCAATCGCGGCATGGACTGGCCCACGGCCATAAAACGCCGAGTCCATCCGCACCAGGACCGGGTGAGGCTTGCCGAGCAACCTTCGGGCGGTCCTCACTGCATCGCCGACCAGACGCTTCGCACCGCGCGGTGACCCGGTCGAGCCCTTGCGCAGCCGCTGGGCCACGATCACCGGCGCGCTCGTGGCGGTGGTGAGGGTAGCGAGCAGTGCGTTGAGGCCGCGGACCCCGGAGTAGCCGAACCCGGCGCCCTGCTTGGCATAGCCGTGAACCTCGATGATCGTGTCATCGACATCGACCAACGCATACCCGCGATCCACCTCGGTGTCGGTGTCGGTGTCGCCGGCATCGTCGGCTGCGGGTGCGGCCGGTGCACCGAGCAAGCCGGTGAGGCCGGCCAGTGCGATCAGGAAGCGCGAGGCGACCGCGTCGAGCTGGCGCACGTGCCCGAAAGTGAAGGCCCGCAGGAACGAACCCAACGTCGAGGGCGCATACGCCCGGGCGAACAGCCGACCCATCCCGCCATGCCGCAGCAGCGCCATGTCATCGATGCTGTCCGCGCCGGCCACCATCCCGCCGACCAGCGAGGCGACCTTCAACCCAGCGTTCGCGCCCTTGTCAGTCGGGACGCTCAGGTGCTCACCTGCCAGGTCACGCAGACCGGCGGACTCGGCCAACGCGAGCACCGGAACCAGACCGCCAGCCGACACGAGATTCGGATCGTCGAAGACCGCCGACGTCGATCGCAGCGTGTGAGAGAGTTTCACCTCAGAGATGCCCTTGCTCTTGGTGTGAATCGTTGCCTGAAGAACTCCGATTCTCCCGTGCTGCAAGGGCATTCTCGTTCTACGCCACGCTCACCCACCCAAGTTCATCGGTGGATCCGGGCTAAGCGTGCGACGACGAACGCAACCGTGTTTTCGGTGTCAGATCCGTTCGCGAGGTAGAGAGCCAGAGACGCGAGGCCCGCGAAACCGAAGACGACTGCCCCAACGTCATACTTCAGTGCAGCAGAGTCCTTGTTCTTGGCGTAAGCCTCGTATTCCTGGCCGACTACGAGAGCCGTCGACTCGTGCACGAGCTTGGCAGCTTCGTCTCGGAGTCCCTTCAGGTCGTCGATCGCCGCGTCAGCTCGCGCCTTCTCCGTCGAGAGCGCTTCGACCCACTGCTGCTCTAGCTCGCTTCGGGCAGTCTTGAGTTCCTGTAGGAGCTCATGCTGCACTCCTTCCAGCTGCTTGTGCTGTGTCTTGACCTCTGCGAGTGCTTCCTTCAGTTCGTCCCGGCGGGTGACGAGCGCAGTGAGCGCCTCGTCGGCGCTGGTTGTGATGCCCTCGATAGCGGACGCGCTGGCTGCTCCAAGCTGATCCGGCGTCAGGCTCGGCCAGGCCGCCAGCGCCTCGATCACCCCGTCAACTGCAGCGTCGACAGGCTTGTAGTCCGTACCTCCATCGCGCCACGCCTGGAACGCATCCACGAGTAAACGGACAGCGCCATCAGCGGTACTGAGGATGGCCCGGGTGAACGCTGCCGGATCGCTGCCTGTTCGATAGGCGGCGAGCCGCTCGACGACTACCCGCACTAGCTCAACGGTGTCGCGGTCGTTATCTTCATCTGGCAGCGGAGTCTCATCAAGCACCGCTCGAAGCTCCTCCGCTGTCTTCCACAGCGCGTGCCGTTCGAACCGGTCGATCCAACTCGCCATTCGCTATCCCTACATCCGCCGTTGAGCGGCGATCTTAGGGGCGCGCGGGCGCTCCGCGGGGGCGAATCAGATAAGCGGTAGGCACGCGGCCGGGGGCTCCGATTAGCGCCTTGATTGCAAACTGGTCCGGGAAGCAGTCAGGGGCGGTCCCGGAGGATACCGAAAACCGCCCCTGAGCTGCATTTTTGTGTGTCGGGCTGACAGGATTTGAACCTGCGACCCCTTGACCCCCAGTCAAGTGCGCTACCAAGCTGCGCCACAGCCCGAACGCCTCGCGCGGGATCGCCGAGCGAAGCGAGCGGAACATTACCGCAGACCTCTGGGCGGGCCGAATCTGGGGCAGGCCTCCTCAGGCGTAGGCTGACCGGCACCACGATCGGGGATGTCGTCGGCGAGCGACGGCCAGGGGACAGCGGTGACCAGGAGGCGGTGTGAGCACGCCCGACGCGCAGGCGACGGCACGTGTGTGGACCGTTCCGAACCTCTTGAGCGGCCTGCGGCTGCTCGGGGTCCCGTTGTTCCTGTGGCTGGTGCTGGGGCCGGAGGCCGACGGGTGGGCGCTGCTGGTCCTCATGGCCTCGGGCGTGACCGACTACCTCGACGGCTACCTCGCGCGCCGGCTGAACCAGATGTCGCAGCTCGGGCAGCTCCTCGACCCGATCGCGGACCGGCTCTACATCCTGGCCGTCGTCTTCGGGCTGGCGTGGCGCGACATCATCCCGTGGTGGCTGGCGCTGCTGCTGCCCGCACGCGACGTGTTCCTGTGGTGCCTGGTGCCGTTCCTGCGCACGCGCGGCTACAGCGCCCTTCCGGTCCACTTCCTCGGAAAGGCCGCGACCTTCAACCTGCTCTACGCGTTCCCGCTGCTGCTGCTCGGTGACGGCACCGGTGTGGTCGCGACGCTGGCCCAGGTCTTCGGGTGGGCCTTCGCGATCTGGGGCACGTCGCTGTACTGGTGGGCCGGCCTGCTGTACGCCTGGCAGGTGCGCAAGCTGCTCGCCGACCACGATCGCCGCGCGCCGGTGCTCGGCGGCGGCTGATGGCCGTGCCGTGAGTGAGCGCCCGCTGCCGGACCGGGTGACCATGGGTCTGCTCGACCTGGTCACCTCGCAGTCGCTCGACCAGGACTACGTCGCCGTCGCCGAACGCCGCCGCCAGGCGGCCGACTCCGAGGAGGCCCCGGCCGAGCCGAGCGCGGCGGAGCGACGCGGCATCGGCACCGTCGGCCTCGTCGTGGTGGCGGTGTTCGGTGCGCTGATGGTCACCGCCGGCCTGGAGACGTCGCGGCTGGCCGACGACCGGGCATCGGGCCGCGACGAGCTGATCAACCAGATCGCCGAGCGTCGCGAGGTCGTCGAGGCGCGCCGGGAGCGGGTCGAGACGCTGCGGCAGGAGAACGAGGAGCTGGAGACCTCGCTGATCGAGGAGACCGCCGCGGGCCGCGCTTTGTCGACGCGCGTCGCCCGGCTGAGCCTCGCGACCGGTCTGGTGCCGGTGAGGGGTCCGGGGGTCAAGGTCGTCGTGGACGACGCGGAGGGTGCCGGTAGCGACCTCGAGCGGGTGATGGACGTCGACCTGCAGAAGCTGGCCAATGCGCTGTGGGCTGCCGGGGCCGAGGCGATGGCGATCAACGGCAAGCGCGTCACGGCCACCACGGCTATCCGGCAGGCGGGAGCGGCGATCACAGTGAACTATCAGGCGATCCGACGGCCGTATGTCGTGGAAGCGATCGGGGATCCGGATACGATCCCTGCACGATTCGTCGACAATCGGCATGGTGCCGACTGGTTCGACCTGCAACGGGCGGTGGGCTTGCGCTTCACGATGAACAGGGAAGAGAACCTGACTCTGCCAGGCGCGGAGGACTTCAGGCTCCGCTACGCCACCAGTGAGCCGGTGGGCGCCCGATGATCGCCGCGCTCGGCCTGCTCATCGGGCTGCTGGCGGGCCTCATCCTGCAGCCCGAGGTTCCGCTGTGGCTCGAGCCGTACCTCCCGATCGCCGTCGTCGCGGCACTCGACGCGGTCTTCGGCGCCCTACGGGCCTTCCTCGACGGCATCTTCGACGACAAGGTCTTCGTCGTCTCCTTCACCAGCAACGTGTTGATCGCGGCGCTCATCGTCTACCTCGGCGACAAGCTCGGCGTCGGGGGACAGCTCTCCACCGGCGTCATCGTCGTGCTCGGGATCCGGATCTTCTCCAACGTCGCGGCGATCCGCCGCCACCTGTTCCATGCCTGAGCGCGTCCCCGACCGCACGCCCGAGGGCGACGGCGCACGCGCGACCGGCGCGGTGGATGCGACGCACGTGCCGGCCGAGACCGGACGCGACCGGCTCGCCCAGGCGATCCGCAAGCCCACCCGTCGTCAGCTCGGCGTGGCGGTGATCCTGGCAGTGCTCGGCTTCTCGGCAGCGGTGCAGCTGCGGTCGACCGAGGCCGCGACCAGCTACCCGGGCATGCGGCAGGAGGACCTGGTCCAGGTCCTCAACAACCTCTCGGCCGCGGCACAGCGGGCGGAGAACGACATCAACCAGCTGGAGCAGGCCCAGCAGTCGCTGCTGAGCAACCGTGACAGCCGCTCGGCGGCGATCGCTCGCGCGCGTGAGCAGGCCGACGCCCTGGCGATCCTGGCCGGCACGGTGCCAGCCAGCGGGCCCGGCATCCGGGTGACCGTGACCGACGAGTCCGGACAGATGAAGATCGACCAGCTGCTCAACGCGCTGCAGGAACTGCGCGACGCGGGGGCCGAGGCGATCGAGCTCAATGACGCGGTCCGCGTGGTCGCGCAGACGGCGCTCGACGACGGAAGCGCGGCGGGGGAGACACCGGGGCGGATCATCGTCGACGGTCAGGAGCTCGCCCAGCCCTATGTCATCGAGGCGATCGGCAACCCCGAGACGCTGGCGACCGCGCTCGGCATCTTCGGCGGGTTCCTCGAGCAGGTCGAGCAGGTCAGTGCCCGCGCCGTGGTCGAGCGGCTCGAGGACGTCGAGATCGCCAGCGTCCGCGAGATCGCCACTGCGGAGTACGCCACACCGGTCGAGGACGAGTAGCCTCGGCCGCCCGAGCCCACGAGTGATCGGAGCACCGATGTATCCCGAGGACCTGAAGTACACCAGCGAGCACGAGTGGGTGCGGCCCGGCGACGTGGTGCGCGTCGGCATCACCTCCTACGCGCAGGACGCGCTGGGCGACATCGTCTTCGTGTCGCTGCCGGCCGTCGGCGACACCGTCGAGGCGGGCGCGGGGATCGGCGAGCTCGAGTCCACCAAGTCGGTGAGCGACCTCTACGCCCCCGTGTCGGGCGAGGTCACCGCGCGCAACGACGCCTTGGACGCGGCACCCGAGCTGGTGAACTCGGACCCGTACGGCGAGGGCTGGCTGTTCGAGATCACGCCCAGCGACCCGACGCAGGTCGACGGCCTGCTCGACGCGGCCGGCTACCAGGCCGGTCTGGACACCTGAGCCGGACGTTCCGCCCCGGCGTGCGGCTCGCGTACGCCTGATAGGTTTTTCCCACCATCAACCTCGACTGTCGCTTGAGGGTTGCGACGGTCGGTCGCGGGAGGACACATGCCGTTCTGCACCCAGTGCGGACACCAGAATCCGGACGATGCTCGGTTCTGCGCCCAGTGCGGCACGCGGCTCCAGACCGCAGCCGCGACGGACGCCACGCCGGGATCGGCGGCCGGGTCGACGGACTCGCCGAGCGAGACCACCGCGACGATCACCTTCGGCGTCCCGCCGAAGGCCGACGCTGACGATGGCGGCCTCAACGACGCCGACGCTGCCGCGGTCGACGCGCTGCCCGCGGGGAGCGCACTGCTGGTCGTGCAGCGCGGCCCGGGCGCAGGCAGCCGCTTCCTGCTCGACGTCGACCAGGTCAACGCGGGTCGACACCCCGAGAGCGAGATCTTCCTCGACGACGTCACCGTCTCGCGGCGGCACGCGGAGTTCCGTCGTAGCGACGACGGTTTCTCGGTCAGCGACGTCGGGAGCCTCAACGGCACCTACGTCAACCGCGACCGCATCGACGGTGCCGTCCTGCTGCAGAACGGCGACGAGGTCCAGATCGGCAAGTTCCGCCTGGTCTTCTTCGCCAGCAGCCAGGGCTGAGGCCCGTGGCTCCGGCCTCCCGCGCAGAGACTGCGCGGGCGCGGATGAGCATCGGCGAGGTGCTCGGTGCCCTGCGCGCCGACTTCCCCGATGTGAGCATCTCCAAGATCCGGTTCCTCGAGGCCGAGGGACTGGTCGAGCCCGAGCGCACGCAGGCGGGCTACCGCAAGTTCTCGCATGCCGACGTCGAGCGCCTGCGCTACGTCCTGCAGTGCCAGCGTGAGCATTACCTGCCACTGAAGGTCATCAAGGAGCACCTCGACGCGATCGACCGGGGCCTGGAGCCGCCGGAGGTCCCCGGCGCCGCGCCGCGCGTGCCGCGGATGGTCCTCCAGGGCGACGGCCCCGACCCGGCGAGCTTCGCCGCCGAGCCCAGCGACCTGCGCCTCACCCGCGCCGAGCTGCTCGAGGCGGCCGGGATCGATGAGGCGATCCTCGGTGACCTGGAGAACTTCGGCCTGGTGCGCCCCCGGTCCAGCAGCAGTGCGCCGTACGACGCCGACGCGGTGCTGATCGCGCGCACGGCCGGTGAGCTCGCGGCGTACGGCGTGGAGCCCCGGCACCTGCGCGCGTTCCGCACCGCGGCCGACCGCGAGATCGGGCTCGTCGAGCAGGTGGTCGAGCCGCTGCGGCGCAGCCGCGACGCCGGGGCGCATGGTCGCGCCGAGGAGACGATCAGCCAGATGGCGTCGTTGTCCGTCCGGCTGCACGCGGCGCTGGTGCGCGCCGGCCTGCGCGCCCGCTGACCGTGCGGAGTCCCCGAGTAGGGTGGACGACGTGCGCGAGGTAGAGGTGATCGGAGTCCGGGTCGAGATGCCGTCGAACAACCCGATCGTGCTGTTGCGCGAGAGTGCGGGGGACCGGTACCTGCCGATCTGGATCGGTGCGGTCGAGGCGACGGCGATCGCGTTCGCCCAGCAGGGCGTCGTCCCCCCGCGGCCGCTGACCCACGACCTGCTGCGCGACCTGCTCGAGGCGACCGGCAACGCGCTCACCGAGGTGCGGATCACCGAGATGCGCGACGGGGTCTTCTACGCCATGCTGGCGCTCGCCTCCGGAGTCGAGGTGAGCGCCCGTCCCTCGGACTCGATCGCGCTGGCGCTGCGCACCGGTGCGCGGATCGTCTGCGCCGACGACGTGCTCGAGGAGGCCGGCCTCGAAGTGCCGGACGAGCAGGAGGACGAGGTCGAGAAGTTCCGCGAGTTCCTCGACCACGTGACGCCCGAGGACTTCGAGCAGGGCTGACGAAGCGGTACGACGAGCAACTCTCAACCTCAACTTGAGGGTGCGACACGTCGGCGTGGCGAGGGTGCGGGTCGTTGACCACGGTCCATGCGCGGCTTACGGTGAGTGATGTCTTCGCTGTAACTCCATCGTTGTGCTCTGACCCAGGGCCGGCGACTTCCCCCTCGGAGTCACGCTGAGCGAACGAAAGCTGGAGGACCAGGTGGGCACTGTGAACGATGCAGGCGGCCGCGAGCACGACTCGCAGACCGACGCGCAACTCGAGGCGGCGGCCGTGGCCGAGGAGCAGGGGCTGCTGTTCACCGAGGACGTCTCCCCGCTGCCGAGCGACAGCGGCTACCGCGGTCCGACGGCGTGCAACGCCGCCGGCATCACCTACCGCCAGCTCGACTACTGGGCCCGCACCGGCCTCGTCGAGCCCACCATCCGCGGTGCCGCCGGCTCCGGCAGCCAGCGGCTCTACTCCTTCCGCGACATCTTGCTGCTGAAGGTCATCAAGCGCCTGCTGGACGCGGGGATCTCCCTGCAGCAGATCCGCACCGCGATCCAGCACCTGCGCGAGCGCGGCACCGACGACCTCACCCAGGTCACCTTGATGAGCGACGGCGCGACGGTCTATGAGTGCACCAGCGACCACGAGGTCATCGACCTGCTCCAGGGTGGGCAGGGCGTGTTCGGCATCGCCATCGGCGGCGTGTGGCGCGAGATCGAGGGAACTCTCGCCGAGCTGCCGAGCGAGCGCGCCGAGGAGCCGTCGAGCGGATCGGCGGCCGACGAGCTCGCCGCGCGTCGCCGCGCCAAGCAGGCCGGCTGACGCTGCTACCGTAGACGGTGCCGACGAGCCCGCGCGGGAGAGACTCCGCTGCGTGCGGAGCACCGAAGGGGCAATTCCTCCCCGGAACCTCTCAGGTGCCCAGGACTGCGTGGTCGAGGCGACTCTGGAGATTGACGCCCGCACGGGCGGCGGACGACAGAGGGGGAGGGCAGTCCGCATCCGCCGCTGCTCCCCGGGAGTCCCATGTCCGACCGCGTGTCCGACCCGTCCGCGCTCGCCCAGCTCACCCACCTGACGGCCGCCGACGCCTTCGTCGACCGGCACCTCGGCCCTGACGCGACGCAGGTCGCGTCGATGCTCGAGGCGCTGGGGTACGCCGGTCTCGCCGAGCTGATGGATGCCGCGGTCCCGCCGCGGATCCGCTCGACCGACCCCCTCGGCCTGCCGGCGGCAGCGACCGAGCGCCAGGCGGCGGCCGAGCTCGCCGCGCTCGCGGCCCGCAACCGCCCCGCCGAGCCGATGATCGGACTCGGCTACCACGGCACGATCACCCCGGCGGTCATCCGGCGCAACGTGCTGGAGGACCCGGCCTGGTACACCGCCTATACGCCGTACCAGCCGGAGATCTCCCAGGGGCGGCTCGAGGCGCTGCTGAACTTCCAGACGATGGTCGGCGACCTCGTCGGCCTGCCGACGGCCAACGCCTCGTTGCTCGACGAGGGCACTGCCGCGGCGGAGGCGATGACGCTCGTCCGTCGCGCCAAGCGCGCGCAGTCCGGACCGTTCGTGGTCGACGCCGACGCCCTGCCGCAGACGATCGAGGTCGTCCGCACCCGCGCCGCCGCGATGGGCATCGAGGTCCAGGTCCGGGACCTCGACGGACTGGTCGCCGAGGACCTGCCCGAGGACGTCTGTGGCGTGCTCGTGCAGTACCCCGGTGCCTCCGGGCACGTGCTCGACCCGCGACCGGCAATCGAGGCGGTGCACGCGCGCGGCGGCCTCGCCGTCGTCGCTGCCGACCTGCTCGCGCTGACGGTGCTGGAGGCGCCCGGCACGTGGGGCGCCGACGTCGTCGTCGGCTCGACCCAGCGCTTCGGCGTCCCCTTGTTCTACGGCGGGCCGCACGCCGCCTTCATGGCCGTGGCCGCAGGCCTCGAGCGGCACCTGCCGGGACGTCTCGTCGGGGTCTCGGTCGACAGCACGGGCCGCCCGGCGTACCGCCTCGCCCTCCAGACCCGCGAGCAGCACATCCGTCGCGACAAGGCCACGAGCAACATCTGCACCGCCCAGGTCCTGCTCGCCGTCGTCGCCTCGATGTACGCCGTCTACCACGGCCCGGCCGGTCTGCGCCGGATCGGGCGCCGCACCCACCGGTTCGCGGTCACCCTCGCCGCCGGGCTCCGCGACGCCGGACTCGAGCTCGAGCACGACGCGTTCTTCGACACCTTGGTCGTGCGCACCCCCGGTCGCGCCGCCGATGTCGTGGCCGCTGCCCGTGAGCGGGGGATCCACCTGCTGCTCGTCGACGCCGACCGGGTCGGGATCTCGACCTCGGAGACCACGACGGTCGACGTCCTCGACCGGCTCGGCGAGGCGTTCGGGATCGCGGCGGCGGACTGGGACGCGCTGTCCGGAACGGTCGGCGACGCGCTGCCCGCCGCGCTGGTGCGCGAGTCGGGGTTCCTCGAGCACCCGGTCTTCGGTAGCCACCACTCCGAGACCGCGATGCTGCGCTACATCTCCCGGCTGGCCCGGCGCGACTACGCCCTCGACCGCGGCATGATCCCGCTCGGGTCGTGCACGATGAAGCTCAACGCGACGACCGAGATGGAGCCGATCGGGTTGCCCGGCTTTGCCGACCTGCACCCGTTCGCGCCGGCCGAGGACGCCGCCGGCTACCACGAGATGATCGGCCAGCTCGAGTCATGGCTGGCCGAGGTCACGGGCTACGCCGCCGTCTCGATCCAGCCGAACGCGGGATCGCAGGGCGAGCTCGCCGGCCTGCTGGCGATCCGCGCCTACCACCACGACCGCGGCGACACCGAGCGCGACGTGTGCCTGATCCCGTCCTCGGCCCACGGCACCAACGCCGCGTCCGCGGTCATGGCGGGCATGCGGGTGGTCGTCGTCGGGGCGGCCGACGACGGCTCGGTCGACCTCGACGACCTGCGCGCCAAGTGCGAGCAGCACGCCGACCGGCTCGCGGCGATCATGGTCACCTACCCCTCCACCCACGGTGCCTTCGAGGACGGCATCTCCGAGCTGTGCGAGCTCGTGCACGCCCACGGCGGCCAGGTGTACGTCGACGGGGCGAACCTCAACGCCCTGGTCGGGCACGCGCAGCCGGGGGTCTTCGGTGGCGACGTCTCCCACCTCAACCTGCACAAGACCTTCTGCGTCCCCCACGGGGGAGGTGGACCGGGGGTCGGGCCGGTCGCGGTGGCAGCGCACCTCGCGCCGTACCTCCCGACCCACGGCATGCACCCCGACCCGCAGCGACGCGTCGGGATCGGCCCGATCAGCGCGGCGCCCTACGGCTCGGCGGGGATCCTGCCGATCTCGTGGGCCTACGTCCGCATGATGGGCGGCGAGGGCCTGACGCGCGCCACCGCCGTCGCCGTGCTCGCGGCCAACTACATCGCCCACCGGCTCGAGGAGCACTACCCGGTGCTCTACCGCGGTCACGGCGGACTCGTCGCCCACGAGTGCATCCTCGACCTGCGGGCGCTGACGAAGAGCAGCGGCGTCACCGTGGAGGACGTGGCGAAGCGCCTGATCGACTACGGCTTCCACGCACCCACGATGAGCTTCCCGGTCTCCGGCACGCTCATGGTCGAGCCGACGGAGTCCGAGGACCTCGCCGAGATCGACCGGTTCTGCGAGGCGATGATCGCGATCCGCCAGGAGATCGCCGTGGTCGAGGCGGGGGAGTGGCCGGCCGAGGAGTCCCCGCTGCGCCATGCGCCCCACACCTCTGCCGTCGTCACCGGCGAGTGGGACCGTGGCTACGCGCGCCAGAGTGGCGGACTGCCGCTGGGGACCGACTCCGACAAGTACTGGCCGCCGGTCGGCCGGGTCGACCAGGCCTACGGCGATCGCAACCTCCAGTGCTCGTGCCCGCCGATCGAGGCCTTCGCCGAGTGACGCGCCCGGCGGTGGGTGAGCGCGCCCAGGCGCTGGTCGACCGGCTCCAGGCCGGTGGCCGGCTGCCGTCGCTCGTCCTCGGGGTGCTGCGCGACGGTGAGCTCGCGTGGTCCGGTGGGGCCGGCGACCTGGTCGGTCCGGTCGAGCAGACGCGCTACCGGATCGGCTCGATCACCAAGACGCTGGTGGCGGTGGCGATCCTGCGCCTTCGCGACGCGGGCCTGCTCGACCTCGACGACCCGCTGCGCCGACACCTGGACGCGGCGGCGTACGGCGAGGTCACGGTGCGTCAGCTCCTGGCCCACACCGGCGGGCTGCAGAGCGAGCCCGTGGGGCCGTGGTGGGAGCGCTCGCCAGGCGTCGACCGTGACCGGCTGCTCGCCGCCAACGACGGCTCCGGCGCCGTCACCGCACCCGGCTCGTGGTTCCACTACTCCAACCTCGGCCACGCCCTGCTCGGCGCGGTGCTGGAGGAGGTGCGTGGTCGCGGATGGTGGGAGGTCGTCGCCGCCGAGGTCCTCGCGCCGCTGGGGATGGACACCACCAGCTATGACGCGTGCGCCCCGCACGCCCAGGGTTACAGCGTCGACCACTTCCTCGGTACGACGCTCGAGGAGCCCCATCACGCCACCGGGGCGATGGCACCGGCCGGCCAGGCCTGGAGCACCATCGCCGACCTCGCCCGCTGGGCGCGGTTCCTGTCCCTCGGGCATCCTGACGTGCTGGCCGAGACGACGCTCGCCGAGATGGCGCGTCGCCAGCCGCCGGCGCCGGCGTACGGGCTGGGGGTGCGGCTGCTCGACGTCGACGGACGGACCTGGGTCGGCCACACCGGGTCGATGCCGGGCTTCCTCGCCTCCTGCTTCGTCGACCGGACGAACGGTGACGGGGTGGTGGCACTGGCCAACGCCACGATCGGGCTGCCGACCGCGGACCTGCCGCGGCTGCTGTGCGAGGACCCGGCCGCCGGGTCGTGTGAGCCCTGGCGTCCCACGACCGTCGTGCCGCCGCTCGTCGCGGAGCTGGCCGGCTTGTGGTTCTGGGGGACGACCGCCGTCGAGCTGCGCTGGAGCAACGACCGCCTCGAGCTGCGGACCCTGGCCAACGGCGTGCACTCCGACACGTTCGTCCTCGCCGAGGACGGAGCGGTCCGCGGGGTGGAGGGCTACCACCGCGGGGAGGTGCTCCAGGCCCACCGCGACCCGACCGGCCGGGTCGAGCACCTCGAGTGCGCGACCTTCCGCTACACGCGTACGCCGTACGGTCGCTGACCCGGCTTGCTGAGGTTGGCCGGGCTCAGCGGGCCTGCGAGACGCTGGACATGTTGAAGTCGGGCACGCGCAGCGCCGGGGTCGCGGTCCGCGAGAAGTAGTCGCCCCACTCCCGCGAGAAGCTCAGCTCGGTCGCCGATGCCTGCGCGAACCTGTCGAGCAGGCTGATCGGGGACTCGTTGAACCGGAAGTTGTTGACCGCACCGGTGATCTCGCCGTTCTCGACCAGGTAGACGCCGTCACGGGTCAGCCCGGTGAGCAGCAGCGTCTGCGGGTCGACCTCGCGGATGTACCACAAGCAGGTCAGCAGCAGTCCGCGCTCGACGGCGGCGACGAGCTCCTCGGTGGTCCCGGCGCCACCGTCGACGTCGAGGACGAGGTTGTCGACGGCGAAGGTCGCTGGGGCGCCCGTGAGCGCAGCGGAAGCCCGGGTCTGCAGCAGCGACGACAGCCGGCCGTCGCGGATCCAGTCGGTGGCCTCGACCGCGAGCCCGTTGTCGAAGACCGAGCTCGCCGGCGACGAGGATGGCGCGATGACGAACGGCGCGGCCTCCAGCCCGGCGTACGCCGGGTCGGAGTGCAGCCGCACCGACTCCTTCGCGATGCGCTCCCCGATGCGGGTGCCGCCGCCGGGCTTGGAGTAGACGCTCTGCCCGTCGTGCGCGAGGCGGGCCGACGACTGCCAGTAGGCGTAGATCATCAGGTCCGCGACCGCGGTGGGCGGCAGGATCGTGTCGTAGCGGCCGGCCGGGAGGTCGACCGAGCGTTGCGACCAGGCAAGACGCCGGGCGAGCTCGGCGTCGAGTGCGTGCGCGTCGACGTCGGCGAAGTCGCGCGTCGCCCCGCCCACCCACGCGCTCTGGGTCAGTGCCGCGTCCTTGCCGGTGCAGCCGTAGTGGCCGGTCGGCTGGACGTGGCGCAGGCGGAGGCCGGTGGAGGACCCGAGGTAGGTCGTCGTGACCTCGTGGTCGACGAAGCCGTAGAGAATCCGGCCCTCGGAGTGGGCCCGGCCGAACGCGTCGCCGAGAGCGGGAGCGAAGGCGTCGTACACGCCGATGGAGGTGGGCTCGGGTGCGTCGTCCCAGTCGGCGCTGGCGCGGTCACCGGCCAGCTCGGCCGCGTCGCTGGCCGGGGTCGCCGCAGCGGCCGCCGCGTCGGCGGACGACACCAGCTGCTCGAGCTGGTCGAGCGTCGACACGTTCCCGCTCACCGACGCGGAGCGCGCACCCTGGAAGGCGATGACCGTGACCTCGACGTCGTGCATGACGCCGTTGGTGGTGAGCGTGTTGTTGGCCCACCGCAGGTTGGCGCTCGTGGTGTCGGAGACGATCACGACGGCGTCGTCGGAGCGGGTCGCCGCAAGCGCCTGCTCGACGAGGGTCTGGGGCGTCAGGGTCGCCATCACTGCTCCTGGCTGCCGGCTTCGGCGGTCGTGTTGAGGATGTTGACGTCGCGGAAGAGCGCCGACGGGCAGCCGTGACTCACCGAGGCCACCTGGCCGGGCTGGGCCTTGCCGCAGTTGAACGCACCGCCGAGCTCCCAGGTCTGCGGACCACCGACGGCCTCCATCGACCCCCAGAACTCGGTCGTGGTCGCCTGGTAGGCGACGTCGCGCAGCATGCCTGCGAGCTTGCCGTCCTTGATCGCGTAGAACCGCTGGCCGGTGAACTGGAAGTTGTAGCGCTGCATGTCGATCGACCACGACTTGTCGCCGACGACATAGATGCCGCGCTCCACCTGGGAGATCAGTCCCTCGGTGTCGGGGCCGTCGGGTGCGGGCTGCAGGCTGACGTTGGCCATCCGCTGGATCGGGATGTGGCCGGGGGAGTCGGCGTAGGCGCACCCGTTGGAACGCTCGATGCCGTTGGCCGCCGCCATCGACCGGTCGAGCTGGTAGCCGACCAGGACACCGTCCTTGACGATGTCCCACTGCTGCCCCGCAACGCCCTCGTCGTCGAAGCCGACCGTGGACAGGCCGTGGGGCACGGTGCGGTCACCGGTGACGTTCATGACCGGCGTGCCGTACTGCAGCGTGCCGAGCTGGTCGGGCGTCGCGAAGGAGGTGCCGGCGTAGTTGGCCTCGTAGCCGAGCGCGCGGTCGAGCTCGGTGGCGTGCCCGATCGACTCGTGGATGGTCAGCCACAGGTTGGACGGGTGGATGACGAGGTCGTAGCGACCGGCCTCGACACTGGGGGCGGCGAGCTTCTCCTCGAGGAGGGTGGGCAGCTCCTCGAGCTCGGCGCGCCAGTCGCGCAGGTCGCCGGTGAGGTACTCCCAGCCGCGACCGACGGGTGGAGCGATCGTACGCATCGCGTCGAAGCCGGCCGGGCCGGTGCCGTGGACCTCGAACTCCGGCTCGATCCGCACGCGCTGCTGGGTCGTGATGGTGCCGTGGAGGTCGGCATAGAACTTGTTCTCCTGCACCTGGTGGAGCAGGCCGGTGGAGTGCTGGACGGGTCCGCGGCCGAGCAGGTCACCGGTCCACTCGGTCAGCAGCGCGACCTTGTCTGCCAGGGGGACATCGAGCGGGTTCACCTCGTACGCCGAGACCCACGTAACGTCGTCGTAGACGGGCTCGTGCGCCAGCTGCACCGGCTCGCGCGTCATCGCGGTGGCGACCTGGGCGACCGCCAACGCGGTCTCGGCGACCGCGACCGCACCCCCCTCGGTCAGCGTCACACCGGAGGCGAACCCCCAGGCACCCTGGTGGATGACGCGCACCGCGTAGCCCAGCACCTCGCGGTCGCTGGCGCCCTCGAGGGCACCGTCGCGGACGGTGAGGTCCTGGTAGCGCAGGCGCTCGAAGCGGAAGTCCGCGTGGGTCGCACCGAAGTCGCGGGCCCGGTTGAGCGCGGCATCGGCCAGGCGCCGGTAGGGGAGCGCGGTGAACGTGGGATCAAGAGGGCGTTCGGGACCGGTCGAGGTCATGCGGCGACATTACCCGGGAGCCGGAGCGGGTCTTCTCGACCCGGACCTGGACGGGGATCCGGGCCCGCATCTCGCTGACGTGGCTGACCACGCCGACGCTGCGGCCACCCGCGCGCAGCTCGTCGAGGCGGTCGAGGACATCGTCGAGGGTGTCGGCGTCGAGCATGCCGAAGCCCTCGTCGATGAAGAGCGTCTCCAGCTCGACCCCGCCGGTCTCCTGGGCGATGACGTCGGCCAGGCCGAGCGCCAAGGTGAGGGAGACGACGAAGGTCTCCCCACCCGACAGCGACGAGGGCGCCCGGGCGACGCCGGTCCACTGGTCGAGGACCTCCAGATCCAGGCCGGCGCGCGTACGACGCGATGCGGCACGGTCGGTGCGACGAAGCAGGAACCGCCGATCACGCATCCGCGCCAGCCGGACGTTGGCCGCGTCGACGACCTGGTCGAGGCGGGTGGCAAGCACGTAGGCCGACAGGCGCATCTGGAGGCGGTTGTCGGCGCTCGTGCCACGCACGAGACGGGTGAGCCCATCTGCGTGCTGGTGCTCAGCCGCGGCGGGCAGCCAGTCGGTGATCGCGTCGTCGAGCCGTGCGGCCAGCTGCTGGGCGGCCTGCCACCGGTCGGCGGCGGTCGCGTGGACGCGCTCCGCCTGCTGGGCGGCCTCCTCCGCCGCGAGGACGGTGCTGCGTGCCTCGGCGAGCCGGAGGGCCGCCGTCGCCGCGTCACCGGGGTCGGGCGACGTGAGCTCGTCGGGGGGTGGCTCGCGCAGGACGGCCGCGGCCTCGGCGGCCATGTCCTCGACCGCCTGCACCCGTGCCCGGAGGTCGCGGGCCTGGTCATCCGTCAGCAGCGCCGCTCGCGCCGCATCCGCATCGGCGAAGCCGGCCTCGGCGAGCGGATCGGCGAGGAGCGCGGCCGTGCGCTCGTGGGCCGTGACCGCCGCCTGTGCCGAGCGCAGGGCATCGATGCGCGTGCGGGTGCGACCGAGCACGCCGCCGACCCGCTGCTGCTCGGCACGCAGCGCGCCGGCCAGGTCGAGAAGGCTGCCGTCCGGGTCCCTGCCCGTATCGCCCTGCAGCAGGCTGCCGAGCCGGGAGCGCGCCTCGGCGGCCTCGGCGGCGGCGCGTGCGGCGACGGCGCGGTGTTGCTCGACCTGCGCGATGAGCTCGCTGCGGCGGGTGCGGGTCGTCGTGAGTCGGGTCGTGATGCGCTCCGCCTCGGCCCGCAGCTGCGGCAGCGACGCCCGGATCGCCTCGACGGACGCGAGCTCGCGGCGTAGGCCCTCCAGCGCCTCGTCAGCGCCCTCGGGCGAGATGCCCCCCGCAGCGAGACGGGCAGCGGTGAGAGCGGCCGCGGTCTCGTCGTACGCCTCGCGAGCGTGGCCCAGCGCGGCACTGGTGCGCTCGCGGGCCTCCTCGGCAGCCTCGTGGTCGTCTGCGCCCACGTGTCCGTCGGGGGCCGGTTGCGCCGGCTCGGGGTGGGTGGTGCTCCCGCACACAGCGCAGGGAGCGTCGTCGGTGAGCGCGGAGGCGAGCTCTGCGGCCATGCCGCGCAGGCGGGCCTCGACGACGGCCCGCAGGTGGTCCAGCGCGGCCAGGTCGGTTTCCTGCGCGCGGCGTACGCGCTCGCCCGCAGCCTCGTGGGCGGCGTGCAGCTCGGGCACGGCGCGGGCCGCGGCCGCGGCTCGCTCCGCGGCGGCGACCCCCTCGGCCAACCGGGGCGCCTCGGCCACGGCCCCCTCGGCCTCGCGCACCGCGCGCTCGGCGTCGGCGATCAGCGCCGGGAGCTCCGCACACTGCTCCTCGACGTCGGCGAGCTCTGCGCGCAGGTCGATCAGGACGCTGGCGGCCTCAGCTGCCTGCTCCTCCGTGGACTCGATCTCGGCCGCGACGGGCACGGCTGCGTCGAGCACCGAGAGGCGCGAGGTGAGGGCCTCGCACTCCGCCTCGGCTGCGGCCAGCTGCGACGCCAGCTCCGAGGCCGGCGTCTGGGCCGCGGTGAGCGCAGCGACGAGCTCGGTGGACGTGAGGGCGTGGTCATCCAGCAGGGGACGCAGCGCCCGAGCAGCGGCGTGGGCGGCCAGCTGCCGGTGTGCTTCCTCGAGCGCGTCCTGGCCGGCAGCGGCCTCCCGCGCACGGGTGGCGGCGGCCTCGCGTCGCGACCACCACGAGGCCCACGTGTCAGCCTCCTCGCGCCCACGGCGGGTGTCTGCGAGACGCGCGCGTGCCTGGTCGACGTCGGCGGTCGAACGGGTGTGTCCGTCGCGCAGCCCTGCACACACGTCGCTCGCCCAGTCCCGCCACGTCTGCGCCGTCTCCGCCGTCAGCGCTGACGTGGGGGTCGCGGGTGGGGCGACGCCGGCGCGGTCGGCGAGGCTGTGCAGCCGCACCTCGGCCTCGGCCCGCAGCTGTGCAGCCCGGCGCGCGACGACGCGACTGTGGTCGGCGATCCACTCCTCGATCGCGCCGAAGCGCTGGGTGCCGAAGAGCTTGGTCAGCACGGTCTGACGCTCCTCGCTGTCGGCGAGGAGGAACTGCTGGAACCGACCCTGCGGGAGCATCGCCACCTGCTGGAACTGGCTCGCGGTCATCCCGAGCAGCAGCCCGATCTCGTGACCGACCTCCTGGGCGCGCGAGGACACATGATGCTCCTCGCTGCCGCGCAGCTCGGTCAGGGAGACCGAGGCGCGCTCGACGGTCGTCCCCTCGCCCCGGCGCTTCGGCCGCTCCCACTCCGCCGTACGCCGCAACCGTAGGCGGCGCCCCCGGACGGTCAGCTCGAGCTCGACGACCGGGGCGAGGCCGGGCTTGGCGTGCTGTGAGCGCAGCGTGCGCTCATCGCGCACCCCGGGCACCTGGCCGTAGAGGGCGAAGCACACCGCGTCGAGCAGGCTGGTCTTGCCTGCACCCGTGGGGCCGGAGAGCAGGAACAGTCCGGCGTCGTGGAGCGCGTCGAAGTCGACCTCCTCGTGGCCACCGAACGGACCGAACGCCTGGACGCCGAGATGGTGCAGTCGCATCAGCCGGCCACCCGGTCGGCGCCGGCGCCGGGGATCGGGTCGGCGTCGTCGGCGATGCGGCAGGAGTCGCAGGCGAGCTGGAGCAACAGCTCCTCCTCGGTGGTGGCCTCGAGGTCGCGGACCTCCTGCACGAACCCGAGGGCGATGTCGAGGTCGCTGCGGCCGGTCACGCGTGGGGTCACGAGCCCAGCACGGGGCCGACGCCCCTCGGGCTGGAAGTCGAGGACGACCGCGTGCGGGAAGCGGGCCCGCAGCCGCTGCATGGCGTGGTCGGGACGCAGCGGGTCGGTGAGGATCGCCTGGACCCAGGAATCCTCGTGGACGGTCAGGGTCGCGTCGGTGAGGAGCTCCTCGAGTCGTCCGCGCAGCGTGACCAGGGCACGCGGCACGGGCGCCGGGAGGAACGCGGTCCGCGCAGGCGTGCCCGGCGCGCCGAGGTCGACGATCCAGGACCCCTTCACCTGGCTGGTCTCGGAGAACGAGTAGGCCAGCGGGGCGCCGGAGTAGCGCAGGTGGTCGCCGAGCACGTGGGGGGAGTGCAGGTGGCCGAGGGCGACGTAGTCGATGTCGTCGAACAGCGCCGCGGGCGCCACCTGGACCCCACCGACCGACAGGTCGCGCTCGCTGTCGCTAGACAGCTCCTCGGGCCGATCTTCGACGCGTGCGACGAAGGCGTGGGCGAGGACGATGCTGCGGGTGCCGGAGCGCGCGGCGAGGTCACTGCGCACGCGCTGCATCGCCGCACCCAGCGCCGCTTCATGACTCCGGGCGGGGAGGTCCCACGCCGCCCGGACGGCATCGGGCTCGAGGTAGGGCAGACCGTGGACCGCGACCGGGCCGTGGGCGTCCTCGAGCAGGACGGGGGCGCCGACGTCCTGCCAGCGGGTGCGGAAGTGGACGCCGGCGGCATCGGCGAGCGCGGCGTTGGCGCCCAGGCGTGCGGGGGAGTCGTGGTTGCCGCTGGTGACCACCAGGCGGGCACCGGTCGCGGCGAGCCGGGCGAACGCCTCGCTGGCGAGCTCGACGGCGTCGACGGGCGGAAGCGCGCGATCGAAGATGTCACCGGCGACGAGCACGGCGTCGATCTGCTCCTCGCGCACCGTCGCGACCAGGTGGTCGACGAAGGCGGCCTGCGCGTCGAGCAGGCCCTGCTGATGGAACGACCGGCCGAGGTGCCAGTCGGAGGTGTGGAGCAACCGCATGCTGCGACCCTAGGAGCCGGTACCGACAAGACCGGTCAGGACGCGCTGGTGACCCGCTCCGGGACGGTGTAGACCACGCCACGCTGCTCGCGCAGGAATCCCACGACGGTCAGCCCGGCACGCTCGGCGAGCTCGAGCGCGAGGCTGCTGGGCGCCCCCACCCCGGCGAGGACGCCGACCCCGGCGGCGGCCGCCTTCTGGGCGAGCTCGAACCCGATCCGCCCGCTCACGACCAGCACGGGAAGGCCGGTCTCCGCAGCTCCCAGCAGGCGGGCGCCCACGACCTTGTCGACGGCGTTGTGACGCCCGACGTCCTCGCGGATCACCGCCGGCTCGCCCTCGGCGGTGAACAGCCCGGCGCCGTGGAGGCCGCCTGTGCGACCGAACACGCGCTGCCCGTCGCGGAGCCGGTCGGGCAGGCTACCGAGCAGTGTCGCGTCGATGCGCAACGACGGGTGGGTGGGCTCCGCGCGCAAGTGCACGCCGAGCGCGTCGCTGACGGAGTCCTTGCCGCACACCCCGCAGGCCGCCGCCCCGGCGGTCGGGCCGGCGTACCGGGGCGCGGGCTCGCGCAGCGGTGGGGCGTTCAACGCGACGGTGACGACGTTGAACTCCTCCTCCGGCGACAGGTCGGCGTCGGTGCAGTAGGCGACCGACGCCAGGTGCTCGGGGGTGAGGACGCCCTCGGCGTACAGGAAGCCCACGGCGAGCTCGAAGTCGTGCCCGGGGGTCCGCATCGTGACGCCGACGCGGCGCGCCGGTGCTCCGGGCCACGTGAGCCGGATCTCCAGGGGCTCCTCGGTGACCACCCGGTCCTCGCGGGTACGTCGTCGCGTGGGCGAGGTGGCAGTCTGGATCTCCACCACGCGCACCCTCACCGAGGGACCGGGACGACGTGGCAGCATCGACTCAGTCTAGGAGGACCGTGCGAACGAGCGGGCGTACCGCGCTGCGCCCACGCCGGGGCCAACGCTGGGGCCAACGGGTGGCGAGCGACGAGTGGAGCACCGAGGTCAGCTCCGGCTACGCGTTGGCCGGGTTCCTCACGCTGGTGCTGGTGGCGTTCACGCTCCTCGCCATGGGACCGATGACCCGGATCGACGTCTACTTCAACCTCGACCCCGCCCCCGGCCGGTGGCGCCCCCTGCTCACGGTCCTGGACCGCATCGGCCAGCGGGCCGTCTGCCTGCCGATCCTCGCGGTGGTCGCGGTGTACGTCGCGCGCCGGGCCGGGACGTGGCGGCCCGTGCTGGTCGCGGCCGGGGGCGTGGTGGCGCTCAACCTGGTCGTGCTCGTGCTCAAGCTGGCCTTCGGCCGGTCCTTCCCGCTCACCGCGGACCCGTCGTTCTTCACCGGGGGCATGGCCTACCCGTCCGGTCACGGCGCCAACGTGCTCTTCGTCTACGGCCTGGTGCCCTACCTGCTCGCGCGCTACCTCGGCCCGCGGCGCGGGCGCGACGCGCTGCTGTGGGCCGGCGTCGCCGTGCTGTCGACGGTCATGGTGGTGGTCTCGCTGACCCTCAACTGGCACTGGTTCGCCGACCTCGTGGCCGGTCTCCTCGTCGGTGCGATCGTGCTCCAGCTGGTCGAGGCGGTCGACCGGTCCACCGCGCCGATATAGCCCCTCAGCCCAAGCGGACGAGCATCTTCCCGATGTTGTCGCCGCGGCCCAGCCCGAGGAAGGCGTCGATCGCGTTGTCGAGGCCGTCGACGAAGGTCTCCGGCGTGTGCAGGCGCCCCTCGGCAAGCCACGCGGTGGCACGCTCGAGGTACTCCTTGTTGGCGTCGGGGTGGTCGGTGACGATGAACCCGCGCAGCTCGAGGCGGCGCTGCACCGCGAGGAAGAGGTTGCGCGGGCCGGGCTCCGGCGAGGTCAGGTCGTACTGCGAGATCGCTCCGCACAGCGCCAGGCGGCCGAAGTCGCGCATGTGGGTCAGCGCGGCCTCGAGGTGGGAGCCGCCGACGTTGTCGAAGTAGACGTCGATGCCGTCGCCGAAGGCGTCGCGCAGCTGGTGGCTGAGCGAGCCGTCCTTGTAGTTGAAGCCGTGGTCGAACCCGAGCTGGTCGGTGAGCAGCGCGACCTTCTCCTCGGACCCGGCCGACCCGACGACCTGCGCCGCGCCGAGGTTACGCGCGATCTGGCCGACGAGGCTGCCCACCGCGCCGGCGGCGCCCGAGACATAGACCCGCTCGCCCTCCTGCAGACGGGCGATACGGGTGAGGCCGACGTACGCCGTGAGGCCCGGCATGCCCAGGACCCCGAGGTACGCCGAGGCCGGCGCGCGCTCGGTGCCGACCGGCCGGAACGACCGCGGCGCGAGCACGGCGTGCTCGCGCCAGCCCAGGCCGTGCACGACGTGATCGCCGGGTGAGACGCGCGGGTCGGCGCTGGCGAGGACCTCACCGACAGCCCCGCCCTCCAGCGGCGCGTCGAGGGCGTAGGGCTCGACATAGGAGCGGGCGTCGTTCATGCGGCCGCGCATGTAGGGGTCGACCGACATCACGACGTTGCGGACGAGGACCTCGCCCTCGCCGAGCTCCGCGGGCAGCGGTGCCTCCACCATCCGGAAGTTGTCGGGGGTCGGCACTCCCTGGGGGCGGGAGGCCAGGTGGATCTCGCGGGTGGACGTGGGCGTGGACGTGCTCATCGGGTGATGTCCTCCGGGCGTTGGGGGCGGGTGATGGCGACGACCGAGGGGGGCAGGCCCCACTCGTCGCCACCGAGTCGGCTGAGGGGACGCAGGCGTTCGATCAGGGGATAGCCGTGGGGGCCGAGGGTGTCGTCGCGGGCGCCGATGAGGACGACCCGGGCGACGACGAGCGTGGTGTCGCCCAGCTCCTGGGTCGAGTGCAACCGGCACTCGAGTGCCACCGGTGCGGAGGCGACCCGCTGGGGTGCGACGCGGACGCTGGGGGTCATGGCGATGTCGAGCGCCGCCGCCTCGTCGACGTCGGCGGGGAAGCGCGCCGAGGTCGCGTTGATCGCCGCGAGGTCGGGCTCGGAGGCGAGGTTGACCACCAGCTCGCCGGTCGCCTCGATGTTGCTCAGCGTGTCCTTGCGGGTGACGGAGGCGAACGCGATCATCGCCGGGTTCGCGCACGCGACGGTGAAGAACGAGTGCGGTGCCAGGTTCGGCACGCCGTCGGCCGACAGCGTCGAGATCCAGGCGATCGGCCGGGGCACGACGACGGAGTTCAACCAGCGGTAGCCGTTGACGCCCTCGTCGTCGGGGTCGAGGGTGCTCCAGCTGTCGGTCGGCATGCTGCTCAACCTACGTGCCGGACGAGGCCTGCAGGAGCCGGGCGCGTAGCCACAACCGGGCGGGGTCCTCATGGGTGCGGGCTCCCGCGGGCAGGATGGGGACATGAACCTCGCCAAGAAGCTGCTCGGGACCGGTGGCTGGTCCCTCACCGACCTGCCCTCCCAGGCCGGCCGCCGGTTCGTCGTCACCGGCGCCTCCAGTGGTCTCGGCATCGCGACCGCGCGGGCCCTCGCCGGAGCGGGCGCCAAGGTGGTACTCGCCGTCCGCGACACCGACAAGGGAGCGCGTGCCGCCGCGACGATGCCGGGGGAGACCGACGTACGCCGCCTCGACCTGTCGGACCTGTCGTCGGTCCGCGCTTTCGTGGACGACCTCGACGGCGAGGTCGACGTCCTGGTCAACAACGCCGGCATCATGGCGGTGCCCGAGGGCCGCACCGCGGACGGCTTCGAGATGCAGATCGGCACCAACCACCTGGGCCACTTCGCGCTGACCTGCCTGCTGATGCCGCGGATCACCGAGCGGGTCGTGACCGTCTCCTCCACGCTGCACCGGCAGGGAAGCATCGCGCTGGACGACCTCAACTGGGAGCGCCGTCGCTACCAGGCGTGGCCGGCGTACGGACAGTCGAAGCTCGCCAACCTGCTCTTCACCAGCGAGCTGCAGCGCCGCCTCGCCGAGCGTGGCTCACCGGTGCGCGCCGTGGCGGCCCACCCCGGCTACAGCAACACCGCGCTGCAGACGCAGACGGGCAACCCGGTGATGAACGTGCTGTCGTCGATCAGCAACGCCGTGGTGGCCCAGTCGTCCAGCGACGGCGCGCTGCCGACGCTGTACGCCGCCACGATGGACGTGCCCGGCGACTCTTACGTCGGACCCCAGGGGATCGGTGAGGTGCGGGGGAGCCCGACGCTCGTCGGGCGCTCGGCGGCCGCACAGGACACCGAGACCGCTCGCCGTCTGTGGGAGCTCTCGGCCGAGCTCACCGGGGTCGACCTGCCCTGAGGGCCGTCGCTCAGACCACGCCGTCGGCGACGATGAGGCCGTCGTCGACGGTGATCTCGCGGGTCTCGCTCTCGGTGCCGCCACCGCTCGTGTAGGTCAGGTCGACACGAACCGTCCCGTCGCCGGTCTCCTCGACGCCGTCGACGCGCACCGCGTCGATGGTGGCCCAGAACGCCGCGTAGTCCTCGTAGCTGCCCACCGAGCTGCGCATCGCCTCGCCGAGGACGTCCCACGCGGCGCGGGTGTCGCCGGGCAGCAGGGCGTAGTAGTCCTGGACCACCTGGCCGGCGTTGCCGCCCGCCTCGGGGTCGGTCGGGGTCGAGGAGTCGGGGCTCGGCTCCTCGACCGCGTCGTCGGTGGCATCCGCGGGCGGCTCCTCGGGATCGGGTTCGGCGGCACCGTCGTCGGGTGTCCGGTCGGAGCCCCCCGTCGGCTCGGCGGACGGGGGAGCGGAGCGGTCCTCGTCAGGGGTGCGCGCGGTGTCGGTGCCGTCGTCGTCGCCGAGCCCGATCAGGACGGCGGTGGTCAAGGCGATGGCGAGCACCGCGGCCGCGACGAGGAGTGCGATGAGGCGTCGGCGACGCCCGGGATCCTCCGGGGGCGGGGTGGTCGTCGCCGGCTCGTCGGCAAGCGGAGTGGGGGGCGCCGTCGGGGGAACAGGCGTCACCGGAGCGGTCGCAGCCGTGGCGCCCGGAGCCGCCAGCACCGCCGTCGGTGCGTCGTCGCCCCGGTCGTCCGCCACCGCGCGCAGCGCCTGGGCGGCTTCGGCCATGGTGGGCCGCGTTTGCGGGTCGACGTCCATCATCCGGCTGATGACCGGACCGAGCGGGCCGGCACGTTGCGGGGTCGGCGGTGGGTTGTCGGCGATGTGCACGAGCATGGCGAGCGAGTTCGCCATGCTCGGCCAGGGAGCCCGGCCCTCGACCGCCGCGAAGAGCGAGGCGCCGAGTGCCCACACGTCGTCGGCGGGCGCAGGCTCGGCGCCGCGGGCGAGAGCGGGGGAGAAATACAGCGGCGTGCCGGAGACCATGCCGGTCTGGGTGAGCTGGTCGTCGCCGGCGGTGCGGGCGATGCCGAAGTCGGAGATCTTGGCGGTGTCGTCGTCGGTGACGAGGATGTTGCCGGGCTTAACGTCGCGGTGGATGGTCCCGCGATCGTGAGCGGCGGCGAGCGCTTCGGCGACCTGGGCGCCGATCGCCGCGACGCGGGTCGGCTCGAGGGGACCGTTGCTCGCGAGCTGGTGCAGGGTGCGCGACGGCACGTACTCCATCACGAGCCAGACGTGGCCGCCCTCCTCGATGGCGTCGTAGATCGCGACCACGTTCGGGTGGTGCAGCGCGGCGGATGAGCGCGCCTCGCGCAGTGCCCGTGCCAGGTGAGGGGTCGACTCACCGGGCAGGCCGCCGACCCGTTTGATCGCGACCTGTCGGCCGAGGGTGGTGTCCTCGCACAGGTAGACCGCACCGGAGGCGCCGCGACCGACCTCGCGGACGACGTCGTAGCGGCCCGCGATGCGCTCCGGCGCCATGCGTTCTCCTCCAGGGCTGGGGGGTCGGGTGGGGTGAGAGGTCCTCGGTCCTGGCTACCCGTTGGCGCGGGGGAGCAACCACGCACGACCCTGCGGCGGGCGGGGCGCGGCAGCGGCGACCGCCCTCGCCAGGAGCACCGGCGGGGCGGTCGCCTGTCGTCGAGGCTCAGCGCACGCGGCGCAGCAGGGAGCGGACGCCCCTGCCGATCGCGGCATCGCGCGTGCTGCCACCCGTGCCTGCGCCGGTGGCCCCGGAGCCGCCCGTGCCAGCAGTCTTGCCCATGCCCATGCCCATGCCCGCGCCGCGGCGGCCGCCCTTGCCCAGCACGCGGTTCACGATGTTGGTGATCATGACGCTCCTCCCAGGTCCGGCGGGTCCGGACGCCCTGTGTCCGAGGGATACCCGGCGGGTCACCGCCGAATGCACCGTGCGGCAGGCTGTGCCCATGAGTGCCTACTGGGTCAACACCGTCATGGAAATGCGCGACCCCGCCAAGGTGGCGGCGTACGCCGAGCTGGCGACGCCCGCGATCGCGGCCGCCGGTGGCCGCTTCCTGGTCCGCGGCACCCCGGCGAAGGTCTACGAGTCCGGGCTGCTCGAGCGCCAGGTGATCATCGTCTTCCCGTCGGTCGAGGCGGCGGTGGGCTGCTACGAGAGCGAGCAGTACCAGGCCGCGATGGTGGCCCTGGGCGACGGAGCTGTCCGCGACCTGCGCATCAGCGAGGGCGTCGAGTGACCGCACCGACACTCGGGACGCTGGACCTCCAGCCGTTCCGCGAGCAACCCGAGCTGCTCGCGCCACCCGTGCGTGACCTGCTGTCCGTCCACGACGCGCTTGCCGCATCGGCGTACGTCTGCGCGATCGATCCCGACCTCGCCGACACCGCGGCGCTGACGGCCGCCCACGCCCTGCCCGAGACCGCCTCGGCCAACTGCGTCGTCGTGCTCGGTCGCCGCGGTGAGGACGAGCGGCTGGCGGCCTGTGTTGCGCTGGCCGACCGTCGCGTCGACGTCAACAAGGCCGTGCGCAAGCGGCTCGACGTACGCAAGGTGTCGTTCGCGCCGCAGGAGCGAGCGGTGGGGGAGACCGGCATGGAGTACGGCGGGATCACTCCGGTCGGCGTGCCGTCCTCCTGGCCGGTGCTGGTCGATTCCCGCGTGGTTGAGCAGGATTGGGTGATCCTCGGCAGCGGGCTGCGGCGTTCGAAGCTCATCCTTCCGGGCGCGTCGGTGGCGCAGCTGCCGGGCGCAGAGGTGGGGGAGTACGCCGCGATGGTCCCGGCGTCGTGAGGGTGCGGCCGTGAGGGTGACGACCTGGTACCTCGAGTTGATCTCGCCTCCGCCGGCGGGTGTCTCGGCGCTTCCGCCCGGGGTCCGCGTCGACCGTACGGCGGCGATGTCGCCCGAGTACGCGCGTTTCCTCAACGGGCTGGTCGGCGGTCCGTGGCGTTGGATCGACCGTCTCGGGTGGACCCGCGAGCAGTGGGCGGACGAGCTCGCGGTGGCCGGCACGGAGTTCCTGATCGCCTACGAAGACGCTCAACCACAGGGCTTCGTGCACCTGCGGGCCCAACCCCATGTCGAGGGCAGTCAGGTGGAGATCCGCTACTTCGGCCTCGTCGAAGGTGCGATCGGTCGCGGTCTCGGCCGGGCCTTGCTCGAGCGCGGAGTCGAGGCGGCCTGGACCCTGCCGGACCGCCACGACCTCGCGCCCGTCCGTCGGGTCTGGCTGCACACCTGCTCCCTGGACGGGCCGGCAGCGCTGGACAACTACCGTGCCCGCGGCTTCGTCGTCTACGACGAACAGGTCACCGACGAGGACGTGCCCGACGCGCCGCTGGGCACTTGGGCGTCGACCGGGGGACCGCTGACGCGGTCGTGAACGGCTGGGTGCTGTGAGACAGCGCTGCCCGCACGAGCGCGCTGCCAGCACCGCGTCGGTGGACCGCGGAATCGACCACCAGCCGATCGATGTCCACTTCGTCGGCGTTCTCGTCCCAGGCCAACGCCCCGACCAGGCGGGTGGGCCCACCGTCCACGGCGCCGAGCCAGCTCAAGCCCGCTTGACTCAAGGTCCTGGACATCTTCGTGAAGCGGCGGGATACGGCTCTGTCACCGATCAAAGACGCCTCCACCCTGTAGGCGGCGTGCTGGATGCGAGGAGCCTCAGCAAGGTCAGGGTCTTGGGCAGGGTCGATCGCAACGACGTACACACGACCAGACTCTCATGCCCCACGAGGATGATGCCCGAGCATCAATAAAAGTGATGTTATGCTGTCATCATGCGTACGACGGTGACCCTCGATCCCGACACGGAGTCGCTGGTGCGCCGGTTGATGGCGGAGCGGGGGATCGGCTTCAAACAGGCGCTCAACGACGCCATCCGCGCAGGTGCCGGTGGGGACGCCGCGCCGAGCGGCAAACCGACTCGGGTCCGATCACTCGGCCGCCCTACGGTCGATCTCGACCGGGCGCTGCAGGTCGCCGGCGACCTGGAGGACGCCGAGATCACCCGCGACCTGACCGACGGTCGCTGACGTGCGGGTCGTCGACGCCAACGTGCTGCTGTACGCCGTCAACTCCGACGCCCGGCACCACGAGGCTTCGCGTACGTGGTTGGACCGGGCGCTCGGCGGCGGCGACAGCGTGGGCCTCAGCTGGATGGCGCTGCTCGCGTTCGTGCGGATCGCCACCAAGGGCGGACTGTTTCCGCACCCACTCACGGTCGAGGACGCCATGGCGCAGGTCGGGGAGTGGCTCGACCAACCAGGGGCGCACCTGGTGCAGCCCGGACGGGCTCATGCAGCCATCCTGTCGCGCTTGTTGAGACACGGGGGCGGGGGCAACCTCGTCAATGACGCCCACTTAGCTGCGCTCGCCGTCGAGCACCGCGCCGACGTCGTCAGCTACGACACCGACTTCGCGCGGTTCGACGAGGTCGCCTGGCGCCGCCCCGAGGACCTCCTGTGATCCTGCGTCCGGATTCGTGCCCATGCGGACGTGACCGCTACGACCGCTGCTGCGGTCCGCTGCACCGTGGCGAGCGCGACGCTGCGACACCTGAGGACCTGATGCGGGCGCGGTACGCGGCGTACGCGCTGGAGGAGTCGAACTACGTCTTCCGCACTTGGCACCCGCGCACCCGTCCCGACGAAGTCGCAGCCGACCCGGCCGTCCGCTGGACCGGGCTCGAGGTGCTCGCGACGTCCGGCGGCGAGCAGGACGACCAGGACGGGGTCGTCGAGTTCCGCGCGTCGTACGACGCCCCGGGTGGGCGCGGTGCGTTGCACGAGACGAGCAGGTTCACCCGGCGGGCCGGCCGCTGGGTGTACGTCGAGGGCGACGTGCGTTCCTGACTGCAGGTGAGAGCCCTCCAATGAATGGGTACCTCCACGCTCCCGGACCCGGGGACGCGAGGACAACCAGTTCGGTGGAGGAGTCTCGATGCAACACGAGAGCGAGCAGCGCGTGGTGACGCTCGCCTGGGTCGCCGCATGGACGACCGCGCGGCTGGAGACGGCGCAGGTCGTTGACAGATAGGTAACCAACGCGTTACCAATAGGTATGGACGCGTTCGCCGCTCTCGCCGATCCGGTACGCCGCGCACTGCTGCGCCGACTCAGCGAGGGCCCGGCCAGGGTCGCTGACCTCGCGGCCGATCACCCGATCAGCCGACCCGCGGTGAGCCGGCACCTGAAGGTGCTGGTCGATGCGGGTCTCGTGGTCGGCGAGGACCGTGGACGCGAGCGCCACTACGTCCTCGTCCCGGAGGGGCTCGCCGACGTCGGCGCACTGCTGAAGGACCTCGTGCCCGCGCCGGCGCGCTTCGACAACTCTGTCCTCGACGCCCTCGACCTCGAGGTGCGGCGGACAGCCAGGGATCATCGCAGCGCCGCGCCGGTGACGGTTGCGGGGGAGTCCGCATGAAGCCGCAGGCGACCGGGCGTCGCGAGACCCGCGACGGACGCGACAGCATCGTCTTCGAGCGCACGTTCCGCGCCCCGATCACCGCGGTCTGGGCGGCGATCACGGAGAGCGACCGGCTCGCGCGGTGGATCGGCACGTGGACCGGTGACCCGTCGAGCGGGTCGGTGGTGTTCCGCATGACCGCGGAGGGTGAGGACGTCCCGGCCGAGGTCTTCATCATCCGTGCCTGCGAGCCACCGCGATTGCTGGCCGTCTCGTCAGGGACCGATGGCGACGGCGAACCGTTCGACCTGCGGCTCGAGCTGAGCGAGGACGCCGGCACGGCCACGTTGACGTTCAGTCAGGCGCTGGCCGACCCCGAGCTCGCCGCCAACGTCGGTCCCGGTTGGGAGTACTACCTCGACCGCCTTGTCGCCGCCGAGGCCGACGCAGAGGTCGCGGCGATTCGCTTCGATGACTACTACCCGGCGCAGGGGGACCACTACCGGGGACTGTTCGCTTGACATCTCTCGCCGTCCACCACCGTTAGTTGACATAATGTGGCTTATCGGCGGAACGCCGGGAGTCGCGGTTCCGCGCGCACCTGAGAGGTGTTGCATCCGGCTCACGACGTGCGCGGGCCAGCGCTGTAGCAATTTGCTACGCTCGAGAGAAGGGTTCGACGCGGCGGAGGTGAGTCATGGGTGCCAGGGCCGAACGAGTCACGCGGTTCGACGAGGATCTCTTCGCGGCGGCCGCAGCTGAAGGGCCGCGGCAATCCCGCTCGGCACGTCAGCAGCTCGAGCACTGGGCACGACTCGGCGCCGCGCTGTCGGCGCAGTTCGACGCGCCGCTGAACCGGGTGCGGCTCGCGGTGGAGGGCCGGATCGCCCAGCGTGACCTGACCCGGGACGAGGCGCGCCAGTTCGACGCCGTGATCACCGCAGGCATCGATGCTGCCGTCGCCGAGGCCGACTTCGCCGCTGCTCCCCTGCCGGATTTCTCGGCGGTCACGCCCGACCCCCAGCGCGTGCTTGCGGATCTCGCCGCCCGCGAGCAGCTCGGCGCAGACGCGCGCCAGCGACTGCGTGCTGCCGTCGCCGATCTGGCTGACGTTCTCGACGAGCCGGCCTCGGTCGAGGCTGGTCGGTGACGCGACTCGACCTCGTCGTCGGGCCCAACGGCGCAGGCAAGTCGACCTTCGTCGACCGAGTCCTACTTCCCGTCCTGCCGCACCAGGCGTTCGTCAACGCCGACGAGATCGCGAAGCTCTACTGGCCCGGCAACGAGGTCGCGAAGTCGCGGGTCGCGGCCCGTCTGGCAGAAGTCCTGCGCGACGGGTTCATCACCCTCGCTGAGCCCTTCATCGCTGAGACGGTCTTCTCGCACCCCTCGAAGGTGGACCTCGTCCGGGACGCCGTCGGTGCCGGTTATCGGGTGCACCTGCACGTGATGATGCTGCCGGAGGACGACGCCGTTGAACGCGTGGCGAAGCGCGTCCGGCAGGGCGGTCACGCGGTCCCGGAGGGGAAGATCCGTACTCGCTACCAGCGGCTGTGGGCCAACGTGGTCGACGCCGTGCGCCTGTGTGACACCGCTGACTTCTATGACAACACCTGCAACCGGCCGGTGCTGGTCGCTCGGTTCAGCGGGGGCATCGCCCACGGGCGGGTGGACTGGCCGTCGTGGACGCCCCCTGGCTTGGCGCCACTCGTCCCGAAATGAGGCGGGCAGGGTCGGAACTCACGATGCGCGCTCGAACGCACCGCCGATAACGACGGGAACGACGTCTGAAGCATTGAGAGCGGCAGCTACGTCGATATCGTTCGCGGAGCCCAGACTGCGCAGTTCAAGGAGTCGTCGCAGCTCCAACGCTCGCCAGCGGCGATCACCGCGATCGAGCGTCCGGCTTGGACAGCTGGGATGAGCCAGTTCGCCACCGGCCTCGCATTGCGTAGGCATCCAGCCGCCACTGTCGACCCGCCCTCGACCAGTGCCGTCGCGATCGTGGAGCCGTTCGGCGACGGCAACACCAGCCGCGGTGCGGCATCGCAGGCGAGAAGGTCGGCTGGCGAGAGGGACGGCGCCGGCGGTGCACCCTGCCTGGTGGCTTCGGAACGGCCGACGGCCAGTACGGCATCGTGCGTCGCCGCGAACTCCGCGGCCCGCGTGCCCTTTCACCGGTACGGAAACACCCGCATCCCCCGTTCGACCGCTACCGTCACCGGCGTCGAGAAGCTCAGTACGTCGACCACCACCGCGACGTCGGCGCGGGTTGCCTGCGCGCCGGTCGGTCCCCAGTCGAGCCGCACGCCGAACTCGCCCTGCCCGAACAGATCAGCCACGGCGCGGGCCGGGGATCGCAGCGTCGTCCGTGGTCGTGCTCATGGCGTAGGTCCGGCATCGAGCGCGGCGGCCACGCGCCGCGCGTGCTCCGCGAGGACGTCCGGGTCGCTCGGTCGGCCCGGCTCGAACGGCAGCTCGAGCCGGTCGCGGGCGCGATCGGCGTACCGCGGGATGACGTGCAGGTGGAAGTGGAAGACCGTCTGCCACGCCGCCGGACCGCAGCAGTTCAGCAGGTTGACTCCCCCGGCGCCCAACGCCGACATCGCCGCCCTGGCGATCCGCTGGGCGGCCAGTGTCGTCGCCGTGAGGTCGTCGGCGGAGATCTCCATCAGGTCGACGCTGTGGCGCTTCGGGATGACCAGCAGGTGGCCGTCGGCGCCCGGGTCGATGTCCATGAACGCGAACGTCGTGGCGTCCTCGGCGACCTTCGCGCACGGCAGCCTCCCGGCGACGATCTCGCAGAACACGCATGCGCCCTTCGCTCCGCTCATGTACATCGCCTTCTCTAGCGTTCGTAGTGGTAACGACAGGCCGCGATGCGCACCTCGCCATCCACGACCTTGTAGACAAGTCGGTGCTCGTCGCTGATGCGTCGCGACCAGTAACCCTGGAACCCATGCTTGAGCGGCTCCGGCTTCCCGATGCCCTCGTTGCCGTTGCGCACGACGTCCTCGATGAGCCGGTTGATTCGCTTCGACAGCCTGCGGTCCTGCTGCTGCCACCACTGGTAGTCCTCCCAGGCCGCTGTGCTGAAGACGATCCTCACTCCACGAGGTCCCGTTCGGTGCCTCGATCGCTCTCGAGTTCGTCGATGGACGCGAGCAGCCGGCGAGCGTTCGCGGGGCTCCTCAACAAGTACGCCGTCTCCTTCAGGGCCTCGTAGTCCTCCAGGGAGACGATCACCGCAGGCTCGCGGCCAGAGCGGGTGATCACGACCTCCTCGCGATCGTCGACCACCGCGTCCAGGACCTCCGCATACCGCGCACGTGACTCCGTGTAGCTCATGGTCCTCATAGACACCTCCGTACAGGAAACTGTACGCGCGCCGATGTCGTGGCGCAATCCATCGCAGCGACCGCTCAGTGGTGGGCGCCGAGCTCCACCAGCAGCACGCCGATGATGATCAACCCGATGCCGAAAAGCATGGTCGGCGTGAGTGGCTCCTTGAAGAGGACGCGGGAGGCGACCGCGGTCAGGGCGACGCCGCAGGCGGCCCAGACGCCGTACGCCACCCCGAGCGCCATGCCGGCGTCCAGCGCCAGCGTGAGCAGGGCGAAGGCACACAGATAGCTGAGCAGGGTGACGGCGATCCAGGGCCGGCGGCCCTGGGACGCGACGCGCAGGGCGAGCGTGCCGGAGACCTCGAAGCCGACGGCACCGGCCATGAAGAGCCACGCCATCAGGCGGCGTCCGCGGCGTGCTGGCTGGGCGGCGCGTGCTGCGCCCGGTGCGAGCCGAGCTCGACAAGCAGGACGCCGGCGATGATCACGGCCACACCGACCCCCATGAGGCCGGTGAACGGCTCGCCGAAGATGGCCGACGACAGGACCGCGGTGAACGCGACCCCGAGCGCGGACCAGATGCCGTACGCCACCCCCAGCGGCATGCCGAGGCGCAGGACGACCGCCAGGAGCGAGAACGAGGTCACATAACCGATCGCGACGACCACGTAGAACCTCGAGTCGTCCAGCGCGGCCTTGAGCGACAGCGACGCGCTGACCTCGCTGGCGATCGCGACCGCCAGCAGGAGCCACTTCCTCACCCGGCGCCGCCGACGTACTCCGCGAGGTGCTGGCCGGTGAGCGTGGATCGGTCGGCCACGAGGGCCGCCGGAGTGCCGGTGAAGACCACCTGTCCCCCGTCGTGCCCGGCGCCCGGCCCGAGGTCGATGATCCAGTCGGCGTGGGCCATGACGGCCTGGTGGTGCTCGATGACGATCACCGACTTGCCGCTGTCGACGAGTCGATCCAGCAGTCCGAGCAGCTGCTCGACATCGGCGAGGTGCAGGCCGGTCGTGGGCTCGTCGAGCACGTAGACCTCCCCCTTCTCGGCCATCCGCGCGGCCAGCTTCAGTCGTTGCCGCTCACCGCCCGACAACGTCGGCAGCGGCTGGCCCAGGGTGAGGTAGCCCAGACCCACGTCGGTCATGCGCGCCAGGATCTTGTGCGCCGCCGGCAGCGCGGCCGCGCCGTCGGCGAAGAACGCCTCCGCGTCTGCCACCGACATCTCGAGCACCTCGCTGATGTTGCGCCCACCGAAGGAGTACTCCAGCACCTCGGCGCTGAACCGACGGCCCTCGCAGACCTCGCACGGCGTCGCGACGCCGGCCATCACCGCCAGGTCGGTGTAGATGACCCCGGCACCGTTGCAGTGCGGGCACGCGCCCTCGGAGTTCGCGCTGAACAGCGCGGGCTTCACCCCGTTGGCCTTCGCGAACGCCTTGCGGATCGGCTCGAGCAGACCGGTGTACGTCGCGGGGTTGCTACGGCGGGATCCGCGGATCGCCGACTGGTCGATCGCGACGACCTCCTCGCGCTTGGCGACCGAGCCGTGGATGAGCGAGCTCTTGCCGGACCCGGCGACCCCGGTGATGACGCACAGCACGCCGAGCGGGATGTCGACGTCGACGTCGCGCAGATTGTGGGTGGCGGCGCCACGGACCTCGAGGGCACCGTTCGGCGTACGCACCTCCGGCTTCACCGCGACCCGGAAGTCGAGGTGGCGCCCGGTCAGCGTGCCGCTGGTGCGAAGTCCGTCGACCCGGCCCTCGTAGACCACTTCCCCACCGTCGCTGCCCGCGCCCGGGCCGAGGTCGACCACGTGGTCGCCGATCACGATCGTCTCGGGCTTGTGCTCGACGACGAGCACGGTGTTGCCCTTGTCGCGCAGCTGCAGCAGCAGGTCGTTCATCCGGGCGATGTCGTGCGGGTGCAGGCCGATGGTCGGCTCGTCGAAGACGTAGGTCACGTCGGTCAGCGCGGAGCCGAGGTGCCGGATCATCTTGGTGCGCTGGGACTCCCCGCCCGACAGCGTCCCGGAGGGCCGGTCCAGCGAGAGGTAGCCCAGCCCGATGTCGACGAACGAGTCGAGGGTCTCCCCCAGCACCGTGAGCAACGGGCGGATCGATGCCTCACCGCCGAGCTCACGCACCCACCCGGCCAGCTCGTCGATCTGCATCGCACAGACGTCGGCGATGCTCTTGGCCTTGATCTTCGCCGAGCGCGCCGCGTCGTTGAGCCGTGACCCGTCGCAGTCGGGGCACGTGGTGAACGTGATCGCACGGTCGACGAAGGCGCGGATGTGCGGCTGCATCGAGTCGCGGTCCTTGGACAGGAACGACTTCTGGATCTGCGGGATCAGGCCGAGGTAGGTCAGGTTGATCCCGTCGACCTTGATCTTCGTCGCCTCGCGGTGGAGCAGGTCGTGCTGCTCCTTCTTCGTGAACTTCCGGATCGGCTTGTCGGGATCGAAGAACCCGCAGCCACGGAAGATTCGGCCGTACCAGCCCTCCATGCTGTAGCCCGGGATGGTGATCGCGCCCTCGTTGAGCGACTTCGTCTCGTCATACAACGCACTGAGGTCGAAGTCGCTGACCGACCCCATCCCCTCGCAGCGCGGGCACATGCCACCGACGCGGTTGAAGGTCACCTTCTCGGCGCGCTTGTTGCCCTTGTCGACCTTGATCGCGCCGCTGGCGCTGACGGAGGCGACGTTGAAGGAGAAAGCGCCGGGCGGGCCGACGTACGGCGTCCCCATGCGGCTGAACAGGATGCGCAGCATGGCGTTGGCGTCGGTCACGGTGCCGACCGTGGAGCGCGGGTTGCCGCCCATGCGCTCCTGGTCGACCAGGATGGCTGTGGTCAGACCCTCGAGGACGTCGACGTCCGGTCGGGCCATGGACGGCATGAACCCCTGGACGAACGCGCTGTAGGTCTCGTTGATCAACCGCTGCGACTCCGCGGCGATGGTGCCGAAGACGAGTGAGCTCTTGCCCGACCCGGAGACACCCGTGAAGACGGTCAGCTGTCGCTTGGGGATCTCGACACTGATGTCCTTGAGGTTGTTCTCCCGTGCCCCCTGGACCCGGATCACTCCGGCGGCTGCGTTCGTCGTCACAAGCGTCGATCGTAGGGGTGCCGTGCCGACTCCGTCACGGTCATTGCGCGCTGCTGCCCGCCCCGGCGGCGAGCGCCGCCTTGGCCATGAGCACGGCCCGCTGGCGGGCGTTGCGGGTCAGCGCCGCTGCTGCCCTCAGCGCGGCCTCGGCCTCGTCGCTGCGACCGAGCCGCGCCAGCAGCTCGCCGCGGACGCTGGGCAGCAGGTGGGAGTCGCGCAGGACACCGCTCGCCGCGAGCTCGTCGGTGAGCGCGAGTCCGGCCTCGGGGCCCTCGGCCATGGCGACGGCCACCGCGAGGTTGAGCCGCACCACGGGGTTGCCGGTGCGCGCGGCCAGGGCGCGGTAGAGCGCCACGATCTGGCGCCAGTCGGTGTCGGCGGCCGCCGCTGCCCGCGCATGGCACGCTGCGATCGCCGCCTGCAGCGCGTAGGGACCTCTCCCCCGCCCCAGCCGGTCGCTGCGCCGCAGTGCGTGGAGGCCGCGAGCGATCTGCGCGTGGTCCCAACGCGTGCGGGCCTGGTCCTCCAGCAGGACCGGCTCACCAGCTGCGTCGACCCGGGCGGGGAACCGCGACGCCTGCAGCTCCAACAGGGCGTGCAGTCCATGGACCTCGGGTTCGGTCGGCATGAGCACCGTCAGCATCCGGCTCAGGCGCAGCGCCTCCTCCGCCAGGTCCGGTCGCATCCAGGAGTCGCCGCTCGTGGCCGCATAGCCCTCCGTGAAGACCAGGTAGACGACGGAGAGCGCCGTCTCGAGCCTGCTCCCCCACTCCTCCGGCGACGGGACATCGAACCGCACGTCCGCGTCGCCGAGCACCCGTTTGGCACGCACGATGCGCTGCTGCACGGTCGGCACGGACACCAGCAGCAACCGCGCGATCTCCTCGGTCCCCAGCCCGCTGACCACCTTCAGGGTGAGTGCGACCCGGGACTCCCGGGGTAGCACCGGGTGGCAGGCGGTGAACATCAGCCCCAGGACGTCGTCGTCGGACCCGTCCGGTGACTCCGTGACCACCTCCGAGTCCAGGTCCCGGGCCAACGCGGCGTACCGGGCGCCGAGGCGTGCGTTGTGCCGGAACAGGTCGATCGCCCGGCGCCGCCCCACCGTCGTCAGCCAGGCACCCGGACTGCGGGGTACGCCGGAGCGCGGCCAGGACTCGAGCGCCTCGGCCAGCGCTTCCTGCGCGAGGTCCTCGGCCAGGGCGAGGTCGCCGGTGAGGCGGGCGAGGGTAGCGACGACGCGCGCACCCTCGACCCGCCAGACCGCTTCGACCGTCCGGGTCTGCTCGCTGGTCACCGGTAACCGGTCACTCGGTCCCGAGTTCGCGACGCCACTCGGCTTCCTTCTGGACGTACTCGTTGTCGGCGTAGTCGGCGAAGTCCGTCTCGTCGGTGACGCGTCGTACCTCGAGCTTGGACCCCGGTCCGAGCGGACACCGGCGCGCCCACTCCAGCGCCTCCTCGGGCGAGGAGACCTGGAGGATCCAGAAGCCGTTGAACAGCTCGTGGACCTCGCCGTAGGGCCCGTCGGTGACGATCGGCTCCTCGCCGGAGAAGTCGACGACGAAACCCGGCTCGGGCGCCAAGCCGTCACCACCGAGCAGGACACCGGACTTCATGAGCGCCTCGTTGTAGGCCCCCATCGCGTTGATGATCTCCTCGAAGTCGGTCTCGGCGTACGCCGCCTCGGCCTCGGGCGTGGCTCGCATGATCAGCATGAACTTCATCTCGGGTCTCCTGCCGTGTCGGCACCCGCCGTCGGGCGCCTCTCACCCTGACGTCGAACGGCGACCCACGGCAATCGACACGACCGAGAACATTTCTGAGGGAAGTTCTCACGCGCCTTGTGGTCGAACATATGTTCGAGTATCGTCGGGTCATGGACCCCTCCTCCATCACCGACACCACCGGCGTGGTCGACCGCGCTGCTGTCGCGAGGGTGCTGCGGGAGGTCGCTGACCTGGTGGACACGCTAGCTCCGGCCACCGACATGTTGCGGGCGGCGCAGACCGGGCGTGATGTGTGTGATGTGCTGCGGGTCGCGGGGATCACGGAGCTGGTGGAGACCAAGGGCTTCGAGGACGAGGGCGCCTCCACGATCACCACCTGGGCGCGGCGCGAGCTGCGCCTCGATGCCCACGAGACCGCCCGGTTGCGGCGCACCAGTCGGGTCACCGGAGTCATGGCGAAGGTCGGGGCTGCGGCCTCAGCAGGCCGGTTGCGCACCGAGCACCTCAACGTGTTCGCCTTCGGTATCAAGCACATCGGTGTGGACAAGATGCTGGCGGCCGAGGAGACGTTGGTCGACTACGCCGTGACTCACGAGCCGGGTGCGTTGATGAGCGTGGTGCGCGAGATGCGCGCCCGGCTCCATCCCGACGAGCTCGACCGGGCCTGGCTTGAGGGCATGGACAAAGAAGACCTCCGCTTGGTGCGGTGTGGCGACGGGTTCAACGTCACCGGGTTCCTCGGCGCCACCACCGGCGCCCAGCTCAAAGCCGTCCTCGACTCACTGACCAAACCCAGCGACGCAGGCGATGAACGCACCGCCTCCGCACGTCGCTGCGCCGGGCTGTCCGCGCTGCTGACCGGGATCCTCGACGGCGGTGTCCTGCCCGCCGACAAAGGCGTACGACCGCATATGACCGTCACCGTGCCTGCCGACGTCTTCGGTGCAGCCGCAGCCGCAGCCCAGCACGGTGCGAGCCCCGGCGGTGCGGCACCGGACGGCGGTGCGGCGGACCCGTTCGCGCCGGTCGCACGGTTGGAGGGGTTCGGACCCATCGGTCCCGCACTGGTCGGCTACCTCGCGTGCCTGGGACAGGTCACGGTCGTGACCACCGCCGGTGCCGCACCCGACTCCGGGGTGCTGAATGTCGGACGCACCCGTCGGGTCGCGACGCTGCGGCAACGCAAAGCCGTCGAGGCCCACCAAGCCCACCGGTGCGCCACCCCGGCATGTGGGCTGCCGGTGGAGGAGATCCACCACCTCACCTGGTGGTCGGCCGGCGGGGCGACCGACCTGGACAACCTCATCGGGCTCTGTGGGCCGTGCCACCGGCTGGTCCATCACGGCAAGCTCGTCATCACCGTCCCCACGCACGGCACCACTGGAGCGACTCCCGAGCCCGACCTCGCACCCGCTCCTGAGCCGGCACCGGACTCCGCGTCCCGCCTCGAGCGGCGCCTGCAGGAGTTTTTGCGCCCGCTGCGCCCACCGGCTCCTCCGCGACGCAGCCACGAACGACCCCATGAGCGGCCGCATGTGAAGCCTGGCCGCACCTACCGGTTCACCACCCAGCGTGGCGAGCCCGTCCGCCGCCGCGCCGGCTCCGTTCTCCTCACCGTCCACCACACGACACCCCCGCCCTACCCCCGGCGGGAGTGACCAGGCTGACGCACGACCGGTCAGCTCACGAGGCGTCGAGCCGAGCGATCTCCTCCGGCGTCAGGACGAGGTCGGCGGCCTCCGCGGAGTCGCGGATGCTCTGGGGTCGCTTCGCGCCCGGGATCGGGATGACCACCGGCGACTGCGCGAGCTCCCAGGCCAGCGCGACCTGCTGCGCGCTCACGCCGCGTTCGGTGGCGATCTCGGCGAAGGCCGGGTGCTTGTCGGCCAGCTCCTTGGCGTTGGTCAGTCCGCCCAGCGGGCTCCACGGCAAGAACGCCAGTCCCAGCTCCGCGCACACGTCGATCTCGGGCTGGCTGCTGCGGAACGCCGGCGAGTACTGGTTCTGGACGCTCACGAGCGCCTCCCCCAGGGCTTCGTGAGCATGCCGGATCTGTGCGGGATCGGCATTGGAGAGTCCGATCGCGGCGACCTTGCCGGAGTCGGCGATCTCACGCAGCGTCGCCACCGTCTCCTCCCAGGTGACGTCCGGGTCGGGCCGGTGGTGCTGCCAGAGCGCGATCTGCTCGACGCCCAGTCGCGACAGGCTGGCGTCGACCGCGGAGAGCAGGTGCTCCCGGGTGCTGTCGACGGCCCAACCGCCGTCATCGGTGCGGACGTGTCCGCCCTTCGTGGCCAGCAGCACGCGGTCGCGCACCCCCAGCTCGTCGAGCATGCCGGCGACGAGGGTCTCGTTCTCGCCGTTGGCGGCGGTGCCGCTCTCCGCGCGACCGTAGGCATCGGCGGTGTCGAAGAGCGTCACGCCGGCATCGAGGGCGGTGCGGATCGTGTCGAGCAGCTGGTCGCGGGGCTGCTCGCCGGTTTGGGAGAAGGTCATGAGCCCCAGGCCGATCGCGCCGACCTGGTGGGTGCCGAGAGTTCGCGTGTGCATGCTCACAGTCCTACCGCACCGTGCCTGACCTGCGGCGCAGGCCGCTGACGCCAGTGCCTACGGTGGTGCGGTGAGTGCACTCGCCGATGCCCTGCGCCGTGCCGGCTGCGTCTTCGCCGAGGCGGAGGCGGCCGAGGTGGCGCGCCACGTCGGCTCCGACGCCTCCCGCGTCGCCGAGGTCGTCGCGGGTCGTGCCGCGGGCATCCCCCTTGAGCACCTCCTGGGCGTGGCTCGCTTCGCCGGCCACGACGTCGAGCTCGACCCCCTGGTGTTCGTCCCCCGGCGCCGCGCCGAGGCGCTGGTCGAGCTCACGGTCGCGCACCTGCGCGAGCGCCCGCCCGGGATCGTGGTCGACGTCGGGTGCGGGAGCGGTGCGATCGCCGCCGCGCTGCGACACGCCCTCCCCGACTGGCGGGTCGAGGCCACCGAGATCGACCCGGCCGCCCTCTCCTGCGCCCGACGCAACGGCGAGACCTACGGCTTCGGGGTGCACGAGGGCTCCTGGTTGGCGGGTCTCCCGAGTGAGCTGGCCGGACGCGTCGACGCTGTCGTCGGCTACCTCCCCCACGTGCCGGACACGGCGCTGGAGTCGATCCATCCCGACCTGCGCCGCCACGAGCCTGATCTCGCGGTCGCCGGCGGTGCCGACGGCCTTGACGGCTTCCGGGAGGTGCTCGACCAGCTCCCGGTGTGGTGGTCGCATGCCGGGGTCTTCCTCACCCTGCTGGCGCCGGAGCAGGTGCCGGCCGCGCGTCGGCACCTGGATCGGCGTACGCAGGACAGCGCCCCCACCCTGGACCTGCACGTCACGATGGTCGACGACGACGCCATCGTGCGTGTGGACCGCTCGGGCACCATCGACTCATGAGTCGACCCACGAGCGCATCGACCGCCGGCCTGGCCCGGCACCTCGGCCGGATCACCCTCGGCAGCTTCCTGGGTTTCGCCGGGGTCTCGCACCTGACCTTCGCGAGGAAGGAGTTCGAAGCCCAGGTCCCCGGATGGATGCCTGTCGACACGGATGCGGTCGTGGTGGTCTCCGGCATCGTCGAGATCGTGCTCGGCCTCGCGCTGCTGCTCACGCCGGCGTCGCTGCGTCCGAAGGTCGGCTGGGTGGTCGCGATCTTCTTCGTCGCGATCTTCCCGGGCAACATCGCGCAGTACGTCGAGGCCAAGGACGGCTTCGGCCTCGACACGGACCAGAAGCGCCTCGGCCGGCTGTTCTTCCAGCCCGTGCTCGTGCTCTGGGCCTGGTGGTCGACACGGGTGCGCCCCGCTCGCGGCTGAGCGCTCAGCTCACGGACGCAGCAGCACCTTGATCGCGCGTCGCTCATCCATCGCCCGGTAGGCCTCGGCGACATCGTCGAGCGGCAGCTCGAGGTCGAAGACCCGGCCGGGGTCGATGGCGCCGGTGAGCACCCGCTCCAACAGATCGGGCAGGTAGCGCCGCACCGGGGCCATGCCCCCGGCCAGCCCGACGTTGTGGCCGAACATCTTTCCCATCGGCGGGGCGACGTCGTGCGGCACGCCGACGAACCCGACCATCGCGCCCGGACGGGCGATGGAGAAGGCCGTGCGCATCGCCGGTCCGTTGCCGACGCACTCGAGCACGGCGTCGGCGCCGACCCCGTCGGTGAGCTCGCGCACCGCGGCGGTCGCCTCCTTGCCGCGCTCGGCGACCACGTCCGTGGCGCCGTACTCCCGGGCCAGTGCCTGGCGCGGTGCGTGCCGGGACAGCGCGATGATCCGCTCGGCGCCGAGCTCGCGGGCCGCGAGCACCCCGCACAGGCCGACCGCTCCGTCGCCCACGACCGCCACGGTCGCGCCGGGACGCACCCGCGCCGAGACCGCCGCGTGCCAGCCCGTCGGCATGACGTCGCTGAGCGCCAGCAACGACGGCACCTGCTCCGGATCCGGCATCCCGTCGGTCTTGACGAGCGTCCCCTCGGCCTGGGTGACGCGGGCGTACTCCGCCTGGCCACCGGCGGTCATGCCCCCGTTGACGCAGGCCGAGTGGATCCCCGCCCGGCAGTGCGGGCAGGAGTTGTCGCTGTGGCAGAACGGAACGACGACGAAGTCCCCGGGCGCGAACGAGCGCACCGCCGAGCCCACCTCCTCGACGACGCCGACCACCTCGTGGCCGATGGGGCGCGGCTCGGGCACCTCGTCGGCGTTGCGGTACGGCCACAGGTCCGAGCCGCAGACGCACGCCGCCACCACCTTGATGACCGCGTCGGTCGGCAGCTCGAGCTGGGGGCGGGGCTGCTCCTCCAGTCGGATGTCTCCGGGGGCGTGGATCGTCGTGACGCGCATGAGTGTGATCAAACCAGACAGCCCGGCAACTCATATGTGACGTACGGCGAGGTACCGTGAGGCGGTGACTGAGGACTACCTGCGCAAGATCGGGCTGCGCATTCGCGAGACCCGGATCCAGCGATCGCTGACCCAGGCCCAGCTGGCCGAGCGGCTCGGCACCAGCCAGGGCGCGGTGACCCGCATCGAACGCGGACTGCAGAACCTCAGCCTCGACATGCTCGCCCGCATCGGCGAGGCCCTGGACGCAGAGATCGTGGCGCTCGGGAGCAAGCCGGAGGCCCCCGGCCCCACCCACCTGCGGGTCACCGGGCCCACGACCCTCTCGGGCAGCATCGCGGTGAAGTCGTCCAAGAACGCCGGGGTGGCCCTGCTGTGCGCCTCGTTGCTCAACCGCGGCACGACCGTCCTGCGCAAGGTCGCGCGCATCGAGGAGGTCAACCGGCTGCTCGAGGTCCTGACCAGCATCGGGGTCCGCACCCGGTGGCTCAACGAGGACGGCGACCTGGAGATTCAGCCGCCGGCGGTGCTGGACCTGTCACGCATCGACGTCGACGCCGCCCGGCGCACCCGCTCGATCATCATGTTCCTCGGCCCCCTTCTGCACCGCTCAGCCGACTTCCAGCTCCCGTACGCCGGGGGCTGCGACCTCGGCACCCGCACCGTCGAGCCGCACCTGAGCGCACTGAAGTCCTTCGGGCTCGCCGTCAAGGCCACCGAGGGCAGCTACCACGCCCGCGTGGACGTCGGGACGAGCCCGGAGCGTCCCATCGTCCTCACCGAGCGCGGCGACACCGTCACCGAGAACGCCCTGATGGCGGCGGCCCTCTCCCCCGCGACGACGGTGATCCGCAACGCCAGCCCCAACTACATGGTCCAGGACCTGTGCTTCTACCTGGAGCGTCTCGGTGTGCAGATCGAGGGCATCGGCACCACGACGCTGCGGGTGACCGGCAAGGAGCGCATCGACGTCGACGTCGACTACGCGCCGAGCGAGGACCCGATCGAGGCGATGTCGCTGGTCGCCGCCGCGATCGTCACCGACTCGCAGATCACCATCCGCCGAGCGCCGATCGAGTTCCTCGAGATCGAGCTCGCGCTGCTCGAGGAGATGGGTTTCCGCTACGACCGCGGCCCGGAGTACCTCGCCGAGAACGACCGCACGCGGCTGGTGGACCTCACGACGTACCCCTCGGTGCTGCACGCGCCCAGCGACAAGATCCACCCGATGCCGTTCCCCGGCCTCAACATCGACAACCTGCCGTTCTTCGCCGTCATCGCGGCGGTGGCCCACGGTCAGACCCTCCTGCACGACTGGGTCTACGAGAACCGCGCGATCTATCTCACCGAGCTCAACCGGCTCGGTGCCCGGGTCAAGCTCCTCGACCCCCACCGCGTGATGATCGAGGGCCCCACCCACTGGTCCGGCACCGAGGTCGTCTGCCCGCCGGCGCTGCGTCCGGCGGTCGTCGTCCTGCTGGCGATGCTGGCGAGCAAGGGCACCTCGGTGCTGCGCTCGGTCTACGTCATCAACCGCGGCTACGAGGACCTCGCCGAGCGACTCAACGCGCTGGGTGCGGACATCCAGACCTTCCGCGACATCTGAGCGAAGGCTCAGCCGGACAGCGACGCGAGAGAGGCTCGCTTCTGGCGTGCGGGGCAGGTCATGTCCTCCCTCCCGACACGGTACGCCGCCGCGAGGCGTGGCGTGGGAGACACGGACAGCGTCGCGGGCGATACTGCAGCGGTGACCGCCCGCCGCGACGGCTTCCCCGTGCTCGCCCGCCGAGGTCCGGCGGGTGCCGACGGGACTGCTCCGGTGCTGGCCTTCGCCCACCGCGGCGGAGCTCGTCATCCCGATCTGCTCGGGCTGGAGAACACGCGCCGTGCGTTCGCGCACGCCTACGCGCTGGGCTTCCGGTGGCTCGAGACCGACGTCCACGTCTCCCGCGACGGCTGCCTGGTCGCGTTCCACGACCCTGTCCTCGAGCGGGTCACCGACGGCAACGGCATGGTCGAGTCGATGACGATGGCCGAGATCGATCGGCTGCGCATCGGCGGCACCGAGCCGATCCCGCGACTCGAGGAGCTCCTCGAGGAGTTCCACGACGCCCGCTTCAACATCGACCTCAAGTCGCCCGGTGGTGCGCGTCCGCTGGCCGAGCTGATCGACCGGACGGGTGCTCACGACCGCGTGCTCGTGAGCTCCTTCAGCCCCGCCCGGATCCGCCAGTTTCGTACGGCGACCGGTGGCCGCGTGGCCACGGCGGCCTCGCCGCCGGAGGTGGCGCGGTTCCTCGCCCTGCCGGCACGGCTCGCGGTGCTCCGCCTCGACCCGACCGTGTGCGCCCTGCAGGTGCCCGAGCGCCGCGGGCGACTGCAGGTGCTGAGCCCGCGGCTGCTTGCTCGCGCCCACCGCGCCGGGCTGCAGGTCCACGTGTGGACCGTCGATGAGCCGGCCGACATCGAGCGACTCGTCGCCGCCGGCGTCGACGGCTTGATGACCGACCGCACCGACACGCTTCGTGCGGTGCTCCAACGCCTGGGCCGATGGGAGGAGCCATGATGAGCACAGCGGGGACGGACGAGGTGGCAGCCGACGGGACACCGGGGCCCCGGCAGCGGATCGGCTGGCCGGTGTGGTCCTGGGCGTTGTGGGACTGGGGCTCGGCCGCCTTCAACGCGGTGATCACGACCTTCGTCTTCTCGGTCTACATCACCGACCCCGACGTCTTCGGCGACGGCGCGTCCTCCCAGCTGGGGTGGGCGCTGGCCGGTGCCGGCGTGTTGATCGCGCTCTTCGCCCCCGTGCTCGGACAAGGTGCCGACCGCTCGGGGCGACGTACGTTCTGGCTCGCCATCAACACCTACCTCGTGGTGCTGGTCAGCGCCGGGCTGTTCTTCGTCCGGCCCGAGGCGTCGTACCTCTGGCTGGGGCTGGTGCTGCTGGCGGTCGGCAACGTCTTCTTCGAGTTCGCCTCGGTGAACTACAACGCGATGCTCAACACGATCTCGACCCCGCAGAACGTCGGCCGCATCTCGGGTCTGGGCTGGGGCCTGGGCTACCTCGGCGGGATCGTGCTGCTGACGATCGTGGTCGTCGGCTTCGTGAACCCCGACTCCTGGTTCGGCATCGAGAACGACGACGCGCTCGGCGTGCGGCTGGCGATGCTGCTGTGCGCCGGGTGGACGTTGGCGTTCTCGCTGCCCGTGATCCTCACCCTGCGCGACGACCCGGCGGGACGGCGGGGTTCGAGCGAGCCCAAGCCCGGGGTCGTCGGTGCGTACCGGCTGCTGTTCGCCAGCATCGGTCGGCTCTGGCGTGCCGACCGCGCGGCGGTGTACTTCCTTGCCGCCTCGGCCGTCTTCCGCGATGGGCTCGCGGGGGTCTTCACCTTCGGGGCGGTCATCGCCGCGCGCGCGTTCGACTTCAGCGACAGCCTCGTCATCGTGTTCGCGATCGCGGCCAACGTGGTCGCCGGTGTGGCGACGATCGTGGCCGGCCGGGTCGATGACGCCATCGGACCCAAGCGGATCATCGTGTTCTCGCTGGTCTCGATGTGTCTGCTCGGGTTGCTGATCTTCGCTCTCCACGACCAGGGCAAGGTCATCTTCTGGATCTGCGGCCTCGCGCTGTGCATCTTCGTCGGCCCCGTCCAGTCCGCGTCGCGTACCTTCCTCGCACGGATCATCCCGGCCGGGCAGGAGGGACAGATCTTCGGTCTGTACGCCACCACCGGTCGCGCTGTCAGCTTCCTGGCCCCGGCCGCGTTCGCCACCGCGCTGTGGCTCGGCCAGCGGGTGACCGGCGACCCGCTGCGGGAGGTGCAACACTGGGGCATCCTCGGCATCGTGCTCGTGCTGGCCGTTGGGCTGGCACTGCTGGTGCCGGTGCGGCAGTACGTGAGCCCGGACTCAGCGCTCGCCGCGCCGGAATCTTCGGACCCGCCCGGACGTTGAGCGGGGTGTCCGACCGACGAGGTTTGGGCAACATCGCGACGACGAAGTACCGTGGAAGGCTGCACACAGCAGCACACCAGCACCCACGAACGACCCGATAGGAGGCCACTCGTGGCAGAGCGGACACTACGCGGCGCCCGGCTGGGCGGCCAGAGCTTCGAGGACGAGCGAGGCATCGAGTTCGCAGCACGGCAGCAGTCGGCCTACGCCTGCACCAACGGCCACGAGTTCGAGGTCACCATGGCCCTGGAGGCCGACGTGCCGGCGATCTGGGAGTGCCCGAAGTGCGGTGCCGAGGCCCGCAGCACCCAGGGCATCGAGCCCGAGCTCAAGGCCGAGAAGCCGGCGCGCACCCACTGGGACATGCTGCTGGAGCGGCGGTCGATCCCGGAGCTCGAGGAGATCCTCACCGAGCGCCTGGAGCTCCTGCGCGGCGGCGAGATCGGTCCCGCCCACCTGCACCGCCCCCGCAAGAAGAAGGCCAACGCCTGATCTGATGTGTCACGGCCCTCCCGGCCTCACTCCACGGGAGGGTCCACGACCTCGCCCCGGACCACGTCCTCGTGGCCGGGGCGTCGTCGTGTCGGGGCGCCATGCGCAGATGAGGGGCGCCCGAGGGTGAGGCTCGCGGCCACGCGACCGAGCAGCCGCCGGGCGGCGACGCGCACCGGGCGCAGCAGCAGTGCCGCGCCGAGCACGTCACCGACGAAGCCCGGCAGCACGAGGAGCATCCCCGCGAGCACGACGCCGCCGGCGTCGGCCAGGTCCGTGCCGGGCGGCTGACCGCTGCGCACGGCGGCGCCCAGCTCGCCGAGGGCCCGCGTCCCGGCTCGGCGGACGACGATGACACCGATGATGCTCGTGGCGACCAGGCCCAGCAGGGTCCAGCCGACACCGATCTGCTGGACGAGGACCACCACGACGACCAGCTCGAGCAGCAGGAGGCCGAGCAGGCCGGCGAGGACGAGACGGGGACCGCGGGTCATGGGTCCAGCGTACGGAGCGTCCCCGTCAGCCGGCTGGGCCGGCACGTCCGCGCCGCCGGTCCCAACGGTCGCGCACCCCCCAGGCGGTGATACGCGCCAGTGACTCCACCGCCACGGCCGTGCTCATCTTGGACTCCCCCTCGACCCGGTCGACGAAGGTGATCGGCACCTCGCGGACCCGCAGGCCCGCCGCCAGGGCACGGTGCACCAGGTCGGTCTGGAACACGTACCCGGTGGAGTGCACGGTGTCGAGGTCGATCGTGGTGAGGGCGGAGGCCCGGAAGAGCCGGTAGCCCGACGTCGCGTCGCGCACCGGCATCGCCAGCAGCAGGCGCGCGTAGGTGTTGCCACCGCGGGACAGCCAGATCCGGCGCCGGGACCAGTTGCGGACCTCGCCGCCCGGGATCCATCGGGCGCCGACGACCAGGTCGGCATCCGTCAGCGCCGCGCGCAGCCGCGGGAGCTCCTCGGGCAGGTGGGACCCGTCGGCGTCCATCTCCCCGATGACCGGGTAGCCGGCAGCCAGCGCGAGGCGGAAGCCGGCGACGTACGCCGCCCCCAGCCCCTCCTTGCTGGTGCGGTGCAGCACGTGGATCGCCGGGTCGGCCGCGCGCAGCTCGTCGGCGTAGGCCCCCGTCCCGTCGGGCGACCCGTCGTCCACCACGAGGAGGTCGAGGTCGGGCGCCGCGGCGCGGACTCGCGGGACGATCCGCTCGAGGTTGGCGCGCTCGTTGTAGGTGGGCATCACGATCACCCCGGCCGACCCGGGGCGTCGCTGGACGCTCACGCGGTGGCCTCGACGCGCTCGAGGGGAGCCGGCGTACGCCGTCCGCGGCGCAGCACGAGGAGGGCGGCCAGTGCCAACACGGCACCGGGCACGGTGAAGAGGACGGTCCACACGGTGGCCCACCGTACGGCCGGGGTCAGCCCGACGCGGGGCGACACGTCGGCGGTCAGCACGTGGGTCGTGCGCACAGGCGCGCGCTCCACCACGCTGCCGTCGGGCGCGACCAGGCCCGAGACGCCGTTGGTCGAGACGACCACGACCGAGCGCGAGGTCGCGAGCGCCGTGAGACGCGCCATCGCGAACTGCTGCTCGACCTGGGCGGTGCCCATGTAGGTCGCGTTGTTGGTCGGGACGGCGAGCAGCCGGGCGCCGGAGTCGACCAGGTCGGTCACGAGCGGCGCGTAGGCGACCTCGTAACAGGTGATCACCCCCACGGGTACGTCCGCGAGCTCCATGACCCCGGGCCGGTCCCCCGGCAGCATGTCGCGCGGGATCTGCTCCAGCGCCGGCACGATCGGGTCGAGCACGGCACGGAACGGCACGTACTCGCCGAACGGCACCGCCTTGCGCTTGTCGTAGTACGCCGTCGGGCGACCGTCGGCCTCCCAGAGCTGGAAGCGGTTGCGCCACCCCACGCCATCGGAGACCGCGGTCCCCATGACCAGCGGTGCGTCGACGGCGACGGCCGCGCCCGCGACGTCGGCGTAGGCGGCCGCGTCGGTGAAGGGGTCGATGTCGGAGGAGTTCTCCGGCCACAGCACGAGGTCCGGGGCCGGCTCCGCGCCGCGGCGTACGGCGGCGGCGAGGTCCTGGGTGGCGCGCACGTGGTTGTCGAGGACCTGGCGGCGCTCGGCCATGGCCGAGAGACCGACGCCGGGGGTGTTGCCCTGCACCGCCGCCACGCGCAGCGCCGACTCGTCCCGCACTCCGCCGGCCGGGTCGAGGGGCAGCCAGGCCCCGGCGGTGGCGAGCGCGAGCGCACCGAGGGTGGTCGCGACCGCGGGGACCGGGCGGACCCGCACGGTCACGACCGCCCAGCCGAGGGCGGCTCCCAGGAGCGCGACCACGAACGTCGTCCCCGTGACGCCCACCCACGGAAGCAGCCCCGCGAAGGGTGAGTCCGCGACGCCGAAGCCGACGCGGCCCCACGGGAAGCCACCGAGTGGCCACGTGCTGCGCACGACCTCCGCGGTCGTCCAGATCGCCGCCACGACCAGCGGCCACCAGGGCCGCCGCGCGTATGCCGCTGCGAGGCCGGTGAGGCCGATCAGGGGTGCCTCGGCAAGAGCGATCAACGGCCACAGCGGGGTGACGACGTGCAGCCAGGGCAGCAGCGTCAGCATGAACACGGCGCCGAAGACCGTGGCGAGCAGGTAGCCACGGCGGCCGGCGTGGTGCTCGGGCAGCGAGGCCAGCATGCCCGCGAGGAGGGCGATGGCCACCGGAAGCGCGACGGCGTACGCGAAGGGTTCGAAGGCCAGCGCGGCGACGCCGCCGGCCAGGCCGGCAAGGACGAGTCGCACCAGCACCGGCACAACCTACCCGCTGCAGGACAACGGAAAGGGTCCAGGCCCTTCGGACCGAGCTCGTCGCCGCTGGCCGCGACGCGCGAGCCCGTTGTCTACTGGGCGCCGGACCCTTTCCGTGTCCTCCCCCGCCACGTCGACCCGGTCTGGACGAGACGGTCGACCGCGGTCGTGGTACCCGACCCGGCTGTCCGTCCCGGAGCCAGAGCCCGCTGGCGTGGCGTTCTGCTCGAGAGGATCGTGGGAGAGATTGGTCAACGCGCGCCACGCTGTCAACCGGCCCCTGACCTGCGGTTTCGAGCAAACCCGCAGGTCAGCGACGTGTGTCGTGCACCACATTCGACCCGAAAACTTTCCTCAGTGCGGCGTGTCCGGCGCCGACACGCCCGGCGATCGGCCCGGCTCGTCCGGGGCGGCCGGGACGACGACGGTGCCGACGGCGGTGGTGGCCAGGATCGGCTCTGCGAGCAGTCGTGCGCTGCTCGCCCGACCGCCCTGTGCCGCACCGCGCCCGACGACGTGCAGCGTGAACGTCATCCGTCGGCTCCGCCGGCCCATGGCGACCAGCTCGACGGCCGCCTCCACCAGGTCGCCGGCCTGCACCGGCGCGCGGAACTGCACGTCTTCGTAGGAGGCGAACAGCCCCTCGTCGCCGTCGGTGCGGATGCACAGCTCGGTCGCGACGTCGCCGAAGAGCCCGAGACCGTAGGCACCGTCGACGAGGCCGCCGGCGTAGTGGGCATGGGCGTAGGGCACGTAGCGGCGATGCGTGACGCGCTGGCCGATCATCGGCGTACCTCCGGGGACGAGTGACGGGTGACGGTGCGGTGGACGAGGTAGCTGGCCACCTCGGCGGGCGTGGTGCCGCGGCCGAAGACCCGATCGACGCCGAGGGTCTCGGCACCGCCCTCGTCGAAGCGGGGGCCGCCGACCACCAGCAGCGGCCGCCGAGCCGGCGGGAAGGCCTCGCGGAACGCGGCGGACAGCTCGCGGGTGTTGTGCAGGTGGGCGTCGCGCTGCGTCACCACCTGGGAGACGAGGACGGCGTCGGCGCGCTCGGCCTCGGCTCGGGCGACAAGGTCGGGTACGGCGACCTGGGCCCCGAGGTTGACCACCTTGATCTCGCGGTAGTACTCCAGCCCCTTCTCCCCCGCCCAGCCCTTGACGTTGAGGATGGCGTCGATGCCGACGGTGTGGGCGTCGGTGCCGATGCACGCGCCGACCACGACGAGCCGACGGCGCAGGCCCTTGCGCAGCGCGAGGTTGGCCTCTTTGGGCGTCAGGAGCGGGTAGTCGCGCTCGACCACCCGCACGGCGTCGAGGTCGACGAGGTGGCTGACCCGGCCGTAGACGACGAAGAAGGTGAAGTCCGGGCCCATCGGCTTGGCGTGGACGACGAGGGCGGGGTCCATGCCCATCTTCTGCGCGAGCTGGGCGGCGGCGCCCTCGGCGACCTTGGAGTGCGGCACCGGGAGGGTGAAGGACATCTGCACCATCCCGTCGCCCGTGGTGTCGCCGTAGGGGCGGACGAGTGTGCTCATGACGTCTCCTCCAGCAGGTCGATGGCCGGGTTGAGGTAGCCGTCGGCCTTGCGGGCGACGCCGTCGAGGCCGCGGCCGCCGTCGGCCGGGCGGCGCATCAGACCGAAGGTGCCATCGGCGATCGCGTCGAGCAGTCCGTCGCGGTGCTGCTCGGTGTCAGTGATCCGCTCGAGCAGGTCGACCGCCTCGCCCAGCACCTGCTGGGCGCGCTGGGCGATGAACCCGTCGGGGGCCGGGCGGAAGTCCTCGGCGAGCCCGCCGGCGGCGTCGAGGACGTAGCGGACGTTCTGCAGCGCGAGGTCGCGGTCGGAGAGCCACGGCGTGACCACCGCCTCGGTCATCATCCCGACGAGCAGGATCCCCTGCCCGGTCAGTGCGCCGGCGAGGTTGAAGAACGCGTCGAGCAGGTAGCCGCGGAAGATGTCGCCGCTCATGTGACGCGTTGGTGGCATCCACTTCAGCGGGGCCCTCGGGAACAGCTGCCGGGCCAGCAGGGCGTGGGCGAGCTCGAGCCGGAAGGAGTCGGTCACCTCGGGGTCGATCTCGAAGGCGTGGCCCAGCCCGAGCTGCCAGTCCTCGAGCCCTGCCTCCTTGGCGAAGTACTCGTTGAGCAGCTGGGAGACGGTCACCGTGTGGGCGGCCTCGACCGCGTCGGCGGTGGTGAGGTAGTTGTCCTCGCCGGTGTTGATGATGATGCCGGCGCGGGCGTGGACCTGGCGGCTGAAGCGCTGGTCGACGAACGTGCGCACCGGGTTGATGTCGCGGAAGAGGATCCCGTACATCGAGTCGTTGAGCATCATGTCGAGCCGCTCGAGGCCGGCGAGCGCGGCGATCTCGGGCATGCACAGGCCAGAGGCGTAGTTGGTCAGGCGGATGTAGCGCCCGAGCTCCTTGCTGGTCTCGTCGAGCGCCGCCCGCATCAACCGGAAGTTCTCCTGCGTCGCGTAGGTGCCGGCGTAGCCCTCGCGGGTGGCGCCCTCGGGCACGAAGTCGAGCAGGGACTGCCCCGTCGAGCGGATCACCGCCACCACGTCGGCCCCCGCGCGGGCTGCTGCCTGCGCCTGCGGGATGTCCTCGTAGATGTCGCCGGTCGCGACGATGAGATAGATCCACGGTGTGCGCGGGGCGTCCCCGTGGCGGGCGATGAGCCGGTCGCGCTCGCGCCGGCGGGTGTCGATGCGCCGGATCCCGGCACCGACCTGCTTGCGCGCCAGGGAGGCCGCCCGGGTGCGCTCGGTGCCCTCGGGCAGGCGGAACCGCACCGACCCCACGGCTGCCTTCTGCGCGAGCTCGGTCAGGTCCGCCGCCTCGCCGCGGCGCAGGGCGTCGTACACCGGCAGGCAGACGCCGTGTTCGATCCCGACGTCGCCGCGGACCGCGTCGAGGAGCCGGTTGACCCAGGGTGTGCCCTCGGCGTCGGCGCCGCCGAGTCCGGCCAGGCGCAGCGTCGCGCGCTCGACCGACACTGTCGTGTGCTGCTGGGCCATGCGGACGATCGGCCGCCCGGCCTTGCGCGCCAACCGGCGCGCGGTGCGGACCGTGGCGGGGTCCAGGGGGATCCGTGCGGCGGTGGTCGCGGCGGTCAACGCAGTGCTCCGGTCTCTTCGTGCGCGATGCGTCCGTGGACGAGGGTCAGGTGTGCCGTCGGCAGCGGCGAACCGAGGTCGAGGGCCGGCGCCTCGGGGGACTGTGGCGTGACGTCCCAGACGACGAGGCTGGCCGGCGCCCCCGGGCGCAGGTCGCCGCCGGACAGCCCGGCCGCCTCCCACCCACCGCAGGTGTGGGCCGCGAACGCTGCGGCCGGATCGATGCGCTGGGCCGGGGTCTGGTGGTGCACCGCGGCGCGCACCGCGGCCCACGGCGCGAACGGCGTGACCGGGGTGTCGGAGCCGAACGCCACGCGGACCCCGGCGCCCAGGAGGGTGCCGACGGCGTTCATGCGCCCGGCCCGCTCGCGACCGAGACGCTGGGCGTAGAGCGCGGCGTCGCCGCCCCAGAGCGCGTCGAAGGCCGGCTGCATGCTCGCGGTGACACCCCACGCGGCGAGGCGCCCGGCGTCACCGTGGTCGAGCATCTCGACGTGCTCGAGCCGGTGCCGCGCGGCGCGCACCGCGTCGACCCCGAGCTGCTCGACAGCGGCGGCGATCCCGGCCACCACCGTGTCGGCTGCCCGGTCACCGATCACGTGGAAGCCGCCCTGGACCCCTGCGCGGGTGCAGGCGACGACGTGGTCGCGGACGGTGTCGTGGTCGAGGTAGAGCGCCCCGGAGGTGTCCGGCTCGTCGGTGTAGGGCGCCCGTAGCGCGGAGGTGCGCGAGCCGATCGCCCCGTCGGCGCACAGGTCCCCGGCCAGCCCGATGCAGCCGTGCTCGCGGGCGATGCTGAACGTCTCGTCGGTGGCGGCCGAGCCCCAGTAGCGCACGACCTGCGGCAGCGCCCCGTCGTGGGCGAGCGCGAGCGCGTCGAGGCGGGTGAAGTCGTCGGCCGGGGAGAGGTGGGGCGCGCCCATCTCGTGGACCTGGCCGATCCCCTGCGCCGCCGCCTCACGCAGGGCGCGCAGCAGGGCATCGGCGCGGGTCGAGCCCGGGAGCAGCTCGAAGAGGGCCTGCCGCGCGGTGTCGTGGGCGGTCCGGGTCAGCCAGCCCTCCTCGGCGTAGCCCTGGATGCCGGCCAGGCGGGGTACGGCGTCGAGGAACGCGCTGGAGACCACCGCGGAGTGGGCGTCGATGCGGGCGAGGTAGGCGGGCTTGCCGCCGGTGGCGCGGTCGACCTCGGCGCGGGTGAACGGACGCCGCTCGGGCCACTGGCTCTCGTCCCACCCGTGGCCGAGCAGCACGGCGTGGTGGTCCTGACGCGCGTGCGCGGCCAGCGCGTCGAGTGCCGCGACCAGGGTCGGGGTGCCGAGGTCGACGCTCGCGGCACTGAGCCCGGTCTGCGCGAGGTGGACGTGGGCGTCGACGAAAGCCGGGGTCACGAGGCGCCCCGCGAGGTCGACCACGAGGTCGGCGTACGTCGCCCACCCCTCGGCCTCGGTCTCGTCGCCGACGAAGGCGACCTGCCCCTCCTCCACACCGAGGGCGGTGGCGCGCGGGTGCGCCGGGCTGAGCACCTGCCCACCGCGCAACAGCATCCTCATCGCGCCTCCTGCGCCAGTCGCTGCTCGAAGAGCGCTCGGACCCCGGGCGTGCTGCGGACCAGGTCGAGCGCCAGGTCGGCGTGCCCCGGGACGTAGCCGTTGCCGACGAGCATGGTCACGTCGGCCGCCACCCCTTCGGCGCCGAGCGCGGCGGCACTGAACGAGGTGGCCATCGAGAAGAAGACGACCGTGCCCCGGTCGTTGGTCGCGAGCACGGCGCCGCCCTCGCACCCCGGGACGTCGACGCAGACGACCGTCACGTCGGCGGGTCCGCCCGCGCAGGTGACGGCGTCGCGCAGTGCCAACGGATCACGGGCGTCGCAGACCACGACGGCATCGGCCAGGTCGGCGTCACGCAGCGCCCGTGCCTCGGCGTCGTGCGGGACGACCCCGATGGTGCGCGCCGCGCCCGCCGCCCGCGCAGCGGCGAGCGCCAGCGAGCCGGACTTGCCCCCTCCCCCGATGACGACGACCACCGGGTCGGCGTACGTCCGGGTGACGCGGCTCGTGAGCGCCGGCGCGCCGCAGACGTCGAGGGCGGCGAGGGCGAGCGGCTCCGGCAGGTCGTCGGGCAGGCGGGCGGCGATGGAGCGGCCGAAGAGGATGGCGTGACCGGAGCAGGGCACCTGCTCGGAGTCGGCGTCCCATGACGCCAGCTCGTCGTCGATCACCAATGGGGTGAGGGTCAGCGAGACGAGGGTGGCGACCCGATCGCCCACGGACAGCCCCAGGGTCGAGGCGTGGCCGACCTCCTCGACGGTGCCGATCAGCATCCCGCCCGACCCCGTGACCGGGTTCTGCATCTTGCCGCGGGCGGCGACGATCGCGCAGACCGCGCGCCGGCGCTCGACCGGGTCCGGGTGTGCCTCACGCAGCTGACGGAACGACGCGGCGTCCAGGTTCAGGCGGCTGACCCGCACCCGCACCTCGTCGGGCCAGAGCGCGGCGCGCGTGTCGAGGCGCTCGGCCGCCTGCGGGAGCGCGCCCACAGGCGCGAGCACCCGGTGGACGCCGGTGGGGTCGGAGACCGCGATGGTCACGGAAAGCCTGCCTAGTGAACGTCAGGCCGGAAATCTTCCGGCAGATGGGTGGACCGACCGAAGGATCGCATCGTAGCCTCCGATCATCATGACTATCGAGACTTCGATCGGGCTCGGCACCGGTCAGCCCTACACCTATCACCGTCGCGAGCTCGTCGAGCCGGACTGGCGGCGGCTGCCGGGGTGGCGTGACGTCACCGACGAGCAGTGGCGCTCGGTGCAGTGGCAGCGCGCGCACTGCGTGAAGAACCTCGCGCAGCTGCGGGCACTATGGGGGGACCTGGTCGGCGAGGAGTTCTACGCCGACCTCGAACGCGACCAGCGCGAGCGCGCGACGATGTCGATGCTGGTGCCGCCGCAGATGATGAACACCATCGCGCCGCACGCCACGGGCACCGAGCCAGGGTCGTGGACCGACGCGGTGTACGCCGACCCCGTCCGGCGCTACATGATCCCCGTGCTGTCCGACCGGCGGACGGACTTCGCCTCCCACCCCTATGCGCAGCGCGACTCGCTGCACGAGCACGACATGTGGGTGGCCGAGGGCCTGACGCACCGCTACCCCACCAAGGTCCTGGCCGAGCTGCTGCCGACGTGCCCGCAGTACTGCGGCCACTGCACGCGGATGGACCTGGTCGGCAACTCGACCCCGACGGTCGACAAGCTCAAGTTCGACCTGCGCCCGGTCGACCGGCACGACGCGATGCTCGACTACCTGCGGCGCACGCCGACGGTGCGCGACGTGGTCGTCTCCGGCGGTGACGTCGCGAACCTGCCCTGGCGCCGGCTCGAGGAGTTCCTCACCCGGTTGCTGGAGATCGAGAACGTCCGTGACATCCGGTTGGCCTCCAAGGCGTTGGTCGGTCTCCCCCAGCACTGGCTGTCGGACGACGTACGCGAAGGCATGGAGCGGGTCGCCGGCGTGGCCCGCCGCCGCGGGGTCGCGCTGGCCATCCACACCCACGCCAACCACGCGAACTCGGTGACACCGCTGGTCGCCGAGGCCACGCAGGCGATGCTCGAGGCGGGGGTGCGCGACGTGCGCAACCAGGGCGTCCTGCTCGACGGCGTCAACGCCGACCCGCACGCGCTGCTCGACCTCTGCTTCGCACTGCTCGACGGGGCCGGCGTGATGCCCTACTACTTCTACATGTGCGACATGATCCCGGCCGCGGAGCACTGGCGGGTCTCGGTCGCCGACGCCCAACGGCTGCAGCACCACATCATGGGCTACCTGCCCGGCTTCGCGACGCCGCGGATCGTCTGCGACGTCCCGTTCGTCGGCAAGCGCTGGGTCCACCAGGTCGCGGCCTACGACCGGGTCCGCGGGATCTCGTCGTGGACCAAGAACTACCGCACCTCGCTGGAGGGCGACGACGTCGACCTCGGGGAGCAGACCTATCCCTACTATGACCCGATCCACACCCTCCCGCTCGAGGGCCAGGCCTACTGGCGTGAGCGGGCGCAGACGACCGCACCTGCGTAGTCGCCCAGGTCCCGGTCTCAGACCGGGCGGTTCTCGTAGGCCGTGGACAGCACGATCGTCGTGCGGGTGGCGACGTTGGCGACCGAGCGGATCCGCGACAGCAGGTTCTCCAGGTCACCGGGGGTCGCTACCCGGACCTTGAGGATGTAGGACTCGGTCCCGGCGACGGACCAGCAGCTCTCGATCTCGGTGACCGACCGCAGTCGCTCGGGATAGTCGTCGGGCTCCGACACGTCGATCGGGGTGATCGAGATGAACGCCGTCAGCGGCTTGCCGAGCTGCTCGTAGTCGATCGTCGCGCCGTACCCCTTGATCACGCCACGCGACTCGAGCCGCTTGACCCGCTGGTGGACCGCCGACGTCGAGAGCCCGGTGGCCTTGGCGAGGTCGGTGAACGACATGCGGCCGTCCTCGGCGAGCAGGCGCAGGATCTGCTGGTCGGTGTCTTCCACGCGGCACAGGATAGGGGCGGCAGCGTCGCGCGTGTGCGGTCCCGGGGATGACACACTCGGCCCGTGACCAACCGGATGCTGCTCCTGGACACCGCCTCCCTCTACTTCCGGGCCTTCTTCGGGATGCCGGACTCGCTGCGGGCCGACGACGGCACGCCGGTCAACGCGGTGCGCGGGCTCATGGACTTCATCAGCCGGCTGGTCGCCGACTACGAGCCCACCCATCTCGCCTGCTGCTGGGACGACGACTGGCGTCCGCAGTGGCGCGTCGACCTGCTGCCGTCCTACAAGGCGCACCGCGTGGTCGAGGTCGTGCCCGGTGCGACCGACGTCGAGGAGGTGCCGGACCCGCTGGAGGTGCAGGTCCCGATCATCCGCGACGTGCTGACTGCCTGGGGGCTGCCGATCGTCGGCGCCGCCGAGCACGAGGCCGACGACGTCATCGGCACGCTGGCCACCGGCGCCGGGATGCCGGTCGACATCGTGACCGGCGACCGCGACCTCTTCCAGCTCGTCGACGACGCTGCCGAGGTGCGGGTGCTCTACACCGCCCGCGGCGTCGGTCGACACGAGCGGGTCGACACCGCGTGGGTGGTCGGGAAGTACGGCGTCCTCCCCCAGCAGTACGCCGACTTCGCCACCTTGCGGGGCGACACCTCCGACGGGCTGCCCGGCGTGCCCGGTGTGGGCGAGAAGACCGCGGCCACCCTGCTGCTGCGCTTCGGCGACCTCGAGGGGATCCGCGCAGCCGCCGAGGACCCGGCCTCGGAGATCGCTCCCGGCGTCCGGCGCAAGCTCAAGGAGGCCGCGCCCTACCTCGACGTCGCGCCGCGGGTCGTCGCGGTGGTGCGCGACCTCGACCTCGGCGCCCCCGACCTGCGGCTGCGCGGCCTGGCAGACGCCGACGCCGCGGCGTCGCTGACCGAGCGCTGGGGGTTGGGGACCTCGGCCGAGCGGCTCACCGAGGTGCTCAGCGCCTGAGTCCGGCTCCAGGCTGGAGGCCGCTCAGGCCTCGGCGTCGTAGTCCACGATGCCGCGTCGCAGCAGCGTCACGGCCTCCCGCGCCGTACGCCGCACCGGGGACTCCCCCGCCGCGTTGGCGACCTGGCCGAGCAGGTCCAGCAGCTGCTTCATCCAGCGCACGAAGTCGCCGGCCGGCAGGTCGATGACGCGCAGGACGTCGTCGAGCTCGTCACCTTCGGCCCACCGGTAGGCGGCCCAGGCGAACCCGGGGTCGGGCTCGCGCAGGAAGTCGAGCTTGTGCTCGCGCTCGAGCATCTCCAGTTCGCGCCACAGGGCGACGGTGTCCTCGATCGCCGGCTGGACGCGCCCACCCGGCAGGCGCGGGGCGTTCGCGTCCTCCGGGCGACGGGCCTCGTAGGCCAGCGTGGACAGCACTGCCGCCAGCTCGCTCGGCGCGAGGTCGTCCCACAACCCCTCGCGCAGCGCCTCGGCGGCGACCAGGTCGAGGTCGCTGTAGAGGCGCATGAGCCGCGCCCCGCGGGGTGTCACCACCGTGCGCGGGCCGGCCTCGGCGCCGACGCCCTCCTCGGGCTCCGAGGTCTCCTCGAGGTAGCCGAGGTCCGTGAGCACCTCGCACACGCGGTCGAACTGGCGGGCGATGGTGTTGGTGCGCTGCTCGATCCGGCGCGCCAGTGTCTGCGCATCACGGTGCAGCTTGAAGTGCCGCTCGGCCCAGCGGGCGTGGTCCTCGCGGTCCGGACACGCGTGGCAGGGGTGCGCGCGCAGCTGCGCGCGGAGGCGGTCGATCTCGTCCTTCGCCGCCGGCGTCGTGCGCCGATCCTCGGTCTGGAACGGTCGTGGCGGCGGCGCCACCCCCTTCGTGCGGCTGCGCAGCGCCGAGGCGAGGTCGCGGCGGTCCTGCGGGTTGCGCGCCTCGAAGCCCTTCGGCACCCGCAGGCGGGCGAACGCCTCGACCGGGGTCGGGAAGTCCATCAGGTTGAGCCGACGTGCCTGCCGGTCCAGCGTGAGGACCATCGGTCGCGGCTCCTCGCCGCGCCGAGTGTTGCCCGGGTCCACGACGACCGCGATCCCGGCGAACTTGCCGGCCGGGACGTCGATGATGTCACCGGGCCGCAGCGCCATCAGCGACGTGATGACGTCGTTGCGCCGGTCGTGCCGGCGGGCCTTGACCTGGCGGGACTCGACGTCGGAGAGCTTGCGCCGCATGGCGGCGTACTCCATGAAGTCCCCGAGGTGGCACTGCGCCGCCTCGGCGTACCCCTCGAGGGCGTTCTCGGCCTTGCGCAGCTGGCGCGACAGGCCGACCACCGCGCGGTCGGCCTGGAACTGCGCGAACGACGACTCCAGCACCTCGCGTGCGGTGTGTCGTCCGAGCTGGTGCACCAGGTTGACAGCCATGTTGTAGGAGGGGCGGAACGACGAGTTGAGGGGGTACGTGCGGGTCGAGGCGAGCCCGGCGAGGCGCTTGGGGTCCAGGCCCTGTTGCCACAGCACGATTCCGTGGCCCTCGACGTCGATGCCGCGGCGACCGGCGCGCCCGGTGAGCTGGGTGTACTCCCCCGGCGTGATGTCGGCGTGCGTCTCGCCGTTCCACTTCGACAGTCGCTCGATCACGACGGACCGCGCCGGCATGTTGATGCCCAGCGCGAGCGTCTCGGTCGCGAAGACCACCTTGCACAGTCCGCGCAGGAAGAGCTGCTCGACGATCTCCTTGAACGCCGGTAGCAGTCCCGCGTGGTGCGCGGCCACGCCGCGCGCGAGTCCCTCGAGGAAGTCGTGGTAGCCCAGGACCACCTTGTCGTCGCGCGGGATCGAGGCGCACTGCGCCTCGACGTAGGCGATCGCCTCCTCGCGCTCCTCCGGGGAGTTGAGCCACAGGTTGCCGTCGAGACACTGCTTCACCGCGGCGTCACAGCCTGCGCGGCTGAAGACGAAGACGATGGCCGGGAGCAGGTCGGCCCGGTCGAGCCGGTCGACGACCGCGGGCCGGCTGGGCACCCAGACCCGGCGCCCGTTGCCGACGTTGCGGCCGCGGTCACGACCGTGTCCGCCGCCCTGTCCTCCCCGTTGTCCGCCCTTCTGGCCGCGCGGGCTGCGGCGGTCGCGGATCCGGGTGCTGGCCCAGTCGTCGCGGGCGATCCGCACGAGCTCGGGGTTGACCTGCGCGCCCTCGCGCGGGAAGCCGGGGTCGTAGTCGTCGCTGTCGGCGAACAGGTCGACGAGCTTCCGTCCCACCATGACGTGCTGGTAGAGCGGCACGGGGCGCCGCTCCTCGACGATGGTGGTGACCTCGCCGCGCACGGTGGCCAGCCAGTCGCCGAACTCCTCGGCGTTGGACACGGTCGCCGACAGCGAGATGACCGCCACCGACTCCGGCAGGTGGATGATCACCTCCTCCCAGACCGCTCCGCGGGCGCGGTCGGCGAGGTAGTGCACCTCGTCCATGACGACGAACCCGAGACCAGCGAGGGTCCGGGACCCCGCGTAGAGCATGTTGCGCAGCACCTCGGTCGTCATGACGACGACCGGCGCCTCACCGTTGATCGTGCGGTCTCCGGTCAGGAGCCCCACACGCTCGGGCCCGTAGCGGCGCACGAGGTCGGCGTACTTCTGGTTCGACAGCGCCTTGATCGGCGTGGTGTAGAACGCCTTGCGCCCCTGGCTCAGGGCCAGGTGCACGGCGAACTCGCCCACGATCGTCTTGCCCGACCCGGTCGGTGCGGCGACGAGGACACCGCGCCCGTCCTCGACCTCGCGGCACGCGCGCAGCTGGAAGTCGTCGAGTCCGAAGGCCTGCAGGTCCACGAACTCCGCCAGCACGGGGTGCTCGCGGCGGGACCGGAACGCGGCGTACCGGTCGGCGGGGCTCAGCGCCTCGTCGGGGTCGCGGCGGGGATCGGCGCCCATCACGGCACCAGCACGGTCAGCGCGGACGGCTCGACCGTGATCGTCAGCGGCAGCGGGGCGATCCGCTCGCCGTCGGCGTAGGCGACGATGCCGGGCGCGGCGACGGTGACCTGACGCACGCGGTGGTGCCGGTAGGCCGGGTGGTGCACGTGGGTCCCCCTGAACAGCTTCGGGTACGTCCGGACGAGGTCGGTCTTGGTGATGGGCTCGATGATGACGACGTCGAGCAAACCGTCGTCGATCCGGGCCCCTTCGGTGATGCGCAGCCCCCCGCCGAATGCCGGCCCGTTGCCGACGGCGACGAGCATCGCGTCGGTGCGCAGGACGGTGCCGTCGAGCTCGAGGACGTAGGGCAGCGGCCGGAAGACGCGCAGCTCGGTGAGGGTGGCCAGGTTGTAGCGCATCTGCCCGCGCGGCCAGCGCATCTGGTTGGCGCGCTCGTTGACGCGTGCGTCGAACCCGGCCGCGAGGACGGTGACGAACCGCCGCCCGGCGGTCTCGGCCACGTCGATGCGCCGCGTCCGACCGGCGGCCACCACCCGGGCGGCGGCGACCGCCGCTGCGGCGTCGTCGCGCTGGTCGAGGCCGAGGGAGCGGGCTGCGTCGTTGCCGGTGCCGGCCGGGATGACGCCCAGGGGCGTGTCGGTGCCCGCGACCACCTGGGCACCCAGGTGGACCAGCCCGTCGCCCCCGCAGACCACCAGGGCGTCGACCCCCTCGGCCACCGCCGCGCGTGCGAGCTGCAGCGTCTCGTCGGCATCACCCCCGGTGAGGCTGCGCACGCGTACGCCGGCGGCGCGCAGTGTTGGCAGGGCCGCCGCGGCGGCGCGGGCACCGCGTCCGCGGCCGGCGAGCGGGTTGGTCACCAGGGCGACCTCGCGCGGTGGACTGCTCACGCAGCCGACTCTAGGGCGTGGCCGTGCTCAGAGCCGCAGGGCCACGACGAACCGGTGTGGCGGCACGCCCACCGCACGGGCCAGCCGGCGCAGGGCCTCCAAGGTCAGGTCCACGGTGAGCGCGTGCCCGGGTACGGCGAGGGTGAGCCGGCCGTCGACCTCGAGCAGCAGGACCTCGCCGTGGGTCCAGGCCTGGTGGGCCGGCGTGCGCCACTCCTCGCCGAGGCTGATCACCGGGTAGGCGCGGTCGGCAGCGAGCAGGTCGGCCGGCAGGCTCTGCGTGCCCTGGCTCAGCCGCCCGGTGACGGTGCCGGCGCCGGCCACCGGCGCGGTCGTGGTCCACTCGACCTCGCCGAGTCCCAGCCACTCGGGCAGCTCGAACGGGTCGGCCTCGCCGATGACGGGTCGGGTCACCAGTCGGCCTCGTCGTCGATGCGTGACGGGGTCTCGTCGAGGGGGGATGCCTCGTCGTCGTCCCAGTCGGTGGTGTCGTCGTTCGCGCGGCGACGGCGCTCGATGAGGCGCACGATGCCCTCGCTGACGAAGATCAGCACGACCATGGGGATGGCGAGGAACAGCATGGTGAACGGGTCGGTGGAGGGGGTCGCGACGGCGGCGAAGACGAAGGTGCCGACGATGATCCAGGCGCGGTACTCGGCCAGTGTGCGGGCCGACAGCACGCGGGCGAGGCTGAGCATGACGATGAACAGCGGGATCTCGAAGGCGATGCCGAAGACGAGCAGCAGCCGGATGAAGAACGACAGGTAGGTGTCGAAGTCGACGAGGTTGGTCACTCCGAGAGGGGTGAAGTCGATGAGGACCTGCAGGCCCTTGGGGAGCACGTAGTAGCCGACCGCGACGCCGCCGATGAACAGCGGTCCGGCCACGGCGCTGAAGACGCGGGTCCAGCGGCGTTCGTGCTGGTGCAGCCCGGGCATCACGAACGCCCAGATCTGGTAGAGCCAGTAGGGGCTGGTGGCGATGACCGCGGCGATGGCCGACAGCTTCAGCTGCAGCAGCAGGGGGCCGCCGACGCCGGAGATGATGAGCTCGCTGTCGACGTCGATGTTGCCCACGGCCTGTTCGTAGGGGCCGCTGACGAGGTCGGAGAGCTCGTCGTAGAAGAACAGCGCGACGATGATCGCCACGACCAGCACGCTGACCGAGCGCAGGATGCGCGCGCGCAGCTCCCGCAGGTGGTCGGCCAGGGGCATCTTGCCGTCCGGGCCGACGGGCTGCTGGGGTGCGCCGCGGAAGAGCCGGACCAGGCCGGCAGCGACCGCCACCGGCTCAGCGGTCTCGGTCGGGGTTCCGCTCGGACGTCGCCGACGGGTGGGCGTCGGCCTCCGGCGCCTCGGGCGCGTCCAGGGTGCGGTTGCGCGTGTCCTTGGGCTCGTCGTCGTCGTCGGTCATCAGGCCCTTGGTCTCGGCCTTGAAGATGCGCAGCGCGCGACCGGAGCCGCGGGCCAGCTCGGGCAGCTTCTTGGCACCGAAGAGCAGGACGAGTACACCGACGATGATGGCGATCTCGCCCGGGCCGAGGCCCATGACCTGGGGGATGAACATGATGTCCTCTGGGTGTCGACGACGTGCGTGCGGTGACCTGCCGCCATCGTACGCTGCGAGCGCCGACCGGCGGGCCAGCCGGGCGGGTCGGTCGGCGGGTCGACGGGCGGGTCAGCCCGTCGCGTAGAGCTCCAGGGTCGCCGCCGCGGTCGCCCGCACCCGGACCCCCACCTCGGCCGGCTCGAGGACGGTCGCATGGGGGGCGCACCGCAGGACCAGCCGCTCGAGCCAGCGGACGTCGGCGACCCGCAGCGCGACCTCCAGGTCGTCGCCGACCTCCACGACCTCGTCGTGGGGGACGTAGTCGACGACCCACCGGGCGGGCGTAGCGAGTCGCAACCGTGCCGGGACGGCGTCGGGACCGGGCGAGAAGATCTGCTCGTCGAGAGCGACCGGCGCTGTGTCGGTAGGCACGTTGACCGGGGTGTCGAGGACCGTGGCCTTCTGGATCCGGTCGAGACGGAACCGGCGCTCTCCCCCGGCGAGGTGGCACCACGCCCGGAGGTAGTGCTGTCCGTCGTGGCGCACGACGGCGAAGGGGTCGACGACCCGGTCGGTGACCTCGTCGCGCGACGGGACGAGGTAGGCGATGCGGACCTGCCGCCGGGCCGCGACCGCGTGCTCGAGCTGGTCGCGCAGGCGCTCCTCGGCGCCACCGTCGGCGACCTGCACGGCGACCTGGCTCGCGTGGGCGGCTCCGTCCTCGGCGGCCGCGGCCAACTTGGCGATCACGCTGTCGACGGTCTCGCGCTGGTCGGCGGGCGCCGTGGCGCGCAGGGTCTGCAGCGCCACGAGAAGCGCACTGGCCTCGTCGGCGCGCAGGCGCAGCGGTCGGCTGAGGTAGTCGGCGTTGGAGATCCGGACGACCCCCTCTCCGTCCAGCGCGTCCATGTCGACCTCGATCAGGTCGCCCATGCCGAGACCGGGCAGCCCGCAGAACCACAGCACGTTGAGGTCGCGTACGACCTGCTCGGCGGGGACGCCCAGGTCCCGGGCGACCTGGTCGAGGGGGACGGCCTCGCGGTGCTGGAGGTAGGGCACGAGCGCGAGCATCCGTGCCAGCTGGTCGCGGGCGGTGCTCACTGGATTACCTTCCTCAGGTCGGTGGCTTCAGATGGGTTGCCGGTACACCCCTGGTCCCCACCGGACCATCGCCACGGTCGCTCGACCTTCGAGGTCCAGCGTGAGTTCTGCGAGGTCCGGTGGCCCAGGACCCGCCGACCGGCTACAGGGCTATGCGCCGATGAGCGCCGATCAGTGAGCGACCGGCTGCAGGGTCCCGGGACCACCGGGTGTTCTCTCACTGCTCCAACAGCGAGGAACTGACCATGAGTGTGACCCCTGAAGCGACCCGACCACGAGTGTGCGCCGGTCTGGACTGGGCCAAGGACGACCACGTCGTGTGCATCCTGGACCCCGACGGCGAGGTGCTTGACCGGTTCACCGTCGAGCACACCGCTGCCGGCCTCAAACGACTCGTACGACGTCTGTTGGCAGCTGAGGTCGTCGAGATCGGCATCGAACGCGGCGACGGGCCCGTCATCGATGCCTTGCTTGCCACCGAGCTGACCGTGCTGGTGATCAGCCCCAACCAGGTCAAGAACCTCCGCTCGCGCTACGGCTCGGCCGGCAACAAGGACGACCGGTTCGACGCCTACGTCCTGGCAGATGTGGTCCGCACCGACCGCCGTCGCCTGACCCCGCTGACCAGATCGACCCCGGCCACCCAAGCGCTGCGCTCCAGCGTGCGTGCTCGTCGGGACCTGGTCGCGCACCGCGTCGCGGCAGCCAACCAGCTCCGCGCGCACCTGCAGGTCGTGTTCCCCGGCATCGTGGACCTGTTCGCCCACCTGGACTCCGCGATCAGCCTGTCCTTCCTGGAACGGTTCCCCACCCAGACCAAAGCCGACTGGCTCACCGCCGACCGGCTCGCAGCATGGCTGAAGAAGCTCGCCTACTCCGGGCGCACCGACCCTGCCGTGTTGCACCAACGGCTGCTCGCTGCGCCCCGCGGCACCACCGGTGCTGAAACCGGCCCCCATGCCGCAACCACGCTCGCGTTCGTCGCGGTCCTGCGGAGCTTGAACACCCAGATCGCCACGCTCGCGGACTCGATCGCTGAGCAACTCGACGTCCACCCCGACGCGCACGTCGTGACCTCGCTGCCTCGCTCCGGGACCGTGCGCGCCGCGCGACTGCTCGCCGAGATCGGGGACGCCCGCGGCAGGTTCCCCACCGCCGACTCCCTGGCCTGTCTGGCCGGCGTCGCGCCCTCGACGCGGCAGTCCGGCAAGGTCAAAGCCGTCACCTTCCGGTGGGGATGCGACAAAGAACTCCGCGACGCCCTGTGTGACTTCGCCGCTGACTCCCGACACGCCAACCCGTGGGCCGCCGACCTCTACAACCGCGCCAGGGCACGCAACCACGACCACCCCCACGCCGTCCGGATCCTCGCCCGCGCCTGGGTCGACATCATCTGGCGCTGCTGGCAAGACCGGGCCACCTACGACCCTAGCCAGCACCGAGCCTTCCAACGCGTCCTCAACGAACACCACCAAATCGCCGCCTGACGGCGCGGAGGTTGACACAGGGCAACTCACGCGTCCTCCCCCACGGCGGCGCCCAGACGTGCCACCACGCGCGCGCGCAAGGGCTCGGGCGAGCGGAGTACCGCCGCGGTGCCGTAGGACAGCACCTCGTCGACCAGGGCGTCCTCGCGGGCGAACGGGACCCGCAGCTCGTCCCAGTCGCCGGGCGGGGTGGGCGTGGTGGCGGGTGCAGCCGCGGTGGCGCGGGCGCGGAGCCCGAGACCAGCGCCGGGCCGCACCAGCACCACCGCCTCGCCCACCGGCTCGGCGGGCGCCAGCGAGCGCGTCAGTGCGCGCAGGTCCAGGTCGGCCGGCACGGTGTAGCTGTCAGCAGGTCCGGCGGGGCGGACCGCGCCCTCGATCCGCGACAGCCGGAAGACGCGGGTGTCGTCGCGGTCGACGTCGTGCCCGACGGCGTACCACCGCCCCTGCGACGACACCAGCCCCCAGGGCTGGACCGTGCGCTCAGTGGCCTCGGTGGCCCCCGGGCGGCGGTAGCCGAAACGCACCGGCGTACGGCGTTGGGTCGCGTCCCACAGGTCGGTGAACGACGGCTCGGCGGCGTCCAGCCGCGGCTGGGCGATGTCGAGCGCTGCACGGTCCACGCTCACCCCGGCGGCCGTGAGCTTGCGCAGCGCATCGGTGGTGCGCGAGGCGAGCCCGGCGTGCTGCCAGACGCGCGCGGCCAGGCCCACGACGGCAGCCTCCTGCGCGGTGAGCTCGATGTCGGGCAGCGCGAAGGCGTCCGGGCGCACCCGGTAGCCGGCAGCGTCGTCGAAATACGCCTCGTGGGAGCCGATCTCGATCGGTACGCCGAGTGCCCGCAGCTCGTCCTTGTCGCGCTCGAACTTCTTCTCGAACGCGGCATCGTCGAGGCCGCGGTAACCCTCGATCACCGACCGCAGACGGTCCTTGGTGACGTAGGTCCGGGAGACGAGCAGGGTGATGAGCAGGTTGAGCAGGCGCTCGGTCTTCTCGTCACTGGCCATGAGGGTGAGTCTGCCGCACTCTTCCCGTCCCCGGCTCCGCGTGGGCGGAGGTCAGCTCACGCCGAGGACGTCGATGACGAAGACCAGGGTGGAGTTGGGCGGAATGCCCGAGCCCGGGCGCTCCTGGTCGCCGTACGCCATCTCCGGCGGGGCGATGATCATGACGCGGCTGCCCCGCTTGGTGCCGACCAGGCCCTCGTCCCAGGCCCGGATCAGGCCGCTGACGCCGAGACCGAACGGGGTCGGCTCACCGCGCGAGTAGCTCTCGTCGAAGACCTGCTCCCGGCCCCAGACCTGGCCCAGGTAGTTGAACGACACCACCGAGTCGTCGCGGGCCTCGGGCCCCTCCCCCTCGATGAGAGTGATGACCTGGAACTCCTCGGGCGCGGCCTTGGGCAGACCACTGAAGTCGATGCCGGTGACCTGGCCGTCGCCGTCCTCGACGACCGTCGGTGTGTCGGCGGGCGGGTCCACAGCCTCGCCGTCGGGTCCGTCGAGGACCTCCTCGGGCGGGCCGGAGATCGCGTCGACCACGGCGATCACGTCGTCGTCGGGCTCGATCCCGAACTGCGTGTTGCCCTGCTCGCCGTACAGGTCGCCGGGCTGCATCCCGAAGACGTAGCGGCTGCCGGACGCCGCGCCCTCCATCGTCTCGACGATGGTCTTGAACAGGTTGGCCTCGTCGAAGGCCTGGAGGTAGAGCGGCTGCTCCTGGTCGTAGGTGCTGATCGCCACGTCACCCGTGCGCACGTTGACCATCGTGATGTGGATCAACGCGGGCTTGCCGGCGACGAGGGGGACGCCGTCACCCTCGGTGTGCTCGGTGCCGACGGTCTCCTCGAGGGCGAAGTCCTCGGGCACCGTGACATCGGGCTTCTGCCCGACCTCGCCGGTGACCTCGACGTCCGACAGCGCGGCCGACTCGACCCCGTTCTCGTCGTCGCTGCCGCACGCGGCGGTGACGAGCACCAGGGCGGCGGCTGCGGTCAGGGCGGTGAAACGGCGCAAGCGCGACACAGAGGGGCTCCCTCGTTGGAATACTGCGGACCGCCGGTCAGGCTACCGGCCGGTCCCAGCCGCGCTCGAACCGGTTCACATTCCCTCGATGAGCTTGTGGACCCGTTCGTCGTGGGAGCGGAACGGGTCCTTGCACAGCACCGTGCGTTGGGCCTGGTCGTTGAGCTTGAGGTGGACCCAGTCGACGGTGAAGTCGCGCCGCCGCTCCTGGGCACGCTTGATGAACTCGCCCCGTAGCCGGGCGCGGGTGGTCTGCGGCGGCACGGACTTGGCCTCGAAGACCCGCAGGTCGTCGGTCACCCGCGCGACCGCACCGCGCCGCTCGAGCAGGTAGTAGAGGCCGCGGTCGCGGCGGATGTCGTGGTAGGCGAGGTCGAGCTGGGCGATCCGGGGGTGCCCCAGCGGCAGGCCGTGCTGGGCGCGATAACGGTCGAGCAGCCGCAGCTTGATCACCCAGTCGATCTCCCGCTCGACCAGCGACAGGTCGTCGGACTCCACGGCCTTCAGCGTCCGCTCCCACAGGTCGAGCGTTCGCTCGATGACCGGGGTGTGGAGCTCGCGACGCTGGACGAAGTCGTGGGCGCGGCTGAAGTACTCGTGCTGGATGTCGAGCGCTGAGGCCTCGCGGCCGTTGGCCAGGCGCACCTTGCGGCGACCGGTGAGGTCGTTGGAGATCTCGCGGATCGCGCGGATCGGGTTCTCCATCGTGAGGTCGCGCATCACCACGCCCTCCTCGATCATCCGGAGCACGAGGTCGCAGGAGGCCACCTTCAACAGCGCGGTGGTCTCGCTCATGTTGGAGTCGCCGACGATCACGTGGAGTCGGCGGTAGCGCTCGGCGTCCGCGTGCGGCTCGTCGCGCGTGTTGATGATCGGCCGGGAGCGGGTGGTGGCGCTGGAGACGCCCTCCCAGATGTGCTCGGCGCGCTGGCTGACGGAGTACGACGCTCCGCGCGGGGTCTGGTTGACCTTGCCCGCGCCCACCATGATCTGGCGGGTGACCAGGAACGGGATGAGGACGTCGGCGAGCTTGGAGAACTCCCCCTGGCGCCCGACGAGGTAGTTCTCATGGCAGCCGTAGGAGTTGCCGGCCGAGTCGGTGTTGTTCTTGAACAGGTAGATGTCGCCCGCGATGCCCTCGTCGTGCAGCCGCTCCTCGGCGTCGACCAGCAGACCCTCGAGGACCCGCTCCCCCGCCTTGTCGTGCGTGATGAGCTCGACGACATCGTCACACTCGGGGGTGGCGTACTCCGGGTGACTGCCGACGTCGAGATAGAGCCGCGCACCGTTGCGCAGGAAGACGTTGCTGCTGCGTCCCCACGAGACGACCTTGCGGAACAGGTAGCGCGCGACCTCGTCCGGGCTGAGCCGGCGCTGACCGCGGAACGTGCACGTGACGCCGTACTCGTTCTCGATCCCGAAGATCCGCCGGTCCATGGATCGAGCCTAGTGGAGCGGGTGCAACCTGGCTCACAACAAGCCGGCGTGGTCCAGCGCAAGATAGACGAGCTCGGTGCCCGTCATCAGCCCGGCGCGAGCCTCGGCCCTGACCTGCGCGGGCGTGCACAGCACGACCTCGCAGTCCTCGTAGGGGTCGAGCTCCTGGGGGTGGGTGAGCCGGGCGCCGCGAGCGATCGCGACGTACGACGGGTTGAGGTCCACCGGCCCGCGCACCGACGCGACGATGTCGCACGACGCGACGGTGTAGCCGGTCTCCTCCCGCAGCTCGCGCTCGGCGGCGACGACGGGATCCTCGCCGGGGTCGACCAGTCCACCGGGCAGGCACATGGCCACGCGGTCGGGACCGGGGCGGAACTGGCGCACCATCACCAGCTGCTCGTCGTCGGTGAGCGCGAGGACGCCGACGACGGCAGCGAGCCCGTCCATCTCCCACATGACCTCGGTGCCGTCGGGCAGCCGGTAGTCGCGCGCATAGACGCTCTGGAAGCCGACATGCAACGGTCGGTCCGGACCGACGGCGGTCCAGCGACGCTCGGCGTCGCTCCCCCAGCGGCTCGTCACGCCCGATCGCCGAGCAGCGACTCCAGGGTCGAGGGCAGCATCCGCTTGAACTTGCGCTTCTGGGTGCGGCTGCGGTCGAGCACCGCGACCTCGAGGTCGGTCAGCGGGATCGTGCGCGGCGCCTCGTCGTCGTGGCCGAGCGCGTCGACACCGAGTCGGACGGCGTCCGCGAGACTCATCTGCTCGCGGTAGTGCTCGGTGAGGTAGCTGTCGACCTTGTCGTGGGTGCCGCCCATGACCGCGAAACGGTGCTCGTCGTAGACCTGACCGTCGTAGGTGAGCCGGTAGATCTGGTCCTCCGCCGCGCTCTCGCCGATCTCGGCGACGAAGATCTCCACCTCGTAGGGCTTCTCCCCACCGCTGGAGAAGATGGTGCCGAGCGTCTGGGCGTAGGCGTTGGCCAGGCTGCGCCCGGTGACGTCGCGCCGGTCGTAGGCGTAGCCGCGCATGTCAGCCAGCCGCACGCCCGCGATGCGGAGGTTCTCGAACTCGTTGTAGCGACCGACCGCGGCGAAGGCGAGACGGTCGTAGATCTCGCTGATCTTGTGCAGGGCCTGAGAGGGGTTCTCGGACACGAACACCACGCCGTCGGCGTACTGCACGGCGACGACCGACCGGCCGCGGGCGATGCCCTTGCGGGCGAAGTCGGCCCGGTCCTTCATCAGCTGCTCGGGCGAGACGTAGAACGGCATGCTCATCGCAGGCTCCTCACAGCAGCCCGGCGGCGGGGCCGTCGGGGCGGGTCATCCGGGCCGCGATGACCCGGTCGGCGACGTCGGCGACCTCGGCGTCGGGGACCCGGCGATGGCCGTCGGCGCTGACCACGCTGACCACGGGGAAGATCCGCCGCGCGATGTCGGGACCGCCCGTGGCGGAGTCGTCGTCCGCGGCGTCGTAGAGCGCCTGCACGGCCGCGATCACGGCGTCGGCCTCGCTCAGGTCCTCGCGGTAGAGCTTCTTCAGCGCACCGCGGGCGAACAGCGAGCCCGAGCCGACGGCGTGGAAGGCCGTCTCCTCGTAGCGCCCGCCGGTCACGTCGTAGGAGAAGATCCGCCCGTGCTGGGCGCGGATGTCGTAGCCGGCGAAGAGGGGCACGACGGCCAGGCCCTGCATCGCCATCGGCAGGTTGCCCCGGATCAGGGCCGCGAGCCGGTTGGCCTTGCCGTCGAGGGACAGCGTCGTGCCCTCGATCTTCTCGTAGTGCTCGAGCTCGGTCTGGAACAGCCGCACCAGCTCGACGGCGAGCCCGGCGCTCCCGGCGATGCCGACCACGCTGAACTCGTCGGCGGGGAAGACCTTCTCGATGTCCCGCTGGGCGATGACGTTGCCCATCGTCGCCCGGCGATCACCGGCCATCACGACACCACCGGTGAAGGTGGCGGCGACGATGGTCGTGGCGTGCGGCGACAGGGACGCCGCGTCGCCGGCGGGCAGCCGGCGCGCGGGCAGCAGGTCGGGTGCGGCGCGGTCGAGGAACTCGGCGAACGACGACGACCCCGGCGTCAGGTAGGCAGGGTCGAGGCGGGGTGCGGTCACTGGCCGCCCTTCTGGATGAAGGACTTCACGAAGTCCTCGGCGTTGGTCTCGAGGACGTCGTCGATCTCGTCGAGGATCGCGTCGATGTCCTCGTCGAGCTGGTCCTTGCGCTCCGCGACCGACTCGGACGGGGCGGTGTCCTCCGTGACCTCCTCGGCCTCGGTGGACCGGCGCGGCTGCTTGTGCTCCTGGGCCATCGCGATCTCCTTCGTCAGTGCCTCTCCCCCGCTGCAGTTCCGACCCTACTGGTCGGAGGTCAGCGCGTGGACGAGGTCCTCGGCCGTGGCGCAGCGGTCGATCAGGTCGCCGACGTGCGCCCGGGTCCCGCGCAGGGGGTCGATGGTCGGGACCCGCTGCAGCGACGGGCGTCCGGGCAGGTCGAAGATCACTGAGTCCCACGAGGCCGCCGCGATGCGGTCGGCGTACTTCTCCAGGCAGCGACCGCGGAAGTAGGCCCGGGTGTCCTCCGGGGGCTCGCCCACCGCGCGGTCGACCTCGGCGTCGCCGAGCAGTCGCTCGATGCGCCCCAGCCGCACGAGGCGGTGATAGAGACCCTTCTCGAGCCGGTTGTCGGCGTACTGCAGGTCGATCAGGTGCAGCTTCGCATCGTCCCAGTCCAGTCCGTCGCGCTCGCGGTAGGACTCCAGCAGGCGCAGCTTCGCGACCCAGTCGAGCTCGGAGGCGCAGGAGTGGACGTCGGTCTCGAGCCGGGTCAGCACCGACTCCCAGCGCGTCAACACGTCGCGGGTCTGCGCGTCGGCGTCGGTGCCGTAGCGGTCCTCGACGTACTTGCGGGCGAGGTCGAGGTACTCCATCTGCAGCTGGACGGCGGTGAGCTTCCGGCCGTCGCGGAGTCGGACGAGGGTCTTCAGCGTGGGGTCGTGGGAGACCGCACGGAGCGCCGCGACCGGGCCGTCGATCGTCAGGTCGCGGGTGATGAACTGGTCCTCGATCATCGCCAGGACGAGCGAGGTCGTGCCGACCTTGAGGTACGTCGACACCTCCGCGAGGTTGGCGTCGCCGATGATCACGTGCAGCCGGCGGTAGCGCTCGGGGTCGGCGTGCGGCTCGTCGCGTGTGTTGATGATCGGGCGCTTGAGCGTGGTCTCGAGTCCGACCTCGACCTCGAAGTAGTCGGCGCGCTGGCTGACCTGGAAGCCCTGCCCCTTGCCGTCCTGGCCGATCCCGACCCGGCCCGCACCACACACCACCTGCCGGCTGACGAAGAACGGCGTGAGGTGGGTGACGATGTCGGCGAACGGCGTCGACCGCCGCATGAGGTAGTTCTCGTGAGCGCCGTAGCTGGCGCCCTTGTTGTCGACGTTGTTCTTGTAGAGCGCGATCGGGGTGGCCCCCGGCGTCGCTGCCGCCAGCTCCGCGGCCCGCCGCATGACGTGCTCGCCGGCCTTGTCCCACAGCACGACGTCGCGCGGCGTGGTGACCTCCGGTGTGGAGTACTCCGGGTGGGCGTGGTCGACGTACAACCGCGCCCCGTTGCCCAAGATGACGTTGGCCAGCCCGAGGTCCTCGTCGGTGAGCTGCGAGGGGTCGGCGGCGTCGCGGGACAGGTCGAACCCCCGCGCGTCGCGCAGCGGCGACTCCTCCTCGAAGTCCCAGCGCGCCCGCCGGGCCTGCGCGGTGGCGCTCGCGTA